>NZ_CADEGK010000189.1:0-2688 GCF_902826855.1 uncultured Phenylobacterium sp. | reverse complement strand
CTGCAGGCGCCGCAGTTCCTTGCGAGCCTGAGCGTCCGCTTCCGGAGGCATCGCCGCCTTGTCGATCGCGATCTCGAGATCGGCGATCTCCTGCCCTGGGCCTTCGCCTTCGCCGAGTTCGCGCTGGATGGCGGCAAGCTGTTCGCGCAGCACGGCTTCACGCTGTCGCTGGCTGAAGGCTTCCTGGGTTTGCCGCCCGATCTCGGCGGAGACCCGCAGGACCTCCAGGCGGTGACCCAGCAGCTTCGAAGCCTTGGTAAGCCGCTCCTTCAGATCAATCGCGGCCAGGATATCCTGCTTCTCCTCCGGCTTGGCGTCCATGTAGGAGACAGTCACGTCCGCCAGTGCGCCGGCGGCCTCGATGGCCTGGATGGACTGACCCAGTTCTTCCGGAGCCTGGGGCAGCAGCGCCACCGCCTCGAGGGCCTGGCGCTTGAGATTGTGGAAGCGGGCCTCGATCTCCGGACTGTTCGACGTCGGCTCAGGCAGCGCCAGGCCGCGCGCCACCAGATATGGCCAGCCGGACAGCAGTTCCGTGATCCTGAACCGCTGCGCCCCCTGGCAGATCAGGTGGTGCGCTCCATCGGGCGTGGTGACGTACCGCAGGATGTTGGCCAATACGCCGATCTCGTGAAGGCCTGCCTGGTCGGGGTCGTTGGCCGAGGGATCGCGTTGCAGGACGATGAGCACCTGGCGCTGCTCGCGCACCGCCTGCTGGAGGGCCGCAACGGAGCTGGGCCGTCCGACCATCGCGGGAGCAACCACGCCAGGGAACAGCACGAGGTTGCGCATGGGCAGGACGATGAAGGCGTCGCTTGGAGGGCTGACAGACGCAGCGGAGGTGTTGGCCGGCGAGGCGGATGTGCTGATTTCGGACATGTCGTTCACCCGGCCTTGCTGAGGCTGATGATCAGGCACCCATCCGCAACCCGGACGGCCGGCGAGTGGTACAGGCCGTGGGGTAGCTGGACCCGACGTTCGAACCGTCCCTGCGGCAGCTCCATGCGGTGGATCACCGCCGTGCGTAGCACCGGCGGGATCGGCCGTTCCCCTGCGATTGTCAGATCGGAGCCTTCGATCCGCACCGTCACCTGGTCCGGCGGCACGCCCGGCAGGGCCGCCACCACGAGGACCTCCTGATCGGTCTCGAGGATGTCCAGCGGTGGCTCCCAGTTCGCAGTGCGCATCTGCGCGCCGGCCGGACGGAAGAGCTGCTGGTGAAGGCGCTCGGCGCGCACGAGCGCATCCAGGGCGTTCGCCCACATCCATTCTCGGCGATCGTTCATGGTTCTCTCCAGGGCGGCTCAATGACACAACACCCGAGACGCCGGATTGACCACCATCAAGCCTGCGAGGCGCTGAGATCCTGTCTGGAGAAAAGCGCTTGCGCCTGGCCTCTACACGCGGCGCTCGATGCGGTGCGCTGGCCTTGGCCCCACGTCGAGTGATCTGAATCAAGGCCCGTCCGCACCCTTTGGCGGAGCATGGCTGACAGTCCTGCAAACCTGCGCGGCCATTGAGGGTCACCCATGTCAATCAAGTCTCTGCTCATCGCCTCGATGGTCATTGGCGCTGGCGCGCTCGCCGCTTGCGACGGCCCTGACCCGATCAAGGCCGGAAAGTCCGCCGCCACGACGGTGAAGTCCGAAGCCGAGGCCACGGCGGCGCGCGCCCGTGCCGAGGTCGACAAGGTGCGGGCGTCGACCCGGGCGTCCGTCGATTCGGCGGTGCGAAACGCGGAGAGAACCCGAGAGGCGATGAAGGCGGGCTCGGCGGAAGCCTGGGCTGCAGCGCAGGTCGCCGCCCAGGAGGCGCAGCGCGCCGCCACGGGCGCGGCGGACGCGACGAAGGATGCCTATCGGCAAGCGGGGGCCGATAGCCGGTCGAGCGCGCAGGTCGCCTTCGAAGCGGCGGACCGCGCTGCGGCGGCCGCTGCCGAAGCCGTCGCCAAGACAGCGACCGCCGCCAAGGCCGCGGCAGACGCCGATCGGACCGCCACGGCGAAGGCCATCGCCGCGGCGAAGGCGGCGGCCAACGCCGCCGTGGAAGCCGCTGACAAGGCCGTACAGTCGGCGCGGGACGCGGATCAGGATGACGGGACCGACGGCTAATCGCCGGAGCGAGCGACGTCGGCGCGGACTGGGGTCGCCTGGCCCGCCATCTTGTCTCTCAACCGCTACATCCTGGGGGCCGCGCCGGGCGACCGGGGGCGGATGTTCGAATCGTGCCCGGCGCGCCATCTTACTGGAGTAGCTCGTGGATATCGGGCGCCGTGGCGCGGTCGGCGTGGACCGTCTCGGGCGGGAACTTCCGATGGGGTGACGCGGCAATGACCCTGGGGCCCGATCGCAGAACGTTCGAACATGCCGGCTGCCGCCTCAGCTACTGGCTCGAGGGGCCGGAGGACGCGCCGTTGGTGGTGTTCACGCCGGGCGCGTTCACGGACCACAGCATGTTCGACGATCAGGTCGGGGCGGTCACGCGGCGCTACCGGATGCTTCGCTGGGACGTCCGCGGGCACGGGCTGTCGAGGCCGGCGGCGGAGCCGTTCACGGCGTGGCGCGCCGCCGAGGACCTGGCCGCCCTGCTCGATCACCTGGACGCGCCGCGCGTCGCTCTGGTGGGGCAGTCGATGGGCGGCAACATCTCGCAGGACTTCATATTCCGCTTTCCGGAGCGGTGCGCCGC
>NZ_CADEGK010000188.1:5246-8773 GCF_902826855.1 uncultured Phenylobacterium sp. | reverse complement strand
TTCGACAGTCGCTACTTCGGACCCATCAGGACGAGCGAGATCGACGGCGCCTACAAGGAGGTCTGGCGATGGTGAAACCTTGGCTGCTGGGCTGCGTGATCGCAGTCTTCTTCGCGGGCGCTGCCACGAGCGCCGAGCCCGACTGGAACACCGCCGGCGGCGCGATCTTCGCCGTCGCGGACACGCGGGCCACCCCATCCGTCGACGCACCGGAGAGCCTGGCTCAGCTTCCGCCCAGCACCCAGCCCCTCGACCCCGCCGTGGGCGAGGCCGCCCGGCTCCATCGCCTCGACCCCAAGCTGCTCCATGCGCTGGTCACGGTGGAAAGCGCCTATCGCCCGAACGCCATCTCGCCGGCGGGCGCCGGCGGCCTGACCCAGCTGATGCCCGCGACGGCAAAAGCCTTGGGCGTTGAAGACCGGTTCGACCCGTCAACCAACCTGTCGGCCGGCGCGGACTACCTGGCGCGCCAGCTCCTGCGGTTTGGCGATCTCAGACTGGCCCTGGCGGCGTACAACGCCGGGCCCGACCGCGTCGCCCGCCTGGGGCGGATCCCGAATTTCCCGGAGACCCAGGCCTATGTGACCGCCGTCGTCGATTGCTACCTGGCGCTTGCCGCAGGGCGAACGGTGCGGACGCGCCGCGACTGCCCGAGGACCGGGCCATGAGCGACCTCGATTTCCCTCCGCTCAAGGCCGACGAGCACGACGACGACCTGCTGACCCGCGCCGAGGCTTCGGCGTACCTCGCCCGCTACAATGTCCGCATGAAGCCGGCCACGCTGGCGCGCATCTGGTCGGTGGGTCAGGACGGCCCGCCCTGTCGGCACATTCGCCGCAAGCCCTTCTATCCGCGCGGCGAGCTTCGCCAATGGGCGCTTCGCCAGCGGACCGGCCTCCGAGCCTCGCGCGCACCGACCGCCCCCGCCGCGGACGAGAGGCGGTGAGCGATGTCCCATTGGAAGACCTTCCTCGACGCAGAGGCCCGGGGCGGCCGCTACCTTCCATGGAAGGAAGTGGGCCGCGCCACAGGCCTCAGCCGCACGACCGCCTGGCGGCTGCAGAAGCGCGGCGAGTTCCCGGCGCCCTACGCCATCTCGCCCGGCCGGGTCGGCTATCGCGAGGACGAGGTCGAGGCGTGGCGCGTTTCCCGAGACCACAGCGGCGCGCGGGTCAAATCCCCGACAGGCGCCGGCGGCGACGCACCCCCCGCTGTCGCCCTGTCCACCGCCGTTCCGCGGCGCGAAATCACAGCGCCGCCGGTCGCGATGACGTCATCGGGAGAGGTCTCCGCGACCCTCGCCGCGCCAGCCTTGGTCGCGCGATCCCTCGCGCCGCGCGCGGCCGGAGTTCCGACGACCAAGCGAGGAAAACCAGGCCGCCGCCGATCACAGCACGCGCAGGCGATCGCGCAACAGATCCTGTTCGATTTCTGACCGGCGATAGGAGGCGCGTCGAAGCGGCGAATTCGGCGCGTAGCGAGATCAGCTTGCGATCCGGCCCCGACGCGGCAATTGAGGCGTTGATCGCCTTGCGGGCTTGCCAAAATCCTCGACGCCAAGCCTAAGCGCCGCCCATCGGCACCATCATGGTGCGATCGTAGTTCCTGGCGCTGCCATGCCGGGGGACCGAGCGCAAGAGCTTCGGGGGCAGTGAATTCTTCATCAGTGGCCCACCGACCCGCGCCCGCGAGACCCACGCTGCGGTGATGCTGTGGCTGGTGCGGGAGCAGTCTCAGCCGCGGTGAGCCACCCGCGGCGAGGACCGGGTTTGACTGATGTTGTTGAAGAAGGCGGGTCGTGGCGGCGATTGCAGCATGGCCCGATGAAGCGCGCACGGCGGCGCTACTGCTCAGGCAGGCGCCAGGGGCAGTGGGCCCGGGATCAGCTTGGCGAGTTTGCGGAGGTTCTGGGCGGTGGCGGCGAGGAGAAACTCGTCTCGGGCGCCGCAGGGACCGCGTAGCCGCAGGCGGTCCAGCTTCAGGATGCGCTTCAGGTGGGCGAAGAGCATTGCGACCTTCTTCCGCTGGCGCATGGAGGTCCAGTAGGCGTCGGTCTTGGCGATCTAGCGGGCCCCGTCGCGAGCGGCCTCGTGGATCGAGCGGGTCACTTTGCGCGCCGGGGTCTTCGGGCAGCGCTGACTCTTGAGCGCGCAGGCGTCGCAGTCGGCCTTGCTGGCCCGGTAGCGATGCGTGTCGTCGGCCGGCGGCCCGGTCCGCGGCGAGGAGAAGGCGCGGCGATTAGCGCTTCAGCTCCTGGCCGCCGGGGCAGCGGTAGAGATCGCCAGCGGGGTCGTAGGTTAAGTCCTCCCGGGAGAAGGTCCCGTCCTCGCGCTTGGACTTGAAGCGCCCCCGAAGCCGGCCGTTGTGAAGGGCCAACCTCCGGAAGCACGGGAAATCCGCCCGCAAATTCCGCAGGTTTCAGGGTTCGTGAAATCAGGAGCCGGTTGGACCGGCCTGGGTGGCGGCTGGACGGATGCACTACGGGCGGTGCGAGCCCGTATGGGACAGGGGCGCTGCCCGCTTCAGCGTAGAGGCGCCGATTAGTGACCGCGGGCGCCCTTGCAGGTTTGGTCCGACGCCCCCGCCCTCCAGGCTTCTATCGCCCGAGCGCGCCAGGATGCGCGACGCGTTGCGGCTAGAATTGCCAATAGGTCAGTCGGGATCGGCATGGGCCGGAAGGCGCTCACGTGCGATCCCCCAGTGTTGCCCTGCGGCACGAGCCCGATTGCCGTCTTGGTCGCGGCGCCGACGATGCGAACCAGTTGCCCACGGACTTCGCGTGGGTCTCGCCGCCGAAGGCCCAACGGACATCCGGACATGCACACGTACATGCTCGATGGTCGACGCTTGGCCGAGCACGTGGGCGCGCTCGAGGTGGGCAAAGGCCTCCTCCCAACGACCGTGGCGTTCATAGAATTCAGCGGCTTCGAGTTCGGCTGCGACCGGGCGCGCGCTCGGGGGAAGGAGCCGGACGGATAGGCACGCCGCGGCTGCCGGGTCGAACGCGAGACAGAACTGCGGCCACCAGGCCGGCGCGCCGGCTTTCGGCAAAAGGTGTGGGTGGACCAGGTCAAGCAGGCCGTGGCCGAGAAGGCCGGCTGCGATGAGCCAGAGGTTCCAGCGAAAGCCCGCCACCGCAATGCAGACGAACCCGCACACGATCCACAGCTCCAGGGCCAGGACCTGGATGGATCCCGCCTCGATGGCGAAAAGCACGTAGTAGCCCGCGATCGTCACAAGCAGCACGGGATAGAAGTTGCGGCCTCTATCGAACCCCACCGTCGCGGCGACCATCGCCACGCCAAAGGCCAGGGCTACGCGGCGGGAATGTGTTTGGCCATCAGGGTTCCCGGTAATGTGCCAAAGCGGCTCTCCAATGGCCCCACCTCGTGATAGCCGAGCTTCCGGTAAAACCGACGAGCGTTCAAGGTTCTACCCAGCACGGCTGCGTTGCAACCAAGTACAGAAAGGTGCTTCTCCATCGTCTGCATCAGCAGCTTGCTTACTCCAAGGAAGCGAGCCTCAGG
>NZ_CADEGK010000188.1:0-5236 GCF_902826855.1 uncultured Phenylobacterium sp. | reverse complement strand
CACATAGTTCAGCTCGACAATGCCCGTATTCCTGACCATACCCACGCCTAGCAGATTCGCTTTATCTCCCTCGACCACGAACACACTCAGCTCAGGATCTGCAAGCCATCGTCGGAAGTTGGCCGCGGTCTTGTCGCTAAGCCACTGTGCGAGGGCCCTCGCGTCGTCTCGATAGTCTGCCTTGCAGAGCTGTGTGATCGAACGCGCCACCAGCGCCGCGGCGCGTTGAGCGTCATCCCGACGGGCCTAGTGAACCAACACGCCCCAAAATAGCCTCTCAAGGGGTGAAGAACAACGCCCGCCCGGCACCGGTCGAGATCGCGGACGGCGACGGCGCGACGGACCCACAGGCGGACCGCCACGTTCGGTCCAGGTGAGCCGCAGACTTCGCGCGGCGCCATGCTTGCCGCCATGGTCCTGCGCTCGCGCGTCTTAGCGTTTCCTATGCCTCGACCAAGTCGGTCCAGAGCCGCTCCGCTGCCGGCTGGAGACTACCCATTGCCGCCGTGCTTGATGGCTTGGGGTCTTGGTCCTTAGGCCCCGGGTTTGATTGCCCGAGTCCGAGCAGCGTCTCCAACTGCGTTGACCAACGATCGAGCGCGTCGCGCTTCTCTGTCGCGTAGGCGTAGAGATTGTAGTGCCGCGCCGTGATCGCGGCGCCGCCCCCGCCATCCTTATGGGCCAGGACCTTGGAAACGATGTAGGGCGGAACCCCGAGCGCGGCGATGCCCGTCGCCCCCGTACGGCGCAAGTCGTGCAGCCGGACATCGTCGAGGTCGAGCGCGGCGGTCAGATCAGCCATGGCATGGCTGAGAGCGGCGGGCTCGATGGCGTCGTTGGACTGAGGTGAGGGGAATATGAACTCGCTCACCCCCTTCTTTCGGGTCGCCTGAAGCCGCAGAGCCTCCTCGATCAGGTCCACCGCCCTGTCGGAGAGCGGCACAAGATGTTCCGCCCGACCCTTCGTGCGTTCGGCGGGGATGAGCCAGGTCTTGCGGTCGAGATCGAGTTCGACCCGGCGCATTCCAGAGACTTCAGCACGCCGCTGCAGTGTGAACATCGCCAGTTCGATCGCGATGCGGACGGTCCGACTGATGAGCACCTTGTCGCCCGCCTTCTTGTCCCGGATGACGAGCTCGTCGCTGTTCTGGAGTGCACCCCACAGCGTCTTCATTTCGGTGTCGGCCAGCGTCCGGGTTCTTGCTGAAGCTTCCGACACCCGGGCCACGTGGGTGACGGGATTGATGACCACCCGCTCCTCGCTGATCGCGAAGTTGAACATCTGCGAGAGGAGCGCGCGCACACGGTTCGCCTGGCCGCCGGAGGTTTCGAAGATGTCCTTCAGCAGCGTCCGGATGCGGCCACGGGTGATATCTTCAACCGCATCGGATCCCACCTGCGGCTCCGCGTGCTTCGCCCACAGCCAGCGTTCGGTGGTGAGTGTGCTGGGAGCCTTCTTACGGCCGCGACCGCTCCGATGTGTTCCGGTCTCGCAGGCCTGGAAGTAGGCCTTCGCCAAGTCGGACATGGTCTTGATCGGTTGCGCTTTGGCGGTGCTTCGTGCGCGTCGCCGCTCAGCCGCGGGATTGTCGCCAGCGTCGACCTTGGCGCGGAGAAGGCGCGCCGCTACACGGGCGCCTTGCAGCGTCAGGCGTCGTGTCACTTCCGCGACGCCTGGCTGGTCATCCACCGTCGGGTCGTAGAGCCCAAGCGTGACCCGGCTCTGCCTGTCGGTGATCTTGTCGCGATATCGGAAGGACCACGACTTCTCGCCTGAGGTGGCGACCCGAAGCTCCAGCCCCCGGACGTCGCTGTCGGGGTAGGCGACGCGCGCCGCCTTGGGACCCGCGGGGGTCGTCTTGACCTCAGGCTTGGCGCTCCGACAGAAGGCCGCCGTCAGGTTTCGGTCCGAGCGCTTAGGCACTTTCTCCAGCCCGCCCGTTTTGTGACCCAAACATCTGGGGTCACATCGGGGTCACAAGATGCGGTGTTTTCTTGCCTAAATTTGCATCATCTTGAAAAGGCACGCAACTCATAAGTGGTTGAAAATATTGTGATTTGTCGTTTCAGGCGGTTTCTGCTTGTTTCACCATTAGCGATCTACGAATCTGAGGGTCGGACGTTCGAATCGTTCCGGGCGCGCCAATTTTCCTAACAAAACCAGTCGTCTAACCTCCCCCGTCGGGGCTGCCCCAACCTAGAATACGCATTAAGTTGGGGTTTAGGTTGGGGTTTGGGCGGAAACACTTGGAGAACTCCGCCGTTCACACGCTGCGGCTCGCCATCTTGCTATCTCGTTCGACGCGCGATTCCGGCCGAATTGCCCTCGCTCCCAGGCGCGCCTGTGCGGCGGGCTGACCGGGAAGCCCGGCCGATTGCGACCCCCAATGGCCGCAGACGCGGCGCGACCTTACGATGGTCTCCTCAGCTATTCGGCTTGGCTCGCCGCCATGCGAAGCGCGAACGGTAGCCCCACCCGACGTCCAGCGTGCCATTTGCCACTTCCTCCGCGACCGCAAATTTCCTTCGACACGGAGCCCAAGGTAGAGGCTGCAGTAGAGGGCCGGATTCAGTTTGATGATGATCAAGGTGGGCGGCGCCATTGAGGTGGAACGTCACCCTCAAAGGATCCTCTCATCGCCATCGGACCGAGCGCCTCGAGCCCGCAGCCCGCACCCCACTTGAGCCGCGCCAAGCAGCGGCAAGGAGTTGTCATGACCTCAAGGACGAAAGGGTTCGCTCTGATGACGCTGGTGGCTCTGGCGTCCGCCGCAGCATTCTGGCTGCTGCGCGATCATTGGGGACACGCTCTGGGCTTTGCCCCCTACCTGCTCTTTCTCGCCTGTCCGCTGATGCATCTGTTCATGCATAAGGGTCACGGAGGACACGGTAGTGACGACGCGCAAAGCCGCCAGCAGCCCCGCACTGGGTGAAACACCCGCCCAAGTCGGACGACCCGCGCGTTCGCAGCGCGCACCCGACCTGGGGCGCGGCGGGGCGGCCCTGCGCGCCCGGTTTCGTCAGGCCGCCGCTGCACTGTTTGGCGTCTGGGCGGCCTACCAGATGGGCCTCGGCGCGTACTTCGCGGCGTTCCGGCCGCCGCTCCTGCCCGAAGACCTCCGCTTTCTCGGCGCGAACGCCCCCAGCCGAATGATGGAACCGCCCGGACTTGAGCGGTGGTTGGACCTCATCTTCCTGGTTCTCGGTGGGCAAATGGCTGCGTTGGGCATGCTTTTGGCCGCAGTTGCCCTACGTCTTGCGCGCCGAGAAGCCGTGGACGCGCGCGAGATTGTCCTGTTCGGGTTCGCCGGAGCCTTGTCCGTGGCGGTGATGTGCGCGGTGAATTTCGCGCTGGGCTCGGACTTCCGTTGGGTTTTGATTTTGCCCGTGCTGGTTTGCTCGGGCGCTCTCGCGTCGGCCGCCCATGCGAGCGGCTCAGAGCGGGTCGACCCCCGAGGAGGGCTCGCATGACCGGTGACGAACTCGCAGCCGACGCCCGCGACGCGGTGCTCAATAGGGAGTGCTTCTGCGTCACCTTGGACAGCGCCAAGCTGCAGGCCGCGATTCGGGCCGAAGCGCCAAATCCGGACCTGGCTGCGGCCCTGCTTGCCGCCCGGCCGCACCTGTTCGCGGGGATGCCTGTGTTCCTGGCCCGGTCCGATCTCAAGGCGATGCTGGACGTTGTCTCCGCGGTTGAGGCGGCGGGGGTGGACCCTGGCTACCAACAGGAGGTGCTGGAGTGGGCGCCGGCCATTGCGCGACATGACTTTGGGCCGCGCGGGGCCTTCATGGGCTACGATTTCCACCTTGGGGATCTTGGACCGCAGCTTATCGAGGTAAACACCAACGCCGGCGGCGCCTTCCTGAACGCCCTTCTCGCCCGCGCCCAGGGCGCGTGCTGTCGCGAAGCAGAGGATGCGATGCTGGCGGCGCCGGTGGCGGACTTCGAGTTTGCCGTCTGGCGCATGTTCCTCGCGGAATGGCGGTTGCAGGGCCGGACGGCGGAACCGCGCATGTTGGCCATCGTCGATGACCGGCCGTCCGAACAGTACCTGTTTCCGGAGTTCCTACTGGCTCAACGCTTCTTCGAACGTCATGGCCTGGCCGCGAGGATCGTCGACCCGGCGGAGTTGCAATTCGCGGGCGGCTATCTGGTCCAGGACGGAGTGCGGATCGACATCGTCTACAATCGCCTGGTCGATTTCTCGCTGGACGCGCCAGGGCATGAAGCCCTGCGTGAAGCCTACCTCGCCGGCGCTGTGGTTCTGACCCCCAACCCGCGCAACCACGCACTCTTCGCCGACAAACGTAACCTGACGCTGCTGTCCGACGCGGCCAACGCCCGGAAGTGGCAGATGACACCCCACCAGCGGCAGAGCCTCACGGCGGTGCCGCGAACCCGCGCTGTGACAGCGGGCAACGCGGACGAGCTGTGGTCGGCCCGCAAGGGGTACTTCTTCAAGCCCGCGGGCGGTCACGGCGGAAAGGCGGTCTACCGGGGCGACAAGATGACCCGCGGCGTCTGGGAGGAGGTTCAGCGAGGCGGCTATATCGCCCAGGAACTGGCCGCGCCGACCGAACGGCGGATCAAGATCGACGGCGAGATCAAGTCGCTGAAGCTCGACGTGCGGCTCTACACCTACCAGGGGGCGTCGCTGCTGGCGGCCGCACGGGTGTATCAAGGCCAGACGACCAATTTCCGCACGCCTGGCGGAGGGTTCGCGCCCGTTTTCGTGACCTGACCCGTCCTCTCGGGGCTCGGCGGCAAACTGGCGTCTCGCCCAGCTTTGATCTTGGGCAAGGGCGGCGCCGTCGACGCGCGTATTCTTGGTAGGGATCGGAGGGCTCATGGCCAAACTGACGCTGACATCGCTGGGCGGCGCGGGGACCGTGACCGGCTCGAAGCATCTCCTGGAGCTTGGCGGCCGAAGCCTCCTCGTCGATTGCGGCCTGTTCCAGGGCCTGAAGGCTTTGCGCCTCCAGAACTGGGCGCCGTTCTCACGCGATCCGGACTCCATCGACGCGGTTGTGCTGACGCATGCTCACCTCGACCACTCCGGCTACCTGCCGCGGCTGGTCCGCGAGGGTTACCGAGGTCCGATCTATTGTTCGGCGGCGACCGCGGACCTGGCGGAGCTACTGCTGCTGGACAGCGCCAAGATCCAGGAGAGCGACGCCGAGTTCGCGAACCGGCATGGATTCTCGAAGCACCAACCCGCACTCCCGCTGTACGGAA
>NZ_CADEGK010000187.1 GCF_902826855.1 uncultured Phenylobacterium sp. | reverse complement strand
ACGGCGAGGTCGGCCAGGATGTCGGGATCGAGCGTCACGCGCCGGCGAAGTTCGACCGGGCCACCTCAATGACCTTGTCGGTCGCTCCGGCCTTCAGGCGCGCCAACGGGGCGGCGCCGCCGAGCTCCGGGTTGGGCTCACGTAGCCATAGCCAGGCGGTGCGCGGCTCGCCGATCGCCTCGACGACGGCGCCAAGCCCCGACACGGGCCGGCCGTCGACGAACTGCTCGGTCGGGAAGGCGTGTTTGCGCACGCCCACGAGCAGGCCGATCACCGCACCCTGCTTTTGCCAATTGTGCAGGGTGGAGCGGGCGACGCCAAAGTCGCGCTCAAGTTCCGTCGGGCCCGCAAGCGGGCCCGCCCAATCCTCGACCTTGACGGGCGTCGCATACGCCGCGATCCGCGCCCTGCCTGCGTCTGCCGAGAGCACCTGGCCCAGACCGGCGCCTTGGCTGACCTCGGCCGGCGCCTTGGCGACCAGCTTCAGCGTTTGCGGCGCGGCTTCCGGCTCGGCGGCGATTTCGGCGATGAGCTTCTTGAACTGCGCCTTGCGCGCGATCAGGCGCTTGCGCGCGGTCGGTGACAGTTTCGTCGCCGTGGCGCTGAACTCTGCGACCAGCTTCACGACCTCGCTCAGCTCGCCCCGGCTGGACTTTGGATTGCGCTGGGTGAACATGCCGATCAGATCTGCGGCGACAGGGCTGGCCATCTTGCCGGGGCCTTGAGAAGTCGAGCGGCGAGCGTTCGCGGCGGTCATGGGACGATCCTCTTCGATCACGAGGTCAGAGATAACCCTAAACGTCCCATTTGTCCAGTATGTGCCATACGTTCAATAGTCGTGGCGATCGTCAAGCTGGCCTGACGGCCAGCGGTTCGAGCGAATTGCCAAGCCCCGCTGGCTCCCGGCCGGCGGGGCTTCTTCGTGTCTGGCGGAACGGCCGCGGACGCCCCATATGAGCCTGAGCGGTCATCGAACCCCCCTTCCATGACCGCTCGAGCGAGGCCCTGCGGCCATACCGCCCAGGGCCTCGCCACTTCGCCAGCCAGGCCCGTCTTCACCTTCTGCAGCGGCCATCACGCCGGAGATCCGGGTGGCTTTGAAGAACGAGCCCTGCCGCTACCGTGCGTGAGCGCAGCTCGCGGCCTCGGCCCCGTCGAAGCCGAGCCTCGGGCGCTGAGACGAGCGGCCTCCATGTCGCCGCAGGAGGACCGGCGCGCCCTCTTTCGCGGCCGTCGCAGCGGTCCATTTGCGCCGCCGTGGCTCGCGGCCACCTCACGGTCTTGGCGCCGGCTTCGCCGGCCTTTGGAAGCTCAACCGGAGGGGTTCTCAGATCGCGAAAGCTCTGCCAAGGTGCAACCCTCGGTCGAGAGGGCGAGTGCCACTTGTCCACGTACCAGCTTCCGCATTGGGTCTACCCTACGGTCGTGCTCGCGACCACGGTCCTGGTCTGCACCCGGGGCGGCCGCGACGAGAAGATCGCCCACGGCGCTTGGACCGTGGGCTGGATCCTCTCGATGATGAACTACCGTTATGGCAACGATCCGCAGTGGGCAATCATGCCGATCGACTGCGCGATCTTCGTCGTCACCACCTTCGTGGCGCTGCGTTCGGAGCGATACTGGCCGCTGTTCACCGCCGGCTTTTCGCTTCTTCTCGTCGGCACCCATGTCGCCAAGATTGTCGACCCCACCATCAGTGGCTGGGCGTACCTGAGCTGCGGGATCCTCTGGAGTTACCTTGCAGTGTTCAGCATCGCCTACGGGGCCTGGTCGGCGACCTCGCGCGAGGTGGATGCGCCCGACCAAGCTCCCGAGACGGCGCCTGCCTTCGGGCTTACGCCGGCGGCTGCGGCGGCCATGCGTACGGCGCCCCGGCCCGCCGAGGTCACGGCGCCGACCCGTGCTCCGCAACCGGTGCGTCGCCGCGCGCCCACGCAAAAGCCGGCGCACGAGCCGGCCTGACCGCCGAGCGAGAACGCCGCGGCCGAGCTCGCTCCCAACCTCCCTCGCACGCCGCCCTTCGGGGCTGGCGCACGCCGGTCGCCGTCGCGCCCGGGCCCAGTAGAGGGCCCGCCGCCCTCGCTTCGCGCAGGCCGCCAAAGGCGTCCTGACGGGTGGCTACTGAGGGGCCTACCCCGCGCACGGGGAGCGGCGCGAAAACGGAGACCTGGACATGCGCTCGATCGAAGCCCTCACCGCCGACTGGAACGCTCTCTCGCAAGACGAGCAGTTCGCGCACTGGCGCTCCTTCCTTCTCGACCTGGACTGCGGGGAGGGGGCCTTCCACCGCTACTACCTGGTGCTGATGCCGCTCTGGGATCGGGGCGACGTCCCCGAGCTGATCAACGACGAGGCGATGGAGAAGTATGCGGCCGAGATGCGGGCGGAGCTCGCCTGGGAGCGCCAGCACCTCCCCACGCCTGACTTTGACATGGCAGAATTGCCCTACTGATCCGGGGAGCTTCGGCTCCCCCCTTTTTGCTTGGGTCCGGCCGCCTCACCGGGGACTTGTCCTACCTTCCAAGGTCGTTATCGCCATGGCGGAGGGGGTCGCCGGCGGCCTTGCTGGCGCGCGGCCGGGACGGCGATGGCGAGGCCGGCATCCTCCCCCGACTCCCGCTCGGACCTGGCCTGCGGCCTGCGGTCCATCGTTGGTCGCTGGTCGCGTCGGGTCTCGTCCATTGCGGACGGCCGTCCCGGCCGAAGACCTGTGGCTCCGCCTTTTCCCCAACCCGGGACCTCGCAAGCTCGGTCATTCCCCGTGGTGGGGAAAAGGAGAGGGCACGTCACGCACACCTGCGGGTTTCTAAGTCGCGGATATTGCGCCGCTTTTTGGTGAGATTTGTGGTGCACGTTTGTGCACGTTTTCGGCTTGCACGTCGGATGCCTTGAATTACAGTGGGTTGCGCGTGCACAAACGTGCACAGGGAGACCGGTGATGCCCACACGTCGCTCGCAACCCCGTGCCCGACCGACCCGGGGCTGGCGGCTATCGACGGTCGCTTTGGACAAACTCGAACGGGACGCCGCGGCGCTTGCCATCACGCCGACCCAGCACCTCGAAAACCTGATCCTTGAGACCGGGCCGGTGCATACCGACTACTTCGCCCAGCAGGCGGCGGTGGAGGCCTTCATCGCCGCGGGCCTCATCACGGCCGTGGCCGCCAAGACCCTTCCGGCGCAGGAGGTCCGCGAGATCCGCGACCAGGGCGCCAAACTGGCCGCCCAACTTTACGGAGAGCCGAGGCGGCGCCCTGGTGAGGTCGGCAGCCCGCCCGACGATGGTGATCCGCGCGTGCGCGCCCTTTTCGAGGTCTTCGGGGCGGGGTAGAACAAGGGCGGCTCGGGACGCCTCAAACGTCAGCCTTTCTCCATCGAGCGGGAAGGGCACTTTCATGGCGCGTAGAATTCGGGGCACAGGCGAGGCTTGGCTACGGGGCGGCCAGACATTCAATCATACGCTGGACATGATCCTCGAGGTCATCGGCCGGCTTGCGATCCCGGCGGTGATCTGGGGCGCGATCTGCCTCTGGCTGGGCAATGCAAAGTCGTCCGAGCTGCAGCAGACCTATGGCCTGCAATATGCCCTGGCCCGCTGCTTCAATTGGTGGGGCTGGCCTTGGCCGCAGAAGATGACGCTGAAGGGCCTCGACGGGTTCGAGCGCGTCTACACCAACGACCAGGTGCTTCACCTGCGATGGATGACGCCCTACGCGGACGTCTATTTCCACAACCTGCAGCTCGCCGGCTGGATCTGGATCGCCGGCGTGGTGATCATCCTCTGCATCGCCACCAACTGGTTCATCCAAAGCGGCGAGGACAAGCTCAAGAGCCGCTTCATCCGCGGGCAGCGCGCCGTGCCGCTCAGCGCCCTCGTCGCCGAGGTCGAAGCGTTCAACAAAGCCGAGACGAAGCGCCGAAAGGATCGATCCTTCCGAGCGGTCAAACTCATCGGCGTCGCGTACCCTTACGCCACCGAGCGCGAGCACACGCTGACGGTTGGATCGCCGGGTTCCGGCAAGAGCCAGGCTATCCACAAACTGCTGGAATCGATCCGCGCGCGCGGCGATCAGGCGATCATCTACGACCCGGAGCTCGAATACACGACCTACCATTTCAATGCCGACACCGACCTGATCCTGAACCCCTACGACGCGCGCTCCGTGGGCTGGTCGCCGTACAATGACGCCCACGAGCTGCCCGAGTTCGAAAAGCTCGCGGTGTGCATCTTCAAGGAGCCGAAGTCGGGCGATCCCTATTGGACGCGGGCGACGCGCCAGGTGTTCGTCTACGCCGCCTACCAGCTGAAGCGACAGTACCCCGACGCCACCTTGGAAGACCTGCTGAAGGTGTTCTTCGGGCCGATGAATGTGCTGGTGAAACTGGTGGAGAACACCCCTGCCGCCACCCATCTGGCCGGCGGGTCAAACGGGCGGACGGACTCGCTTCGAAGCGTCCTGTCGGAAGGCATCAACAGCCTCGTCCACCTGGCCGGAAACCGAGCGGATTTCTCGCTCCGCGCGTGGGTCAATCGGCCGGAGCGCAGCCCCGGCTTCCTGTTCATGTCCGCGCCTGAAACGCACATGGAGTCGTTGCGTCCGCTGCTCAGCTTCTGGTCGGAGCTGGTGGTCAGCGCCCTGCTCGGCCGGGTCGACGAAGGCTCGCGGCACACGACCTGGATCATCCTCGACGAGTTCCCGAGCCTCGGCAAAGTCACCAGCCTGGCCAGCGGGCCCGAGCGTCTGCGGAAGTACGGCGGTTGCGTCGTGCTGGGGATGCAGCAGGTCTCCCAGATCCAGGAGATCTACGGCCACGAGATCGCTCAGACGATCATCGGCCAGTGCGCCACAAAGCTGATCCTGCGATGCCAGGATCCCGAAACCGCCAAGCACATGGCCGAACAGCTCGGGCGGCGGCAGACACGTCGCGTCGATGAGACCGTCTCGTACGGGGCCAACACGCTGCGCGACGGTGTGGGGCTGACGCCGCGCGAGGAGCTGGAACTCGTGGCGCTCCCGGACGAGGTGATGAACCTACCCAAGTTCCACGGGTTCATCCGCCTCTCCAACGCGCGGGAGGGCGAACCCTTCCCGATCTCGACGCTGCGCTTCGGCTACACCGCCCGCCGCAAGCGCGCGGAGGGTTTGATCCTCCCCGTCGGTGTCGGTCCGGTGGATGCCTTCTTCCAGTCGCTGAAGCAGCCCGCCGCGCCCCGGGCGCCGGCCGCCGCGGCCTCGCCAGCGCAAACCCCGGCCATGGCGGCTGCGGGCCGAGCCGCGGACGGATCGCTGTTCGATGCCGACGGCGTGGTGGTGGAGGGAGAGGGCGCAGCGGCTGAGGGCGCGCGCGCCGTGCGTCCCGACCAGCCGGCGACGGGCGAGGCCCTGGGCGAGGGCGCGGCCGCCGGCGGCCCGGAACACACCGCCTGGCGCAGCACCGAGGACGCCATGCAGGCAGAGGCCAAGCGCCTTGCCGAGGCCGGGCCCAAACCCGCCAGCGCCTACGCCCAACTGCACGACAAAGTCCGGCGAGACGACCAGGCGGACGTCCCGCTGGTCGGTGTCGCTGCGTGGCGGAAACGGCCGGGGGAGGAGGGGCGAGAGAGCCCCGACAAGGACGCGCCACCGGACGCCGGAACGCCGGCGCCCAGCCTCGACGTCTTCCGCCAGTCCTAACCCCCGACGCGCGCGGCGGACCTTGCGCGCCGCGCCAGTGGATCCCTCGCCATGATGACACCCTCCCGCATCCGCAGCGCGGCCGGCGCCGCCAACTACTACGGTAAGGACGATTACTATGTGACCGGCGAGGCCGGCGCGCCCGGCATCGAATGGGGCGGCAAGGGGGCCGCGTCCCTGGGGCTGTCCGGTCTGGCGACCACGGAGGAATTCCACGCGGTCCTTGCCGGAAAGAACCCCGATCCGGAGGGCCCGGCCTTGAGCGGGGCCTCCACGAAGGAGAAGCATCACCCCGGCTGGGACTTCACCTTCACGGTGCCCAAGAGTGTGAGCTTGGCGATCGTCGCGGCGGAGCGATCCGATCCTGGCCTCGCAGCCCGCCTGCAGGACCATGTGCTCGCGGCCAACAAGGCCATGATGCAGTACCTGGAGGAGAACCATGCCGTCACCCGCGTTCGCGGCGAGGACGGATCCATCCGTGAAGTGCACACGGGTAACCTCGTCTACGCGTCGGTCCTGCATCGAACGACGCGGGCCGGCGACCCGCATTTTCACGTCCACAATCCGACCGCGAACACCACGCAAAACCCGGAGACCGGCGCCTGGGGAGCGCTCGAAACCCGCCAGATCTACAAGTGGCAGCAGGTCGCTTCACAGGTCGGCGCCCGCGAGCTGCAGGCGCGTCTGATGGCGGATGGTTTCAACCTCGAGCGCCATGGCGAACTGAAGTGGGAACTGGCCGGGGCGGACCCCCGCCTGCTCGATGAGTTCAGCAAGCGCGCCTCGGAGATCGAACGCGCCAGCCGCCAGCTCGCCGCCGAGCGCGGCGTGCAAAAGGTCACGCATCACCAGCGGAACATGGTCCAGAAGCAGACCCGCAAGAACAAGGCGGTGCACGATCGGGAGGCGCTCCTCGACGGCTGGCTGGCGCGTGCGGCCAAGGTTGACGGGGCTTCCCTGGAGGGATTGCTCAGCCGCGCGGAGGGCGGCGGCCGCGACGTGACGCCCACGTTGAAGGGGCGGATGAGCGACACCCTGCAGCGCTGGAACGCCGCCTTCCGCGACTTCCTGAAGCTCAACACAAAGCCGGATGCCTTTGGACCGTCCGCCCCGCGATCGGACCCCGATCTCGAGGCCCGCCGGCTGATGTCGTTCGGGGTCAAGGTTGTCGAAGAGCAGAGCGCCGTGAACAGCCGCCACCTCGCCTACCTCCACGCGCTCCGCGCAGCGCCCGCCGGCGTGACGTTCGACCGGATCAAGTCGGCCATGGGACGACTTGAGAGCGATGGGCATGTGGTCGCCGCCGACAAGCAGGACCACCACGGCTTCACGACGCGGCGCACCGTCGAGGTTGAGCGGTTCATCGTCCGCGCCGTCGATGCTGGGAAGGGCGCAGCCCGACCCATCCTGGCGCCAGAACAGGTCTATGCGGCCCTCGCGGCGACGGCGGGCGCCGATCGCCTCAATGCCGATCAACGTAACGCCGTGGCCGGGTTCCTCATCTCCGAGGACCGCTTCAGAGCCGTTCCGGGGTTCGCCGGCGTGGGCAAGACGTTCGCGTTCGACACCGTGCGGCAGATCGCCGAGCGCGAGGGCCAGAAGGTGCTTGGCCTCGCCAGCTTCAACACGCACGCCAAGGCGCTGCAGCGTGGCGCCGGCATCAAGTCCCAGACCGTGGTGTCCTGGCTGCAAAGCGTCGAGCGCGATATCGCCGCCGGCGGCGAGCGCCTGGCTGCGCGCCGCGCGTCCCTGCGCAAGACACACCTGATCGTCGACGAAGCCTCCACCCTAACAAATGAGGCGGGCTATCGCCTCGCGCGCGCGGTGAAGATCCTGCAGATCGACTCGGTGACGATCGCCGGCGACACCCGCCAAACCGGGGGCCCGGGGGCGGGGAACGTGTTCAAGGCGGTGCTCGACCGGGAGATCCAGCAGTTCCCGATCAAGACGATCCTGCGTCAACGGAACGCCGCCAGGAACCTCCGTGACGGGGTGAAGGACCTGGCCGAGGGCCGCCTGCGCGCGGGGATGGCCAAGCTTGCGCCCCACGTCCATGCCCTGGGGCCAGACGCCTCGGATGTGGATCTTGCGCGAAAGGCGGTCGACCTCTGGACCGAGAGCCGCAAGGCCGGACTGGAGTCCGTGCTGATCACCGCCACCAACCGGATGCGGGCCCTACAGTCGGCCCTCGCGCGCGGAGAGCTCCGGCAGGAGGGGCGACTGGGCAGGCAGGATGAGACCCGCGAGCGCCTGTCGCACCGCCACCTGACCCGGCCCGAGCAGTTCAGCGCCGCCTCCTACGAGCTCGGCAACATCCTGGTCTTCAACGCCGCGTTCAGTGGCCGGGGCGCGACGCAGTCGGACCGGGCCACGGTTGTCGGCATCGACCTGCGCAACAACCTGCTCAAGGTCCAGCCCGACCGCGGGCTGCCGAGAACCGTCGACCTCACCGCGGACCATGGGCGCGGCTATGCGAGCTTCTCGAGCTACGCCCTGGGCACACACGAGATTGCCAAGGGCGAGCGCCTGGTCTGGGAGGCTCGTTTCAAGGATCGCGGGTATGAGCGCGGCGCGGAGTTCACCGTGGTCGAGAAGGGCAGGAAGACCTGGACCATCGTGCATGAGGATGGTCGGCGCGAGAAGATCTCCGCCAAGGATCCGGCCCTCAGCTTCACCAGCTACGCCTACGCGATGACGACGGAGCGCGCCCAGGGCAGATCGATCGAGGCGCCGATCGCCACACTGGAATCCCGCGCGGGCCAGGCGGTCGCCGAGACCAAGAACTACGTGAACTGGTCGCGCCTGACCCGCATCGGCCAGATGGTGACCGATGACGCTCCCAGGGTGTTGCGCATGCTCGCCGAGAACGACGGTCAGAAGCCAGTGGCGCTGGACCACATCCGCGATCTTTGGAACGCGGCTCGCGGGGCGGCCGCGAAGGACCCCATGGCGCCTGCGCCCACGAAGGACCGCGAGCTCGAGCTTCAGAAGGAGCGGGAATTCGGCACAGGCCTGGACGGGGCAGGGGAGCGACAGCGCACCCGCACGCCCTCGATCGAGGTCTCGCGCGGGCGCTCGGGCCTCAACCTCTAAACCTGCATTCCCCAAGTGGCGTGGCGTTTGAGGTGAAGATCGCCTGTATCCGA
>NZ_CADEGK010000186.1 GCF_902826855.1 uncultured Phenylobacterium sp. | reverse complement strand
GAAATATAATGGTCAGGACAGCGAAATCAGCGCCTTACTTGGGAAATGTGGGGTAGAGAAGCGGCTGGGCGAGGCGCCGTTTTTCGGCGGTCGCAATCTGACGACGGCCGACATCATGATGGTCTATTGCCTGACCACCAGCCGGGCGTTTCGCGGGACGCAGATCGACAATTTCCCGAACCTCAAGGCCTATCTCGCGCGCATCGCCGCCAGACCGGCGTACCAGCGGGCGATGGCCAAGGCGGAGCCGGGCATGGCGCCGATGTTGGGGTGAGGGCATGGGCCCTGCGGGGCCTGGCCTCGCGGGCCCCGCTCGGAAGAGAGGGACGCCATGAGCGATGCGGGCGCCGGACCCGGCTTTGACGTTGCACGGCTGGAGACCTACCTGGCGACCGCGGTCGAAGGTTTCGGCAGGGATCTTCGGGTGCAGCAGATCCACGGCGGTTCCTCCAACCCTACGTATGTGATGACCACCGAGGATCGCTCGGGCGAGCTGCGCTTCATCCTGCGCAAGAAGCCGCCCGGCGTGCTCCTGCAGAGCGCCCATCAGGTCGAGCGCGAGCACCGGGTGATGGCCGCTCTGGCCGACACCGGTGTGCCCGTGCCGACGGTGCGCCACCTGTGCGAGGACCCCGGCGTCATCGGCGCGACTTTCTACGTCATGGACTTCATCGATGGCCGCGTGTTCCGCGACGCGACGCTGCCCGGCCTGACGCCCGGGGAACGGGCGGAGATCTACGACCAGCTCAACCTGACGCTGGCCAAGCTGCACGCGGTGGATCCGGCGGCGGTGGGCCTGGGCGACTTCGGCCGCCCCGGCGCCTATTTCGAGCGGCAGCTGGCGCGCTGGACCAAGCAATACCGCGACGCCCAGACCGAGGAGATCCCGGAGATGGACCGGCTGATCGCGGCGCTGGGCCGCGCACTGCCGCCACCGGAGCGGACCAGCATCGCCCACGGCGACTATCGGCTGGAGAACGTGATGTTCCACCCCACCGAGCCCCGGCTCGTGGCGGTGCTGGACTGGGAGCTCTCGACCTTGGGCGAGCCGCTCGCCGACCTCGGCTACAACGCCTTCCTGTGGCGTTCGCCCTATCCGCACTGGGGTTCGCTGGAGGGCTTGCCGGAAGACAGCGGCGTGCCGACCCTGGACGAATACGTCGCCGCCTATTGCCGCCGGACCGGACGCGAGGGCGTGGAGAACCTCTCCTGGTACACCGCCTTCGCCGTGTTCCGGCTGGCCTCCATCGTCCAGGGCGGCTACCGGCGGATGCTGAACGGCCAACTCGCCGCGCGCGAACGACCGGCGAACGGCACGGCAGGCTACGCGGCGACGGCGCTCGCGATCCTGGAAGGTTAGGCCTGTCTCCGGACGCCGCCTGGGTCAGCCGGCGCCGGCTGCGGTCAGGGCGCGGTCGAGGTCGTCCAGGATGTCGTCGATGTGCTCCAGCCCGATGGAGAGGCGCACGTAGCCGGGGGTCACGCCGGTGGCCGCCTGTTCTGCGGCGGTGAGCTGGGAGTGGGTGGTCGAGGCCGGATGGATGGCCAGGCTGCGGGCATCTCCGATGTTGGCCACATGGTAGAAGAGCTGAAGCGCATCGATGAAGCGGCGGCCGGCGTCCACGCCGCCGTCCAATTCGAAGCCCACCAGACCGCCGTAACGTCCGCCCAGGTACTTGTCGGCGCGCGCGCGGGCCGGGCCTGACTGCTGCGACGGGTGGATGACGCGGGTGACGCCCTTGCGGGCGGCCAGGAAGTCGGCCACGCGCTGGGCGTTCTGGCAGTGGCGCTCGATGCGGAGCGCGAGGGTCTCGACGCCCTGGATCAACTGGAAGGCGTTGAAGGGCGACAGCGCCGCGCCGAGGTCGCGCAGCAGGACCACGCGGGCGCGCAGAATATAGGCGATGGGGCCCAGAGGCTTCGCGGCCTGCGACCAGACAGCCCCGTGATAGGACGGGTCGGGCGTGTTCAGCAGTGGCTGGCGCTCGGCGTGCGCCTCCCAATCGAAGCCGCCGCCGTCGATGATCAGGCCGCCGATCGAGGTGCCGTGGCCGCCAAGGTACTTGGTGGCCGAGTAGACGACGAGGGCCGCGCCGTGGTCCAGCGGCCGGCAGAGCATCGGGGCCGCCGTGTTGTCCATGATCAGCGGGATGCCCAAGGGTCGGCCGATTGCGGCGACCTCGGCGATGGGAAAAACCTCCAGCTTCGGGTTCGGCAAAGTCTCGGCGTAGTAGGCCCGCGTGCGTTCGTCCGTGGCGCGCCGGAATCCCTCGGGATCGGTAGGGTCGACGAAGCGGACCTCGATCCCCTGGTCCTTCAGGGTGTTGGCGAAGAGGTTCCAGGTGCCGCCGTAGAGGTCGGTCGAGCTGACCACGTTGTCGCCCGCCCGCGCCAGGTTCTGGATCGAATAGGCGGAGGCGGCCTGGCCTGACGCCAACGCGAGCCCAGCCACGCCGCCCTCGAGCGCCGCGACGCGGTTCTCCAGGACGTCGGTCGTGGGGTTCATGATGCGCGTGTAGATGTTGCCCAGCTCCTGCAGCGCGAACAGCGCCGAGGCGTGGTCGGCGTCGCGGAACTGGTACGAGGTGGTCTGGTGGATCGGCACGGCGACCGAGCCGGTCGAGGGGTCCGCGCGCCAGCCGGCGTGAATGGCCAAGGTCTCGGGACGGAGTTGCGAACCGGTCATTGCGGAGGCTTTCCAGGGTGACTTATGGCGGCCACCTGTGCGCACCGCTTTACGGCGGTCAAGCCTGCCTGCCGCGGGAGGCGTCCTGTTCCGCGACGTGACGTCCCGCCGGCCACCTCAGCCATTGCGTCCGCTGACGGCATCGGTAAGGACAGCGCCCGCAGCATCTTCTCGAAGGCGCCATGAAGGTCAGGGATCCCCAGCGGCTCGTGCTCGCCGCCTATCCGGTTACGCGCACCCTCACCACGCGGGTGGGCGACCTGGACGGCTATGGTCACCTGAACGCCATGCGGATCGGCACCTACTACGAGGACGCGCGGGCGGCGTTCTATGGCGTCGCGTTCAAGGATGTGCGGCGCCAGCGGATGCTCGTGGCGCAGGTGACCCTGCACTACCTGGGCGAGGGGTTCTGGCCGGGTTCGATGGAGATCGGCACCGGCATCTCGAAGATCGGCAATGCGTCGGTCGAGATGGCCCAGGGGCTGTTCTTCGAGGGCCGCTGCATCGGGCTGTGCGAGACGGTCCTGGTCAACGCGCCTGAGGGCCGCTCGGCGCCCTTCGCCGACGACGCCCGAGCCTGCCTGGCGCGCTTTGCCCTGGTCCCCGACCCGAGCGTGCCCGGCTGAGTCCAGCGTCTTCCGGGATTGGCGAGCCGCCGGCCATCTGACAGGGTCAGGCAAAAGCCCCCGGGAGAGAGACGTTGGCGCACGAATCCAAGAGCTACGAGGAGCGCCACGAGAGCGCTGCGGAGACGTTTCGCAACTTCTCGCCGGGCGCCGACCCCGAGGCGGTCGCTCGGAACTTCGCCGAGCGCCTGGGCCCGCTCGGCAGCATGGCCTTCGACGTGGTCGGCGCCATGTGGTCGCGGCCGCAGCTGAACCGCCGGGATCGCTCGCTGCTGGTGATCTCGACTCTGGCCGCCCAGGCGCGGGAGAACGAGCTGGTGGCGCACACCCGCAATGGGCTGCAGCATGGTCTGACGACGGAAGAGGTCGAAGAAATCGTCCTCCACGTCGCCGCGTATGCGGGCTATCCGGCCGCGATGGCGTCCAGCCGGCGCATCGACACGGCGCTGCGCGAATGGCTGAAGGTCGAGAACCTGCCGGTGCGGAAGGCGGCGGTCCGGAAATCGGATGCGGAGCGCGACCGCGATGCCGCCGAAGTGTTGGCGCGACTGGGGGGCGGCCTGACGAGCCCGATGCATTCGGCGGAGGGCGAGGTCGGGGTCATCTCGTCGCGCTGGGTGTTCGGCGAGATCTGGACCCGGCCGCAACTCGCGCCGCGGGACCGCAGCATCTCCACCCTCAGCATCCTGATCAGCCTGGGCGCGCTCGAAGAGCTGCCGTTCTACGCCGAAGTCGGCCGGCGCAGCGGCCTGACCGACGAGGAGATCCTCGAGATCTGCAACCACCTCACCCTCTATGCCGGCGCACCCAAGGCGGCGCAGGCCATGCAGGTATTGCGGGCGCGTTAGCGGCTCAGCGGGGGGCGAGGTCCTTGATGGCGCGCTCCAGGACGGCCTGGTCGGGGCGCGGCATGTCGAACATCTCGCGCACGACGGCATAGTCCGAAAGATGGCCGCAGCGGGCCAGCGGCTGGGCCTTGGCGGTGTCGAACTTGCCGTCTGTGAGGTAGGTCGGGTCGATGTGGACGCCTACGACCTGACCCAGCACCAGGTGGACGCGCGTCGGGCTGTCCTCCAGGTCGCGCAGGTTGGTGATCGACAGGACCTTGCACTCCAGCGCCGCCGGGCTTTCCGCGACGCGGGGCGCGCGGACGATCCGGCAGGGAGCGCGCGCGACGCCGGCCAGGTCGAACTCGTCGACACCGGGCGCGACCATCGCCGATGTGGCGCTCATCTGCATCGCCAGTGGCGCCGTGGCCATGTTGAACACGAATTCGCCGGTGGCTTCCGCGTTGGCCAGGCTGTCGCTGGCCCGCTCGTTGGAGAAACCGATGATCGGCGGATAGGAGCAGAAGGCGTTGAAGAAGCTGTAGGGGGCCAGATTGGCGACGCCGTCGCGGTTGACGGTCGAGATCCAACCGATGGGCCGCGGCGCAATTATCGCCTTGAAGGGGTCATGGGTGAGGCCGTGGCCGCTGGCCGGCTCGTAGAAATAGACGTCGCTCATCCGCCATCATTCACCCGGCCGCAGCGCTTTTGAAACCCCGCGCCGCCCGCGTGCCTTTCCGGCGGGAACGTGGTTGTCTCCAAGACAGCACAGGGAGAACAGCCATGGACGAGCGGGTCGAACCATCCGTTGTGTCGCACACTGGCGCGGACCATGCCTTCACGCCGCGCCCGGCCGTGTCGCGCCGCGAGCGCGCGCTGGACCGGCTGCGAGGCGCGTCCGCGCGGCTGACATCGCTGGCCGACCTAGTGGAGCTGGTGATCGACGACGAGCCGGTGTTCGTCGGCGGACCCGGCGGCCAGATCCGAGCTGCCGCGCCGGGCGAGGCCGCCGCCTCGCTCGCGATTGGCGCGGACAACCTCGTGCGCCTGATCGACGGCCAGTTGGATCCCCGCAGCGGCCTGCTGTTCGGCCAGGTCAGGGTCACGGGCAGCGTGCCGGCCGCCATGCGCTTCTGCGACGCGATCTCGGGCGTCGAGCGGGGTCGGTCCAGCTTCGATCCCGCGACCCTGCCGAAACCCACTACCGACCGCGATCGCGCCAAGGCCGACCTGGAGCGGTTCGGCTATTGCCTGGTCAAGGACGCGCTCACCCCGGACCGGACGCAGGCCCTGCGTAAGCGGCTGCGCCAACAGGCCGATGGCGAGAAGGCGGCCGGCGTGGGCAGCTTCGACGGCGGACCCGACGGGCCGAACCAGCGGGTCTGGACCCTGATCAACAAGGGCCGCGAGTTCGAGGACCTGCTGGACGATCCGCTGATCGACGAGTTCGTTCCCGACCTGCTCGGCGATCACGCCATCATCTTCAGCTACAGCGCCAACATTGCCGGCCCTGGCGGACAGCCGCAGATCCTGCACTACGACCAGATCTCGGTGCAGCCGCCGATCCCCGACGTCATGGTCGGCTTGAACATCGCCTACTTCCTGGACGACGTGACCGAGGCCAACGGCGGCACCCGGCTGGCGCCATGCAGCGGCCAGCGCGGCATGGCCCCCGACGATCCCTTCTCCATCGAAGGCACCATCGCGGCCGAAGGCCCGGCCGGCACGGCGCTGCTCTGGGACAGCCGTATCTGGCACGGCACCGGCGCCAACCGCACCGACGGCCTGCGCCACGTGATCCTGCTCTATTTCAACCGCCACTTCATGCGCGCGCAGGAGAACTGGTCGCTCTCCCTGCGCGACGATGTCCGCGCGCGGCTGTCGGAGCGGGCCCTGACCATGCTGGGCTTCCGGGTCACCAACACCATGGGCGGCGTCGAGGGTCCGCGCGAGGGCGCCATCGTCGGGCGGCCGGCCGACCCTGTGGGCCGGCTCGGCGGTTAGGCCTACACTGGCGCGGCTGTGAAGCCGACGCGCGGGAAGTGCACGTGGACCTTGCCGACGCGGGGGTCTTCGCGAGCGATGACGATGCGCTCCAGGGTGGCGGCGACGAGGGCGCCGGCGATCCGGTCGCCGGGGTTGTCGTCGCCGAATACGTCGACCTTGGCGCCGGGACTGAGGCCTGTCGGGTCCTTGGCGTCGTGGACGAGGTGGGCGGTGGACTCCGGCTCGGCCGCCTTGGCTACTGCGATGGCCTCGGCGGTGGGCGTCTCGGTGAAGCTCCTCGTCTTGGCGATCGCCCGCATCCGCGCCGTCCAGTCGAGCACCCGCGGCAGGTCCGAAAGGAGGTCGGCCATCAAGGCGCGCTGGGCGCTGTTGAGGAACCAGTAGTTCAGGTACCAGGCGATGTCGGCCAGGCCCGGCGCGTCGCCGGCGACCCAGTCCTTGCCACCCGACAGCTGCGTTTCGAGCCAGCCGCTGATGGCGCGGAACTGGGCCTTCATCGGCGGGATGGCGGCCTTCATGCCGGCGAGGTCGAACGGGCGGCCGGTCATCGCCTCGCGGTCGGCGATGAACTCCGGCGTCACCGTGTCGGCGATGGAGCCGAAGATGATGCCGACGGTGGGCGTGAAGAAGGTGCGGTCGGCCCACCAGTTGGCCGCCCAGTCGACGCCGTGGACCGTCTTGGGCGACGGATGCCGCCGCTCGATCTCGGCCATGATCACGGCGCTGTCGCAGAAGACGTCGGCGCCGATCTGCATGACGGGGATGCGGCGATAGCCGCCGGTCAGCGGCGTCAGGTCCGGCTTGGGCATGACGTCGGGCTGGACCACCGAGGCCCAGGACAGTCCCTTGATGGCCAGCTGCAGACGCACCTTCTCCGAGAAGGGCGAGTTGAAGTAGTGGTGCAGGATGATGTCGTTCGCCACGGCGGGTGTCCCTCGATGAGGCTCGCCTTCGAGCATGACTACTCGGCGTCAGGCAAGCCGATGGCGCCGGCGAGCGTCAGGTCATCAGGGATCCGCCGTTCACGCTGAGCGTCTCGCCGGTGATGAAACTGGCCTGGGGCGAGGACAGGTAGACGATCGCATCGGCGATCTCTTCCGGCTCGGCGATACGTCGCAGCGGCGTGCCCCGCGACGCGCCCGCAATGGACGTCGGGCCCTTCTCGCCGGTCAGCCCCGCGCGCACCTTAGGCGAGCCGGTCACGCCGGGCGCAACGACGTTGACCCGTATCGTCGGCGCCGCTTCCACCGCCAGGGCGCGCGTGAAAGCCTCGACCGCGCCCTTGCTCGCCGCGTAGGCCGTCAGCCCGCGCAGGCCCTTGCGCGCGGCCCCGGAAGACACGTTGACGATCGACCCGCCACCCTGCGCCAGCATGTGCGGCAGCACGGCGCGGCACGTCCGCATGACGCCCTTCACGTTAACGTCGAAGATCTCGTCGATGAAGGCGTCGTCGCTCTCCTGGAGCGAGGCGCTGGGGTAGATGCCCGCCACGTTGGCCAGGATGTCGATGCGGCCGAACCTGCCGATCGCCGCGGCCACCGCCGCCTCGATGCTCTCGCGCGAACGCATGTCACAGCGGGTGGCGAGGCTGCCCGAATTGTCGAAGGCCCGGGCCGTGTCCTCGAGGTCGTTGGTGATGTCGGCGAGGACGACCTGGCAGCCCCGCGCTGCAAAGCGCTCCACTGTGGCCAGCCCGATGCCCATGGCGGCGCCGGTTATGAACGCGACGCGTCCTTCGAAATCCTGCGCCACGCGCCACCTCCCCCGGTCCATCAGAAGCGCGGATCGGAAGGCAAAATCGCATGCCCCGCAAGGGCCCAGCCCCATAGGGAGGTCGCGGTCTTCCGCCGAGCCCGCTGCAGGGGTAGCGTCCCGGCCAACAACCTTCAGCTTCCGATGACGTGATGGCCGACACCATAGCGCAGGTCCTGGCGCAGGCGCCCGCCACCCCCGCGGGGCGGCAGGCGGCTTGGTACCTGGCGCGGCTGCACAGCGCGGGCGAGGGCGCTACCCTGGCCGATACGGAACGCTATGGGTCCACGTTGCCTGACGGCTTCCGCGCGCTGACGACGGACGAGGCGGTGCGCGAGGACTGGCGTCAGGTTGCGGCTCGCGTCGGCGCGCCGCTGGAGGAGCTCCGCTTCGTCTCGACCTCGGAGTTCGCGCTCGAGGCGACTCTCACCGCTGCCCGGGGCCGGCGCTGGAAGCTGAAGCTGGCCGTCGAGGAGACCGCGCCGTTCAGGATCAGCCAGTTGGCCTTTGAGCGCCTGCACGACTTCCAGCTCGACGTGCGCGAGGCTGAGGAGAGTGACGCGCTGACGCTGAGCGAGCTTGAGCGCCGCTGTCCGATCGTGCTGGGCGACACGCGCTTCTGGTTCGACCGCGGCGAGCGGTACTTCGATTTCGCCCGGCTGACCGAGGACTGCACGGTGGGGCTGGCCACGGTCGATGGCGAGCCCGCCGCCATGACCTGCGGGACCCGGCACACGGTGCGGATCGGCGGGACGCTGAAGACGATCGTCACAGTCTCGCACCTGCGCGTGCTGCCGGAGCACCAGCGCAAGGGCCTCTGGGGCGCAGCCAACCAGGTGCTGGACAAGTATTGGCCGCAGGTGGACGGCTCCAACGCCTACATCGCGCTCGACAACGCGGGCATGCAGCACGGCTTCCGCCACACGCCCGACAAGTGGCCGGGGCCGCTGCACCGCATGCGGCTGTCCAGCC
>NZ_CADEGK010000185.1 GCF_902826855.1 uncultured Phenylobacterium sp. | reverse complement strand
GGCGGAAGCCGCCGTGGTGGGTTATCCCCACGACATCAAGGGCCAGGGCATCTATGCCTATGTCACCCTGAAGGCCGGCGTGACGCCGACCGATGCGCTGAACAGCGAGTTGAAGGCATTTGTCGGCAAGGAGATCGGGCCCATCGCCAAGCCGGACGTGATCCAGTTCGCGCCCGGCCTGCCCAAGACCCGCTCGGGCAAGATCATGCGGCGCATCCTGCGCAAGATCGCCGAGGACGACCTCGGCAACATCGGCGACACGTCGACCCTGGCGGAGCCCGCCGTCGTCGAGGATCTCGTCAGGAACCGCGCCGGCCGGGGCGATGATGAGGTCCATATCGACGGTCACCGGATCTCCTGCGCCGAGCTGGAAGGCGTGCTCGCGGATCATGCAGCGGTTGTCGAGGTGGCTGTCGTCGCCGTCGATTCGGCCGGTGGCCGCAGCGAATCGCTCTGGGTCTACGTCACGCCCGACGCGGCGATCACCGTGTCCGATGTCCTGGCGGCGGATATCAAGGGGTTCCTGCGGCGCGAGGTCGGCCCGCATGCCGTCCCGGCGGCGGTGATCTTCGGTCCGCTTCCCAAGACGGCGGCCGGCGAGGTGCTGCGACCGGTCCTGCGCCGTATCGCCGAGTCGGGAGATCCCGGAGACACGTCCGGCCTTCAGGACCCGTCGGTGGCCGACAAGCTGACCCGAGCGCGGGCCGACGCCGCCGCCTCCTAGATGGACCTCCCCGCCGCGCTCAGGTCGGCCATCGATCGTGAGCTGGCCGGCGTCTCGCGGCGCGACCTGACGGAGCGCACCGCCGCAACTACGGCCGCCTACCGCGCGGGCCGAACCTCCGCCACGGCCATCAAGGGCCGCGAGGATGCGCTGGCCTATGCGCTGGCCCGCCTGCCCGCCACCTACGCCGCCACGGCGACCGTGCTGGCGGAGGCGGCGCGGATGGCGCCGGGCTTCGCGCCCACCTCCCTGTTGGACGCCGGCGCCGGGCCCGGCGGTGGCAGCTGGGCGGCGGCGGGAACCTGGCCGTCGCTGCGCCAAGTCACCTGGATGGACTCCAGCCCTCCGTTCCTGGACCTGGCGTGGCGGCTGGCCGCCGGCACGCCGCTGGCCGACGCCGACGCGCGGCGCGCCGACCTCACCGCCGGCAATCTGCCTGGCGCCGACCTGGTGCTCGCCAGCTACGCACTGGCCGAGATTCCCGCCGGCGCGCAGGACCGGGGGGTTGCGGCGCTGTGGCAGGCGACAGGAGGCGTCCTGGCCCTGGTCGAGCCCGGCACGCCGGCCGGCTACGCGCGCATCCTGGCCGCGCGCGACGCGCTGATCGGCGAGGGCGGGACGATCCTGGCCCCCTGTCCGCACCACGCCGCCTGCCCCCTTGCCGCGCCGGACTGGTGTCATTTCAGCGTTCGCCTGGCCCGCTCCCGCGACCACCGGCTGGTCAAGGCCGCCGACGTCCCCTTCGAGGACGAAAAGTTCGCCTACGTCGTGGCCGCCCGGCCGCATCTCGCCGCCGCGCCCCGAGCGCCCCGCGTCCTCGCCCGCCCTCGCGCCGGCAAGCCCGGCATCGAACTGAAGCTGTGCGCCGAGGGGGGGCTCGAGCAACGTTTCGTCCCGCGCCGCGATAAGGCCGCGCACGCGGCGGCGCGTCGGCTAGACTGGGGCGACAGCTTCTAGGAACCCCCATGCCCAAATCCCGTGCGATCCACCTCGCCAGCCGTCCCACGGGCATGCCCGCGGCGGCCAACTTCGCCCTGGTCGAGCGCGACGTGCCCGACGCCGCCGACGGCGAGGTGCTGGTGCAGAACCTCTACATGTCGGTCGACCCAGCCATGCGGCCGCGGCTGGCGGTCGACCAGCCGCTGGGCGAGGTCATGGGCGGCGGTGCGCTGGGGCGCGTGGTCCAGTCGAAGACCGACGCCTTCAAGGTCGGCGACCTGGTCTCCAACGGCATGGGCTTCCGGGAGTATTTCACCAGCGACCCGAGGGGATTGCGCAAGCTCACGCCCGATCCTGACCTGCCGCTCACCGTCCACATGCACGCCCTGGGCGGCACCGGCTTCACCGCCTATGGCGGCCTACTGCACATCGGTGCGCTCAAGGATGGTGAGCAGGTGTTCGTCTCCACTGCGGCGGGCGCGGTGGGCTCGGTGGCCGCCCAGATCGCCCAGATCAAGAACTGCTACGTGGTGGGATCCACGGGCTCGGACGCCAAGGCGGCCTGGCTGCGCGACGAGGTCGGGCTGGACGCGGTGATCAATTACAAGACCCAGCCGATCCGCGAGGCCCTGGCGGCGGCGACGCCGAAGGGGATCGATGTCTATTTCGAGAACGTCGGCGGCGACCACCTGGAAGCGGCGCTATCCCGGATGAACACCCTGGGCCGCATACCCGTCTGCGGCTTCATCTCCGGCTACAATTCCGGCGGGTCGCCGGTCTCGAACCTGTTTGCCCTGATCTATGCGCGGGTGACGATGCGCGGCTTCATCGCGCCCGACTTCATGCACCTCTACGGAGACTTCCAGCGTGACATGGGCGGCTGGCTGAAGGCCGGGAAGATCAAGTACCAGGAGACCATCCGCGAAGGGATCGCCGACGCCCCGGCCGCCCTCATCGGCGTGATGAGCGGGGAGAATTCGGGGAAGATGCTGGTGAAACTGGCGGAGTAGGCGCGCTCAGCTCGCCGCGGTCTTGGTGGGGAACGGCACGATCTTGTCGGCGTCGGCGGCCAGACGCTGGCGGCCGCGCTCCTCCACGGTGCGGATCAGGTTCGACAGGTGGGGGACCATGAAGTCGATGAAGGCGCGCACCCGCGGCGTGTCCTTCAGCTCGCGCCGGGTCACGATCCAGGAAGTGGCGCGGGCTTCTTCGATAATGTCGGAGCAGCGGACCAGGTCGTGGTCGACATCGCCGATGGTGCAGGGCAGGGCCCCGATGCCAAGGCTCGCTTTCACCGCGTGCACCAGGCTGCCCATGGAGTTCGAGCGCGTGATCGGCGGCTTGCCGCCCGAGTGGCGCATCATCCAGGTTACGGCGGGCACCTCGCCCATCTCCACGCCCACGTCGATCAGGTCGTGGTCCTTCAGCTCCTCGTAGGAGGCAGGGACGCCGCGGCGCGAGGCGTAGTCGCGCGAGCAGTACAGCGCCATGTCGTGGTCGCAGATCTTGCGGGCGATCAGGTCGGAGATCGGCAGCGAGCGGGTAGTGCGGATGGCGAGGTCGGCTTCGCCATTCTCCAGGTCCAGAGACCGGTCGGTGATCACCAGATCCACCTGCACGTCCGGGTGTGCGGTCCGGAAGGGCCCCAGGGCCGGGATCACCATGGTGTTGGCGACCAGTTCGTTGGTGGTGAGCCGCAGGCCGCCGGATACCCCGCGCAGCTGTCCGGCCGCCTGGTTGGCGAAGCGGATCGCGGCCCGCTCCACGGCCTCGGCGTCGGAGATCATCAGTTCGCCGGCCTCGGTCAGGCGGCTGCCGGTCTGGCCGCGCTCGAACAGCTTGAAGCCCAGGTCGTGCTCCAGGCTCTCGATCCGTCGCGCCACGGTGGTCTGGTTCACGCCCAGCGCCTTCGAGGCCGCCAGCGTCGAGCCGCCCCGTGCGACGGCCAGGAACGCCTTCAGGTCATTCCAGTCGAACATGGTTTCATTCTGCGGTTGCGCAGACCCCGCCCGCAAGTGTGCTCTCAACATCATATAGGATGTACGCGCCCAAGCTCCACCCGGACCCGTTCACCTCAAGGCGCGCCGTTCGCCGCCACATGAAAACCTCGTAAGCTTCCAAGGCTCAGGCGGGGTGCTAACCTGCCCTGACCACAACCGGGATACTCCATGCTCCGCATCGCTCGCGTCGCCGGCCTCGCCCTTCTTCTGGCCACGAGCGCGCTCGCGCCGCCGGCGATCGCGGCCCCAGCCGCCGCTCAGCCCACCCGGGGAGTCCCCCCGATCAAGTTCACCAGCCGCACCCTGCCCAACGGGCTGAAGGTCTTCGCCTCGGTCGACCGTGCGACCCCGAACGTCTCGGTGCAGGTCTGGTACGGCGTAGGCTCCAAGGACGACCCCCAGGGGCGATCCGGCTTCGCGCACCTGTTCGAGCACATGATGTTCAAGGCGACGCGCGACATCCCCGCCGAGGGGTTCGACCGGATGACCGAGGACGTGGGCGGTTTCAACAACGCGTCAACCGCCGACGACTTCACCGACTACTACCAGGTCGTGCCCGCCAACCACCTGGAGCGGCTGGTCTGGGCCGAGGCCAATCGGCTGGGGACGCTGGTGGTGGACGAGGCCAACTTCAAGTCTGAGCGCGACGTGGTGAAGGAGGAGCTGCGCCAGAGCGTGCTGTCGCAGCCGTACGGACGGCTGTTTTACCTCTACCTGCCCCAGGCCAGCTACGCGGCGCACCCCTACAGACGCCCCGGGATCGGCTCCATCGAAGAGCTGGACGCCGCCACCGTCGATGACGTGCGCGCCTTCCACGAGACCTACTACCGCCCCGACAACGCCGCCCTGGTGGTCGTGGGCAACTTCGACGAGGCCCAGCTCAACGCCTGGGTCGACAGGTACTTCGGGCCGCTGAAGAACCCGGCCCAGCCGCTGCCGCGCGTGACCGTGAAGGAACCGGTGCGGACCAAGGCGGGAGTCTATGACGGCTACGGCCCGAACGTGCCGCTGCCGGCGGTGGTGCTATCGTGGCAGGGCGCGGCCGCCTCCGATCCCGACGCCCCGGCGCTGACGGTGCTGGATACGATCCTTTCGGGCGGCAAGTCGTCACGGCTCTACAACAGCCTGGTCTACAAGCAGCAGATCTCCGTGCAGGCCTTCTCCCAGGCCGACCTGCCGCACGACCAGGGCCTGTTCGCAGTGGGCTCGATCATGTCGAGCGGCCACACGGTGGCCGAAGGCGAGGCGGCGCTCCTGGCCGAGGTGAAGCGCCTGCGCGACGCCCCGCCCACGGCGGCCGAGCTCTCCGAGGCCAAGAACGAACTCGTCTCCGCCGCCATTCGCGGCCGAGAGACCATCCAGGGGCGCGCCAGCGCCATCGGCCAGGCCCTGGTGGTCCAGGGCGACCCAAATGCGGTGAACACCGAGCTGGGGCTGCTACAGGCCGTCACCGCCGCCGAGGTGCAGCGCGTGGCCCGGAAATACCTGGTCGACGAGCGGCGCATGACGATCCGCTATCGGCCCGAGAGCGAGCGGCCGGAGGGCGACGTCGCCGCCGCCCCGGCCCCGCCGCCGCAGCTGGCGACCCGCTTCACCGGCCAGGTCCACAGCCTGCTGCCGGAAGCCCAGCGCCAGAAGCCGCCGCCGATCGGCGAGCCGGTGCAGCCGGTGCTGCCGAAGCCCGCGGAGATGACGCTGGCCAATGGGCTGCGGGTCATCGTCGCCCGTTCGTCCGACCTGCCGCTGGTCACCGCCGACCTCACCGTCAAGACCGGGGCCTGGGCGGATCCCGATGGCCTGGCCGGCGCCGCGGCGATGATGGCGGGCATGCTGACCGAGGGGACGGAGTCCCGCTCCGCCCAGCAGATCGCCAGCCAGATCGAGAGCCTGGGCGCGGACTTGAGCTCGGGCGGCGGGCTGGAAAGCTCGTCGGTGACGCTCAGCGCCATGCCCGACAAGCTGCCGGCGGCGCTCGCGATCATGGCCGATGTGGCCACCCATCCGGCCTTCGCACCCGAGGAACTCGACCGCCAGCGCGAGCAGGCGCTGGACGGACTGCGCGTCGCCTACGAACAGCCGGGCCAGGTGGCGGGCTTCGCCGCCGGTCCGGTGGTGTATGGCGGCACGCCGTTCGGCCATGCCGTGGAGGGCACGCCGGACACCCTGCCCAGGCTCAAGCCAGCCGACCTCGCCAGGCTGCACCGGACATGGTTCCGGCCAGACAACGCCATCCTGGTGCTCACCGGTGACATCACCGCGGAGCAGGGCTTCGCCTTGGCAGAGAGGGTATTCGGGTCCTGGGCCAAGCCCGCCGCGGCCCTGCCGCCGTTGCCCATGGTCGCCCCGGCGGGCGAGCCGCGCGCCGTGGCTATCGACATCCCCGGCACCGGCCAAGCCTCGGTGAATGTCGTCAAGCCGGCCATCGCCCGCAACGACCCCGCCTACTATCCGGCCATTGTGGCGACGACGGTCCTGGGGGGCGGCTATTCGGCGCGGATGAACGCCGAGATCCGCATCAAGCGCGGCCTCTCCTACGGCGCCTCGGCCCGGCTCGCCGCGGCCCGCACCACGGGCGCCTTCCGCGCCTCGGCCCAGACCAAGAACGAGTCCGCAGTCGAGGTCCTGGGCCTGATCAACGCCGAGTTGATCAAGCTGGCCTCCGAGCCCGCGGGGCCGGAAGAGTTGAAGGCGCGCAAATCCACCCTGGTCGGCGCCTATGGCCGCGACCTGGCCACTTCAGGCGGGCTTGCCGACATCCTGGGCGGCCTGGCCCTCTATGGCGTCCCACTCGACGAGATGAGCCGCTACACCGCCAAGGTGGAGGCCGTCACGCCCGCGCAGGTGCAGGCCTTTACCGCCCGGACACTCGACCCTAGGGCGGCAAGCGTGATCGTCGCCGGGGACGCCAAGGCGTTCACCGAGGGGCTGAGGGCCAAGCTCCCAAACCTGGAAGTGATCCCGGCGGCTCAGCTCGACCTCGCGAGCCCGACGCTGCGGAAGTGACACGCGCCTATCAGGGGAGGGAAGCGGCCTTCGTCGTCCACCGCGACAGATCCCGCTCGCGCCCCATGAGCGCCAGACCGGCGGCGATGGACTCCAGTTCGGCGCCGGTTTCGATCCGCTCGCTGGCGAAGCGGCGGTGGAAGATGGCGCGGACGGCCGGCACCAGGGACGAGCCGCCGGTGAGGAAGACCCGGTCGATCCGCTCGGGCGGCAGCTTGGCGTCGGCGAGCGCGCGGTCCACCGCGGCCTCGATCTGCGCCAGCTCCGGGGCGATCCAGCCCTCAAAGGCCGCCCGCGACACTGGCTTGACGATAGCGATCGACCCCGCCTCGAAGCGGAACACGGCCCCCTCTTCCGCCGACAAGGTCTCCTTCAGCCGCGAAACGGCGCGGTACAGCTGGTAGCCGTAGTTCTCGTCCAGGGTTTCGATCAGCCGGGCGATCTTATCCGGCTCGACGGCCTCGCGCGCCAGGCTGCGGATCTCGCGCATGTCGCGGCTGGCGCGCAGGAGGGCCAGCTGGTCCCAGCGTGCGAACGCGGCGTAGTACTTGTTGGGGACGGGCAGGGTCTTGCCGAAGGTCCGGTAGTCCGACCCCTTGCCCAGTTCCGGCGAGACCAGGTTGTCGATGATCCGGTAGTCGAAGGCGTCGCCGGCCACGCCCACGCCGGCGCGGCCGAGCGGGACGGCGCGCATCTCACCGTCGTGACGCTCGAAGCGGATGATCGAGAAGTCCGAGGTGCCGCCGCCGAAGTCGCCCACCAGCACGGTGGCGTCGTGGTCCAGCTCCCGCGCGAAGAAGAACGCCGCGCCCACGGGCTCGTAGGCGTAGAGCACCTCCTTTACCCCCATGCGGCGGAAGGCGACCTCGTAGCGCTCGAGCGCGAGGGCCTCTTTGGGCGCCGCGCCAGCGAAGATCACCGGGCGGCCGACGATCACCCGATCGGGAACGGCGCCCAGGCTGTCGCCGGCATAGTCACGGACCTTCAGGAGGAAGGTGGAGAGCAGGTCCTCGAAGCGGTAGCGGCGGCCCAGGATCTGAGTCTCGCTGAAGCTCTCAGCGGCGGCGAAGCTCTTGAACGATTGGATGAACCGCGTCTCGGCAGGATCCTCGACGTAAGCCTCGATGGCCCAGGGTCCGGCCTCGATGGTGCGCTCCGACGGCCGTTCGGCGGGGGCGTAGAAGGAGAGGCAGCTGCGGAAGGCGAACAGTTCCCCTTCTGGCGCCGGAAACCGGACCAGCCGCGCCGGACCGGAGGCGTCGGCCAGACTGAGAACGGTGTTGGTCGTCCCGAAGTCGATGCCAAGACTGTAGCTGCTCATGGTCCGCTCCGGGCGCGCGGTTGCGGCCGTTCGCGGCGAACGGCGGCGGGGTTCTGGCCGGGATCAGACGCGTCGGAGAAGAACCGAGTCCTGCGTATCGTTGAGGTCGTGCCCACCGATTCGGAGCACCTCGAAACCACGCGCCCACTCGCGGCGCACGTAGTCATGGGAGTGGTAGGCGAGGCGATAGAAGCTTGGCAAGCCTTCGGTCTCCGCGGCATCGCCCCAATAGGCAAAGCCACTGGAGCGCGCCGAGTCCTGGATGGCCTGCGGGAGCTCATAGGCGAAGGGATTCATGATCGTCGTGAGGAGGAGTCGCCCCGGCTTCAGCACACGCCGCAGTTCGTCGAGCCATGCGAACTGATGGTCCTGCGGGAGGTGAGTGAACACCGACAGAGCGTACACGAGGTCGAACGTCTGGTCGGCGTAGGGCAGGGGCGGCTGGTGGCCGTTCACCTCGAAGGCGCCGACATCGGCCATTGCCGTGCGACACTAGGCAATGGCCTGCGGGTCGATGTCCGAGCCGTGGAACGCGACACCCGGGTGGCGCGGCGCCAGCGCGCCGATCAACCGCCCGGGCCCGCACCCGAAATCCAGCACCGTCTGGCCCGCCGACAAGCCGCCGCCACCCACGGCGAGAAGGGTTTCGATCTGTTGCGCGGCGATCGCACCCGCGCGGGAGAATTCGCCGGCCGCTGCGCCGGTTACCCGGATCTGCAGGTCGGCAGGCGGGACCGGCCGCGCCTTCAGGGGCGCGCCGAACACGGCCTGCATCCAACCGGGCGTCACGGCGTATTCGAGGGTGCGCTCACGATGGTCGGACCGCAGCTTCACCTCGACGAGGAAACCGCCCAGCGCCTGTTGCGGGTCGACGCCGGCCAGCAGGCTTCGAAAATCGAT
>NZ_CADEGK010000184.1 GCF_902826855.1 uncultured Phenylobacterium sp. | reverse complement strand
AGGCCCTGGGTCAGGCCGCGGAGCTCGGCGATCAGGTCCTGGCGCTCGCTCTGCGGCAGGTAGGCCTCGATCCGCTCCCAGCCGCGCCAGTCCTCCCGCGGCGTCAGGCCCAGGATCTGTCCCCGCCGAGCGGTGAGGGCCGAGGTGACGTTCGACGCGCTGGGTGACGGCGAATAGACCGTCAGCTTCTCGATCGGCTCCAGCAGGACCGCGCCGGTCTGCTTCAGGGCGTCCTCGATCGCCAGCCGGCCAGCCGTGCGGAAGGCCATTTCGGACGAGTCCACCGCATGGGTCTGGCCGTCGACCAGGGTGACCTCCAGGTCGGTGACCGGGAAGCCGAACACGCCCTTGGTCAGGCCGTCGCGGACCCCGGTCTCGACCGCCGGCACCCACTGCTTGGGCACTGCGCCGCCGACGACCCTGGACTGGAAGACGAAGCCGGAGCCGCGGGGCAGCGGCCGCACCTCGATGGTCACGTCGGCGAACTGGCCGTGGCCGCCGGACTGCTTCTTGTGCCGCGAGCGCTGGGTGCAGCCCTTGGCGATGGTCTCGCGGTACGGCGTCTTGGGCTGCAGGGTGTCGATCTCCACGCCATAGCGCCGCTTCATCCGCTCCAGGGCCAGGCGCACATGGCCTTCGCCCTGGCCGGCCAGCAGCACCTGGCGCTGCTCGGCGTCGTGGGTCAGCGAGAGGCCCGGGTCCTCCTCGATCAGCTTGTTCAGCGCGCTGGAGAGCCGCACGTCGTCGCTGTGGTTCTTCGCCATCAGCGCCACCGCATAGAGCGGCCTGCGCGCGCCGGCCGCCGTCCGGGCCTGCTGCGGCTGGCCGGTGGTGGAGAGGATCTGGCCGCTGCCGGCGTGCTCGACCTTGCCGATGGCGCAGATGTCGCCGACCGGCGCCTTGGCGATCTTCTTCAACGCCGAGCCCTGGACCTGCGACAGCCCACCGGCGCGGCTGCGGGTCCCGTCGGCCATGACGAAGTCGGCGCCGTCGGTCAGGTCGGCGCCGAACACGCGGGCGTAGGCCAGCTTGCCCGACTGGCCGGCGTAGGCGGCCTTCAGCACATAGGCGCCGGTGGTGATGCCGATGCGGTCGGCGGCCCTGGACGCGTCCGGCGTCTCGTGGCGCAGGGCCTTCAGCAGCCGGCGTATGCCGAAGCCGTTGGCCGCCGAGCCGAAGAACACCGGCACGATCTGGCCCTCGTTCATCTCCTGGACCAGGTCGGTGAACACCGCGTCGCGGCTCGGGGTGACGTCGGACAGGAGCTGCTCCAGGAGCTCGTCGTCGAAGTCGGCGATCTGTTCCAGCATGTGGAAGCGGGCGTTGGCCTCCTCCTCCAGGAGGTCACCCGGGATGTCGATCTGTTCGGAGGGCTTGCCGGGCCGGTAGACGAAGCACCGCTCCAGGGCCAGGTCGATGTAGCCGGACACCTTCTCGCCGCTCCAGGTCGGGATCTGCCGCGCCACGAAGGGGGCCGAGGAGACGGGCGCCAGGGCCTCCAGCAGTTCCTGCAGCGAGCCGCGAGCCTGGTCCATCTTGTTGATGAACAGGGCGTGGGGAATGCCGCGGCGCTCCAGCTCGCGCAGCGCGGGCTGCAGCAGCACCGCCTTGGCGGGGTCCGGCTCGGCCACCACGATGGCCAGGTCCACGGCCGGCAGCGCCGGGTCGATCTCGGCGCAGAACTCAAGGGATCCGGGACAGTCGACGACCACATAGCGGTCGCCCATGAATTCGAAACTGGCGAAGTTCAGCTCGACCGAGTGGCCGCGGGCCTTGGCCTCGGGGCTGGAGTCGCCAACCTCGCCGGGCCGCACAGCCTGACCGGTCGCGGCCTCCAGCAGGGCCTCCATCAGGGCGGTCTTGCCGGCGCTCGTGGGGCCGACGAGCGCGAGCGCCCGAACCGACCCCCCAGTTCTTCCGCCTACAATGTCTCGGATTGCCATGGATACGTTCTCCCATCACCGAGGGCGCCGAGAGCGCCCCGTTCTAACGGGAGTTCGAAGGCGCTCAAGCGCGCGGTTATGGACGGTCAGCGACCCTGCAAGGCTGGCCGACGCCGCCCTATGGGAGAAACCCTACGCCCGGAGTTTGAGGCGGCACAAACGCGACGGGCTTGTGATCAACGATTTGTGAGGCCGCTCAGCCCCACTCCTTCTTCCGCTCGGCTGCTGCGCGTATGGCCAAGCTTCCCTGGCCTGCGACGCCGGTGAGGAAGGCGCTGAGCTGGGCCTGGGTGACCGGCTTCTCGCCGGCGCGGCCGTAGAGCCAGCCCTGGGCGAAGTCGACGCCGGCCTTGCGCACGGCCTCCTCCGCCTCGGGCCCCTCGACCATCTCGGCCAGGGTCTGGACCTTCAGCTCCGCGCACATGTTGACCAGGTGCTTCACGAAGGTCGCCTCGCGGCCGCCGTGCTGCAGGTCGCGGATGTAGCGGCCGTCGATCTTGAGCAGGTCCAGGGTGAGCTGCTGCAGGTAGGCGAGCGAGGCCGCGCCCGCGCCGAAGTCGTCCAGGCACACCCGGCATCCGGCCGCGCGCAGGGACTGCAGCCGCCGATCGGCCTCGGCCAGGTCCTCGACGGCCGCGCTCTCGGTCAGCTCGAACAGCAGCCGGCCCTTGATGCTCGGGTTCTGCGCCACGATCCTCAGGGCGTTCTCGACATAGCTGTCGACCATCAGGCTGCGGCCGGAAACGTTGACCGCCAGGACCAGGGCCGGGTCGCGCTGGAGGTAGACCAGGGTCTCTTCCAGGATCGCGCCGTCCAGCGGCTCGATGAGGTCCAGCTCCTCGGCCATCTTGATGGTCGGGAAGGGGCTGCCCTCGGCGCCGAAGCGGACCAGCACCTCGTGGTGATGCAGGCTGGCGTCCTTCAGGCTGACCACGGGCTGGAAGGCCAAGCTGAAGCGTTTGTAGCGGATCGCCGCCCCGAGCTGGCCGGCCTTGCTGAGCGTGGTGCGCATGGCCCGGTCGAGCGCTTCGGAGAAGTCGGCCGGCAGGCCTCCATCGAGGCCTCTTTCCAGGACCGTGTTCAGCGCAAACCGCAGGGCCTGGGTGACCTGGCGCGGGCGCTCTATGCCGGACATGGCGACGGCGCCGGTCTGGGTGGTGACGCCTGTGACGCCGGAATTGGCCAGCACCCGGTCGATCCGCGCGGCCATCACCTCGGTGGACTCTTCGCGCCCACGCACCATGGCGTAGCGGTCGTGTCCAACCGCGGTAGGCGCCTCGCCGCGGTAGGCCTGGGCGCGCAGGATGCCGGCCAGCAGGGCCTGCAGCCGTGCGGGATCCTTCTGCGCGGCCTCGCTCTCGGAGAAGCCGGCGAGTTGGACGAAGGCGAGTTCCAGCTCCTGCGAGGAACCGGCCAGCAGCTCGGCGGCGCGCGCCTCGAACGACTCTCGGCTCTGCACGCCGGCGACGCCGCGCGGCTTCGCCCGCGCCAGGGTGCAGGAGATCGCGCCCCCGTTTTGCGGCAAACGGATGGCCGTGATGGTGGCGTAGCGCGGCGGCGCTCCTTCAGGCGTATTCACCGCGACGACCAGAGGACCGGCCCGAGTGGTGTCGCCCAGGCCGTCGAACATGGCCTCGACCATGGGGTGATCCTCGGCGTGGATCAGGCTGGTCCACGGCCGATTCGCCAGCGCCCTGTCGCCGACGCCCAGGACCGCCTCGCCGGCGCCCAGGCCGAAGGCCACCTTGCCGTCCTCGCGAATCTCCAGAAGGAGATCCGCGGCGGCGAACCCGAAACCCAGGAAGCGATGCGGTGCGGACAAGAAGCGTTTCCCCTACCGGCCCAAGGTGGCCCAGCGCCTCTTAAGATCGGGTTTGCGGAGGGGGGCTCAGGGTTCCACGGCCGCCTTGCGCTTCAGCATTCGCTGACGGCTGCGCAGCACGGCATAGAGGCGGTCGCGCTGGTGGTCGCCAACGGGCAGGGCGATGCGGGTATGGCCGATCTCCAAGTCGTGGGCGGCGTCGTTGGCCAGCTTGTTCATGGCCGTGGGCGAGACCTGCCAGAGCACGTGGACCAGGTCGGCGACCAGCAGTTCGAGCGCGGCCACCCGGGCGACCAGGTCTCGGTTACTGGTGGCGAAGTCGTCCATATGGCTGGTTTTGTGCTTTGGTTGCTCGCGAGCCGAAGACTTGTCCGGCCATCCTTAAGGCTTCTCTAGTTCGTGCATAAGTTGATGAAAAAATCTCGCTCCACGATCATTGTTCGGCCTACCGCCCGGGTCCTGCTGCTGGACGGGGCCGACCGCATACTGCTGATGAACGGCCGGCTTCCGGGCGCTTCGGGGCCAGGCGCCTGGTTCACGATCGGTGGCGGCCTGGAGGCAGATGAGACGTGGCTGGAGGCCGCCGCGCGCGAGATTGTCGAGGAGACCGGTATCACCGCCTTCGAGCTGGGCCCGATCGTCTGGGCCCGCGAGGGCGTGCTCAACATCCCCCACCCGGTGGTGTTCGACGAACGCTACATGGTCGCCCGATGCGACGGCTGCGAGCCCAGCCGCGAGGCCTGGGCCGCGCACGAGAGCGAACTGATCGACGACATCCGTTGGTGGACGATCCCGGATCTGGCGGCGACCTCCGATCCGGTGTTCCCGCCCGGACTAGCGCACCGGCTGCCGCCAATCGCGGCGGGTGAGTACCCGGCCGAGCCGGTGGTCATTCCCTGGGGCTAGGCTTCACCTTAGTGTCCCGCCCTAGAGGGTAGAAGAAACGCCGCATGATCGCCGTCTTGTTCGCCGCCGCCGCCATCTCCGCCGCCTGTGACCTGGAGCGTCCGACGGGCCAGCCGGGCTGCGCTCGGGAGGCGGTCGACGCGCTGCCGATGAACGCCATCCAGGTCATCGGCACCCACAACTCCTACAAGCTGGCGATCGCCCCCAACGAGTGGAGGGCCATCCACGCGTTCAGCGCCCGGGAGGCCGACGCCATCGACTACGGCCACCCGGCGCTCAAGGTTCAACTGGATCGTGGCGCGCGGCAGTTGGAGATCGATCTCGCCTACGACCCTGACGTTGGCCGCTTCGCCGACCCGCTGGGCTACCGCAATGCCGGCGCCGCGGTGGCCCCGTACGATTTCGCGCCTCTGAAGAAGCCGGGGCTCAAGGTGCTGCACGAGCCCTCGGTCGACTACCGCTCCGTCTGTCCCCTGTTCAAGGACTGCCTGGCCGATATCCGCGCCTGGTCGACGGCGCACCCGGACCATGTGCCTATCCTCATCCTCCTGAACCTGAAGGAGGGGGGCCTGAAGCTGCCCGGCGCGACAGTGGCTCCGCCGTTCGACGCCCGGGCCATGGACCAGATCGACGCCGAGATCCGCTCGGTCTTCCCGGAAACCGCCCTGATCACGCCGGACCAGGTGCAGGGCAAGCATGAGACCCTGCGTGACGCGGCGGAGGCCGGCGCATGGCCCAAGCTGAAGCGGGCGCGGGGGCGGGTGATGTTCGCCCTCGACTGCCCGCCCGACCAGGTGGCCCGCTACCGTGGAGGCCGTAAGGTGCTGGAGGGCCGCGTCGCGTTCGTGAACATCGACCCCGCCTCGCCGGCCGCTGCCTACATCACCCTGAACGAGGTCCCGGCGCTCTCCGAGCGGATCGCCGCGGCCGTGAAGGCCGGGTTCATCGTGCGCACCCGCGCCGACGCCGACACCTGGGAGGCGCGGCGGAACGACACCGCCCGCCAGGCCGCCGCGTTCGCCTCGGGGGCTCAATACGTGTCGACGGACTACATGACGCCCGACATCCGCTTCAGCGCCTATGCCGTCAGCCTGCCCGGCGGAGGCACGGCGCGGCTGTCACCGGTCCCGCCCGACCGCTAGGGCGTCTCGGCCTCGGGGCCGGAGACCGTCGACAGGGGAGGCGGGGCGGCCTGCGTTGCGGCGGTGGGCATGGCCGCCTCGTCGGCCCCCCGAGCCGCCTCGGCGGTCTCGAGCTTCTCGTCCTCTTCCTTGTCCTTGCCGTCGCCGACGATGCCCTTGGCCAGGGTCTTGCCGACCAGGCTGCCGGCGATCTTGCCGACCGGTCCCGCGACCGCCGCGCCGGCCAAGCCGCCGATCACGCCGCCGGCGATCGTACCGACCTTGCGCTCGACCTTGCCGTCGTCCTGCGCTGTGGCCTCCACCACGATCGGTCGAATGGTGGTGGGCGGATCGAGGGCCGGCGCGATCTCGGCGCGTTGCGGTACGGGCTGCGCTTCGAGGGGCGGGGGGATGTGGTCGGGCGCGGGTCCGGGCTGTGCCGGCAGGGTGATGAGCTGCGGCTCGGCGGACACCGCCGGCGGCGACAGGCCTGCTTGAATCGCGTCGAGGGTGTCGGGGCCAGGGGTCGCCTCCTGCGCCAGCGCGGCCCCCGGCGCGGCGAGCGCGGTGAACAACGACATGGTCAGTAGGGTGCGCATTTCGAAGCACTCCGCGAGGGCAATCCCCGCACGAGCGCTTTCAACGCCTTGGAGACAGGCGAGTTTCCCTGGCGGATCGGGGGCCCGCGTCAGCGGGCCCCCGGGGAAACCTAGCCGGTGACCTTCAGATTGGTCGCCGAAGTCTTGCCGCTGCGGCCGTCCTGCTCGAGGTCGAAGTTGACCGTCTGGCCCTCATTGAGGCCCGAGAGGCCGGCCTGCTCGACCGCCGAGATGTGGACAAAAATGTCCTGGCCGCCGCCATCGGGCTTGATGAAGCCGAAGCCCTTGGTGGGGTTGAACCACTTCACCTGGCCGGTGCCGGAGCCCGCCACCGTGCCGCGGGGACGGGCGCCGCCGCCACCGCCGCCGAAGCCGCGATCGCGCCCGCCGCCGTAACCGCCGCCGCCGCCGCGGTCGCCGTAGCCACCACCGCCGCCGCGATCGCCGTAGCCACCGCCACCGCCACCGCCACCGCGGTCGCCGTAACCGCCGCCGCCGTAGCCGCCACGATCACCGCCGCCGCCGAAGCCGCCGCCACCGGCGCGACGGGGTGCGGGATCACCCGCCGCCGTCACGACGATACCGGTCGCCGCCAGCTTGCCCGAGCGCCGATCCTGCTCGAGCTCGTAATCTACCTTGTCGCCTTCATTCAGACTGTCCATGCCGGCCTGATTGAGGGCCGAGATGTGGACGAAGACGTCCGATCCGCCGTCGTCCGGTTGAATGAAGCCAAAACCCTTAGCCGTGTTGAACCACTTGACCGTGCCGCTCGCCATTTCGTCGCAACCTAACCGAGAGAAAGTCCCCACGCCGCGCACATGTCCCGGCGCCCGGCTAATCGCGAATGACGAGCCGTGGCCAGATTTGTAGCGAGGGATTTCCGCCAAGGCCAGCGCCCGTGACAGGCGAGCGCAAACAGCCTAAGGGAGCGACCCTCCCTCCGCAGCGCCAACGTGGGTTTTTCGTGCAGAGCATCTGCGTCTACTGCGGCTCCTCGCCGGGCACGGATCCGGCGTTCATGGCCGAGGCGGTCGCCTGCGGGACAACGATCGCCCAGCAGGGGCTGACGCTGGTCTATGGCGGCGCCAGGGTGGGGTTGATGGGCGCGGTGGCGGACGCTGCGCTGGCCGCCGGCGGCCGGGTCACCGGCGTCATGCCCGCCGATCTGGTGAACGCCGAGATCGCCCACACAGGCCTCACGGAGCTGCGAGTCGTCACCTCCATGCACGAGCGCAAGCTGGCCATGGCCGACCTCTCCGATGGCTTCCTCTGCCTGCCCGGCGGGCCGGGGACCTTCGAGGAGATGTTCGAGCAGTGGACCTGGGCGCTCCTGGGCATCCACGCCAAGCCGTGCGGCTTTGTGAACGTCAGCGGCTACTACGACCTGACGCGCCAGGCGATCCAGCAGATCGCCACGAGCGGTTTCGTCGGCCAGCAATACGTCGACATGCTGGTCTTCGCCGACACCACCGCCGACGTCCTGGACGCCTTCCGCACCTACGTCGCCCCACCGCCCAAGTTCAGCGGCGGCGTGAAGGTCTAGGATAGCTCCAGCTTGTAGACCTTGCTCGCGGTTCCCGAGAACAGCGCCGTCTTCTCCGTGGCCGAGGCGCCCTTGGCCAGGTGTTTGAAGGCGTTCCAGAGCACTGCGTAGGTGCATGAGCCCATGTCTACCGGGAAGTTGCTTTCGAACATGCAGCGCTCGGCGCCGAAGGCCTCGACGCAGGTCTCGACGTAGGGCCGCCACTCGTTGGCGATCTGCTCCGACGGCGCCCGGGGTTCGGCCAGGAACGAGGGGAAGTTGCAGAAGGCCATGGCCATCCCGCCGAGCTTCACCACCACGTTCGGCGACTTCGCCAGCTCCAGCATGCTGGCCTTCCAGATCGGAAAGCGTTCCTCGAGCTTGCCGGCATAGCTGCCGCGGCCGATCGGCGTGCCCACATGGTCGAGCACGATGGTGGTGTCGGGGAAGGCGCGGGCCAGGTCAGTGAGTTCCGGGAGCTGCGGCTCCAGCAGCCAGGCGTCGAAACTGAGCCCCATGGGCGCCAGATGCTTGAACCCGGCGCGGAAGTCGTCGCGCAGGTAGTGGCCGGCCTGCAGGCGGTTGAGCGGTCCCAGCACCTCGGTGTCGGCGTCCCAGGAGGCGGAGTTCCGGATGCCGCGGAACCGGCCGCCGCCGGCCTGGACGTGGGCTTCCAGCACGGGCTGGACAGCATCGCCCAGGGTGAGCTCGGCGCGGCCGCCGACATTGGCCGCGGTGGCCGATTCGAAGCGGTACGTGCGGTCGCCCGGGATCGCGCCAGCGCCGTCGATGGTGACGCCGACGTCGCCGAACGCCGGCACCACCACGTTCCTGCCGCCCTGGCGCGCCAGCGTCTCGATCTGGACGCCGATCTTCGTGACCACGATGGTGGCCACGACCTCGCTGTTGCCCAGCGTCCACTCGTGGCCGCCGGCCGATTCCCGGATGAAGGCGTCGCCCACCTCGACCGACGCAGCGGCACGTACGCCGGCCGAGGCCAACCCGAGCAGCAGGACGAGGACGGCGGCGGGACGGAGCGCTCGTGAGCTGTG
>NZ_CADEGK010000183.1 GCF_902826855.1 uncultured Phenylobacterium sp. | reverse complement strand
GCACAAGCGCCTGGAGGTGGCCCAGCCGATCCTCACCGACGAGGACCTGGCCAAGATCCGCGCCGTGAACGAGCTGCTCGACGGCGCCTTCCGCACCGCGACCATCGACATCACCTGGCCGATGATCGAGGGGCCGGCCGGCCTGGAAGCGGCCATCCTGCGGATCTGCCGCGAGGCCACCGAGGCCGTGCTGGCCGACATGAACATCCTGATCCTCTCGGATCGGGCGACCTCGGTCGAGAACATCCCGATCCCGGCGGCGCTGGCCACGGCGGCGGTCCACCACCACCTGATCCGCCAGGGCCTGCGCATGCAGACCGGCCTCGTCATCGAGACCGGCGAGGCGCGCGAGGTGCACCATTTCTGCGTGCTGGCCGGCTACGGCGCCGAGGCGGTGAACCCCTACCTGGCGTTCCAGACGCTGGAGAACCTGCGCGTCGTCAACGGCCTGACCCTGCCGTCCTACGAGGTGCGGAAGAACTACATCAAGGCCGTCGGCAAGGGCGTGCTGAAGGTGATGTCCAAGATGGGCATCTCGACCTACCAGTCCTATTGCGGCGCCCAGATCTTCGACGCCGTGGGCCTGTCGTCCGAGCTGATCGAGAAGTACTTCACGGGGACCGCCACCACGATCGAGGGCGTCGGCCTGGCCGAGATCGCCGAGGAGACGGTGCGCCGTCACCGCGACGCCTTCGGCGACAACCCGGTCTACAAGACCATGCTGGACGTGGGCGGCCAGTACGCCTGGCGCATCCGCGGCGAGGCGCACGCCTGGACGCCGGAGTCGATCTCGGGCCTGCAGCATGCGGTCCGGGGCAACATCCCGGACGAGTATGAGAAATTCGCCCGCGCCATCAACGAGCAGAGCGAGCGCCTGCTGACCCTGCGCGGCCTGATGCGGTTCACGCCCGGGCCGTCGGTTCCCCTCGACGAGGTCGAGCCCGCCGCCGAGCTGGTCAAGCGCTTCTCGACGGGCGCCATGTCGTTCGGCTCGATCAGCCGCGAGGCGCACACGACGCTGGCCATCGCCATGAACCGCATCGGCGGCCGCTCGAACACGGGCGAGGGCGGCGAGGAGCCGGACCGCTTCGTGCGCCTGCCCAACGGCGACTCCATGCGCTCGGCCATCAAGCAGGTGGCGTCGGGGCGCTTCGGGGTGACCACCGAGTACCTGGTCAACGCCGACGACATCCAGATCAAGATGGCCCAGGGCGCCAAGCCCGGCGAGGGCGGCCAGTTGCCCGGCCACAAGGTGGACAAGAACATCGCCAAGGTCCGGCACTCGACGCCGGGCGTGGGCCTGATCAGTCCGCCGCCGCACCACGACATCTATTCGATCGAGGACCTGGCGCAGCTCATCCACGACCTGAAGAACGTCAACCCCGTCGCCCGCATCTCGGTGAAGCTGGTGTCGGAAGTCGGCGTGGGCACCGTGGCCGCGGGCGTCGCCAAGGCGCGCGCCGACCACGTCACCATCTCGGGCTTCGAGGGCGGCACGGGCGCCAGCCCGCTGACGTCGCTGACCCACGCGGGCTCGCCCTGGGAGATCGGCCTGGCCGAGACCCAGCAGACGCTGCTGCTGAACGGCCTGCGCACGCGCATCGCCGTGCAGGTGGACGGCGGCCTGCGCACGGGCCGCGACGTCGCCATCGGAGCCCTGCTGGGCGCCGACGAGTTCGGCTTCGCCACGGCGCCCCTGATCGCGGCCGGCTGCATCATGATGCGCAAGTGCCACCTCAACACCTGTCCGGTGGGGGTGGCGACCCAGGACCCGGTGCTGCGCGCGCGCTTCACCGGCCAGCCCGAGCACGTGATCAACTACTTCTTCTTCGTGGCCGAGGAACTGCGCGGGATCATGGCCGAGCTGGGCTTCCGCACGCTCAACGAGATGATCGGCCGCGTCGACCGCCTCGACATGACCGACGCCCTCGACCACTGGAAGGCCCAGGGCATCGACCTGTCGCGCATCCTCTATTCGGCGGCGGCCGAGGGCCAGAAGGGCCTCTGGAACCAGGATCGCCAGGACCACGGGCTCGACAAGGCGCTGGACCACCAGCTGATCGCGGCCGCCAAGCCGGCGCTGGAGAAGGGCGAGCCCGTCCGCGGCGAGTACGCCGTGCGCAACATCAACCGCACGGTGGGCGCCATGCTCTCGGGCGAGGTGGCCAAGCGCTACGGCCACGCCGGCCTGCCCGAGGACACCATCGCCCTCACTCTGAAGGGAACCGCCGGCCAGAGCTTCGGCGCCTTCCTGGCGCGCGGCGTCTCGCTGACCCTGATCGGCGACGCCAACGACTATGTGGGCAAGGGCCTGTCGGGCGGCCGCGTGGTGGTGCGCCAGCCGCCCGAGTCGCGGCGCGATCCGACGCGCAACATCATCGTGGGCAATACGGTGCTCTACGGCGCCATCGCGGGCGAAGCCTACTTCCAGGGCGTGGCCGGCGAGCGCTTCGCGGTGCGCAACTCGGGCGCCGTGACGGTGGTCGAGGGCGTGGGCGACCACGGCTGCGAATACATGACCGGCGGCGTGGTCGTGGTGCTGGGCGACACCGGCCGCAACTTCGCGGCGGGCATGAGCGGCGGCGTGGCCTACGTCTACGATCCGACCAGACGCTTCGAGCCGCTCTGCAACAAGGCCATGGTCGACCTGGAGCGCGTGGATGTCGTCGGCCTCGGCGACGAGGCCATGCGGCCGAGCCAGCGGTCGGTCTCGGTGCATGACGCGGGCATGGGCGACCTGCTGGGCCACGACGTGGAGCGCCTGCGAATCCTCATCGAGCGCCACCACCTGCACACCGGCAGCCAGCGGGCCGCCGAGATCCTGGAAAACTGGGAGCAGGCCAAGGGCTCGTTCGTGAAGGTGATGCCGCGCGACTACCGCCGTGCGCTCACCGATATGGCGGCCGAACGCGCCGCGGCCGCCGCGGTCGCGGCCGAGTAGTCAGGAATCTGGGGGACTTATGGGCAAGCCAACCGGCTTCCTGGAGATCGAACGCCGCGACCGGGGCTACGACCCCGTCGCCGAGCGACTGAAGACCTGGAAGGAATTCGTCCAGCCGCTGCCGCAGCGCGAGCTGCAGGCGCAGGCGTCACGCTGCATGAGCTGCGGGATCCCGTTCTGTCACCAGGGCTGCCCGGTGAACAACCAGATCCCGGACTTCAACGAGCTGGTCCATCGCGGCCAATGGCGCGAGGCGCTGGACAACCTGCAGTCCACCAACAACTTCCCGGAGTTCACCGGGCGCATCTGCCCCGCGCCCTGCGAGGCCAGCTGCACCCTGAACATCCCGGACACCCCGGTCACCATCAAGACGATCGAGTGCCAGATCATCGACAAGGGCTGGGAGGAAGGCTGGATCACGCCGCAGCCCAGCCCGCGCGGCACCGGCAAGCGCGTCGCCGTGGTGGGCTCCGGCCCCGCGGGCCTCGCCTGCGCCCAGCAGCTGGCGCGCGCCGGCCACGCCACCACGGTGTTCGAGAAGTCGGACCGGGTCGGCGGCCTGCTGCGCTACGGCATCCCCGACTTCAAGATGGAGAAGCACCTCATCGACCGCCGCGCGCGGCAGATGGAGGCCGAGGGCGTGATCTTCCGGACCGGCTTCGCCGTCGGCGACCAGGTCTCGGTGCAGCGCCTGCTCGACGACTACGACATGCTGGTGATGGCCTGCGGCGCCGAGGATCCGCGCGACCTGCCCGTCGCGGGCCGGGAGCTGTCGGGCATCCACTTCGCCATGGATTTCCTGACGCAGCAGAACAAGCGCAACGCGGGCGACCCGGAGAACGTCGCCGCGCCGACGGGCACGCTTTCGGCCAAGGGCAAGCATGTGGTCGTCATCGGCGGCGGAGACACCGGCTCGGACTGCATCGGCACGTCCAACCGGCAGGGCGCAGCCTCGGTCACCCAGCTCGAGATCATGCCGGCGCCGCCCGAGCGCGAGAACAAGGCGCTCACCTGGCCCGACTGGCCGCTGAAGATGCGCACCTCATCCTCGCAGCAGGAAGGCGTCGAGCGCGACTTCGCCGTCACCACCCGCCGCGCCATCGGCCAGGACGGCCGGGTCACCGCGCTGGAGTGCGCCCGTGTGGAGTGGGTCGACGGCAAGATGCGCGAGGTCGAGGGCTCGACGTTCGAACTGAAGGCCGACCTGGTGCTGCTGGCCATGGGCTTCGTGGGGCCCAAAAAGGACGGCGTCGTCGCGCAGAGCGGCGTCGATCTGGACGCGCGGGGCAACATCAAGGCGAGCATCGTCGACTATCGGACATCCGACCCGCGGGTGTTCGCCTGCGGCGACGCGCGCCGCGGCCAGTCGCTGGTGGTGTGGGCGATCCGCGAGGGCCGCCAGTGCGCCCAGGCCGTCGACACGGCGCTGATGGGCGTGTCCAACCTGCCGCGCTAGCTGCGTCAGGCGCGAGGCTGTTCCGTCCAGACGTCGATGCTGGCCAGGCCTAGGTCCGCGCGCGCCTTGTCCACGAGCCCTTGTATGAACGCCGTCTTGGCTTTCGTGTACGCCAACGATTCCTCCGCATACTGAGAGGCCAGGCGCACTTTCAGCGCGCTGTAGGCGGCCACAGCGTCGGGATGCTGCAGCAGGTGGTCGCGCATCAGGCGCTCCTTGCGCTCGTCCCACGCGCTGCGCTCGACGATGTGCAGCTGGTAGATCTGGCCGCCGTCTTCGGCGCGGCGTCGCAGGAACAGACGATCTGTCATGCCGGTTTCGATGAGCTGATAGCCCCGGGCCGCGAGCCGCGACGCCAGCGCCAGAGCCGCCCCGAGATCGGCCGCGGCGGCCATCATGTCGATGATTGGCTTCGCCCACAGGCCCGGCACGGCCGTGCTTCCAATATGCTCGAGCTCCAGGACCGCGGAGCCACCGACGCCCATGATGGCGCTGCGTTCCTCAGCGTAGGCGCTCCGCCAGGCCGGGTCGTACGGGACCACGTCCACGCGCCCCAGGGCCTCGATGTCGAGCATGAATCAATCCCCCCTGGCTGCCGGGCAGCTTCAGACCAGACCGCCGACGGCGCAACCTGCGGCGCCTGGCGCTGGACGAACGCCGATCCGAGGGCGATCCTCAGGCCATGGAACGCCTGCTGGACACCCTGACGATCGTCGAGACCTCGCGCGGCGTGGCCGTCCGCTTCTGCGGCCGGCTCTTCGCCCAGATGGGCGCGACCGTGATCCGCGCGCCCGGCGGCGACGACGCCGCCATCGGCTATGCGGGCGAGGCCGGCCGAGCCTACGGCCGCTGGCTCGACGCCGGCAAGCTGGACGCGCTTCCCGACGGGCCGGTCGACCTGGTGATCGCGGGCCAGGACGCGGCCGGCGTGGCGGCGGGCGAGGCGGCGGCGGCCAGCCTGCCCGGCGAACCCAGTCTCCTGGCGCTGCGCTGGTTCCACCCCGACGGTCCCTATGCGGACTGGCGCGGAACCGACGAGATCCTCCAAGCCCTGGCCGGAATGGCCTACGGCTTCGGCCCCATCGAGGGCCCGCCGACCCTGGCCCAGGGGCATGGGCCTCAGATCACCGCGGGGCTCGCCAGCTTCAACGCCGCCCTGGCCGCCCTGATGGCGCGGCCTCGCCCCAAGCGGATCGACGCCAACATCTTCGAGGCCTACGTCTTCCTGCTGGAGACCGGGGCGGTCTCGACGCTCATCGAGGGCGGGGTGATGGCGCGGCTGGGCGTCAACCGCATGGTGCCCGTCTACCCCGCCGCCAGCTATCGCACCGCCGACGGCTGGGCGGGGGTCACCGCGCTTACGCCCGCCCAATGGGCCGGGTTCTGCGGCATCATCGGCCGTCCCGGGCTGGCCAGCGACGCGCGCTTCACCACGACCGTGGAGCGCCTGCTGCTCGCCGACGAGGTGGACGCCGCCTGCGCGCCGCCGTTCCTCGACAAGACGACCGAGCAGTGGGTGGCCCTGGGGGAGAGCGTGAGGGCCCCGATCACCGCCATGCCCAATCTCGCCGAGCTGCCGCACGTACCCCATTGGCGCGCGCGCGGCGCCTTCGGCCCCTTCGACGACAGCGGCGCCCTTGCGCCGACGCTGCCCTACCGGATGACCTTCGGCGGATCGCCCAGGCCCGTGCAGGGCTCCGGGCCCGACGCCCCCCCTCAAAGGGCTGAAGGTGGTCGATTTTTCGATGGGCTGGGCGGGGCCGCTCTGCGCCCGCACGCTGGCCGACCTGGGCGCCGAGGTGGTCAAGATCGAGTCGACCCACCATCCCGACTGGTGGCGCGGCTGGGAGACGGAAGTCGCCGCAGACCCGCCGTCGCACGAGGTCAAGTTCAGCTTCATCTGCATGAACCGCAACAAGCGCGGCATCGTGCTGGACCTGACCAAGGTCGAGGGGCTCGCCCACGCCAAGGCGCTGATCGCCGGCGCCGATGTGGTGGTGGAGAACTTCGCCGCCGGCATCATGGACCGCCTGGGCCTAGGCCGCGGTGTGCGGCGTGCGCTGAACCCGAGCCTGATCACCGTCTCTATGCCGGCGTTCGGCAACGACGGACCGCTCTCGGGCATCCGCGCCTACGGCTCCACGGTCGAGCAGGCGTCCGGCCTGCCGTTCGCCAACGGCCATGACGCCTGGCCGCCGGCCCTGCAGCACGTCGCCTTCGGCGACCCGCTGGCCGGACTGACGGCCGCCAACGGGGTGATGGCCTGCCTGTTCGGCCGCGGCCGCTGCGGCGGGGCCGAGATCGACATGGCCCAGGTGGCGAGCCTCTTCCAGTACTCGGCCGACGCCGTCATCGCCCAGCACTTCGCCGACGGCCCGCTGCCGCGCACCGGCAGCCGTCGGGCCCGCACCGCGTCCTGCGTCGTCGGCTGCGCCGAGTTCGACTCCTGGCTCGCGGTGTCGGCTGATAGCGAAGCGGCCCTCGACGGCCTGCGCCGGGTCCTGCATCGCCCCGACCTGTCGCGCGCGTCCGACGATGTGATCGAGGCCGCGCTGGCCGCCTGGGCCGCAAATCGGGAACCCGAGGACGCCGCGGCCGAGCGGCGGGCGGCGGGCGTCTCCGCCGCCCCGGTCCAGCGCGCCGACCAGCTCTGCTACGACCCGCAGCTGATGGCCGGCGGCTTCTGGCTGGAGTCCAGCCGCCGCTACGTGGGCGCGCACCTGATCCCGGCGTCGCCCTTCGCCTTCGACGGCGCCCGACCCGCCATCCGCAACGTCGCGCCGACGCTAGGCGAGCACACCGACGAGGTCCTGCGCGAGCTGGCCGCGGCGGCGCCCGCTTAGCGCGTGATCTTGTAGATGGCGTTCTCGACGTCAGAGGCGACGTAGATGTCGCCCTTGCCGCCCACCGCCACCCCCGCGCCCAGTGGGACCGGGCCGCCCAACAGGCCCAGCGGCAGATCCTTGGCCACCACGGTCTTGGCGCCCGTCTTCGGGTCCACCTCGACGACCGAGCGATCGCCCAGGTCGAGGACGACGGGCTTGCCGTTCGGTCCGACCGACACGGCCTTGGCGCGCTTAAACCCGGTGGCCACCGACGTCGCCGTCCCGGTCGCGAGGTCCAGGCGGGAGAGCTGGCCCGCACCCGTCTCGATCACATAGATCGTGCCGTCCGGCGCCCGCGCCAGACTGGTCGGCAGCTTGAGGCCCTTGGCGACCACCCGCTTGGTCTCGCCCTTCAGCTCGATGGCGACGCCGCTGGCCTCGATCACGAGAATCGCGCCGCCCGGCAGCTCGATGGCGTCCGCAGGCCCCTGGAAGCCGGCGGCGTGGGACAGCCGCTTGCCGTCGGCGCGGCCGTACACCTCCACCGAGCCGGCGACGGCGCTGGTCAGCACCACGCGGTCGGCTCCCGCGCTGACGCCGGTGGGATACTCGACCGGATCGCCGTGCGTGCGGGCGATATCGGTGACCGCCCCGGTCTCGCCGTCCACGCGGCGGTAAGAGAACACGTCGGCTACGTAGAGCGTGTCGCGGCCGCCGTCGGAGCGCACGTCGATGTCGGCGGGGATGGCGAGGGCGCCCCGCACCACCTGCCGCAAGGCGCCGTTGGCGGTGTTGACCTCCTGGATGCCGTTGTCGGCCATGTTGGTGACGAACACCCGGTCGTCCGGCGAGATCGCGATGTTGTCCAGCGATGTCGCGAGCTGCGCCACCTTAGTCTTGGCGCCCGTCTTGATGTCCACGCTGTAGAGGACGCCGATCTTCGTATCGATGACATAGAGGTTCCCCTTGGAATCGAACTTGGCGGCGGCCGGCGTCTGGAAGCCTTCGGCCACCGCCGTCACCGCGCCGGTGTCCGGGTCGATCCGCGCGATCTGGCCCTTGAACCACAGGGGGCCGTAGAGGCCCCCGTCCGGGCCAGGCGAGAAGCTGTTGAACCCGCCCACCGGCCCGGCGATCTTGCGCGGCGGTTTCAGGCCGGCGGGGTCCAGCTCCCACACGCCGTCCGCGGCGAACACCTGGCCCAGGAAGAGCCGCTTGCCGTCGCGGCTAAACGCGACGGAGTTGGCGCCCGGTAGGTCCTTCGCCAGCACCTCGACCGGGCCTTCTCCCCGGCGCGTGTAGACGATCCCGTCGGAGATCGCGGTCCAGACGACCTGGTCGCCGGGGCCGAACGCGATGTCGTCCGCCATGCCCTTGGGCGGGCCCTCGACCGTGCGCACCGCGCCGGTCTCGACGTTCACCGCATAGAGCGTCTGGCCGAACACGCTGCCCGCGTAGAGCTCGCCGTTGGGCGCGAAGCGGATGCCGTGCACGCCGTGGAAGTGCGAGCCGGGCACGAGCTTCTTCACCGTCTGCGCCTCGGCGGCGCCGGCGGCGAAGAGCAGCGCCGCCGCGGCGGCGAATACGGGCTCACATACTTGGCGAGCAGGGCTCTACCTCGATCGTTGGTGAGCCGGCTTGCGGCACTCCCATATCGGCGCCCGCAATGATCGACACATGCTCAAAGGATAGGTTGAACACGCCGTTGAGTACCTACAGGTAGCCTCTGCTGGCATTGTACCGGATTTGTTCGCTCTTAGCGTGCAGATACGTCACTTTCGTGTAGTCACCCCGACTACGCCGTACTCGGCGAGAAGCCCCCGGGCATGGTTGATGAGCGAGGTGCGT
>NZ_CADEGK010000182.1:3668-9172 GCF_902826855.1 uncultured Phenylobacterium sp. | reverse complement strand
TGCTTGGCGCGGACTTTGGCCAGGAGGGCGACCGCCTCGGCATGGCGGCCGCGGTCCGCCACCTCACGGCCGGGGCGCGCCGGCGCGTTCAGGGCCTTCTGCAGGGCGCGTTCGGCCTCGCCGTACTGGCCTTCGTGGAACATGAAGTCCGCGTAGAAGTAGTTGGAATCCACCCCGTTCGGATTGGCCGCCAGCGCTCTCTTGAGGTAGGCGCGGGCCTTGGACTTGTCGCCGAAGCCGACGGGGAAGCCCGGCACCTGATAGTAGAGCGATCCGAGGCTCGTATAGACCGAGCCGTTCAGCGCTTTGGGATCGATCTTCTCGGCCTGTTCGAGGTTGGCCTTGGCCTCCTTGGCGAGGCCCAGTGCGCCCATGCCGCCCTTGGCTCCGGCCTCCGTGCTCAGTGCGATCCCCTTCCAGATCAGCGGCTCAGCGCGCCCGGGGTATTGCCGTGCCAGCGCATCTGCCTGGGCGACGATGGCGGCGAGCTGGCTGACCTTGGCCTGCCCCTGTGTCTCGTAGTTCGCGTGGTCCCAGGTTCGGGCGAGGGCGTCGATACGGCCGTCCAGGCCGGCCGGCTGGGCGAACGCCGGCGTGGACGAAATGGCCGATGCCGCGATGGCGAAGGCGATGAGCGATTTGCGCATGATCGAGTCCTTGGGGTCAGGCGAAGAGCCGGGCGACGCGCCGATCGGCCGGGGCCAGGGCGCGGTCGACGACGGCGGGGAAGAGGGCGTTGAGGCGCACGAAGAAGGCCTCCGGAAATCCGAGATAGACGTCTCGCCGACGCCGGGCGACGGCCTCGACGATGCGGGCGGCGACCTCGTCGGGTGGGTCCATGGCCATCTTCGTCAGCGCCGCGAACTCCAGAACCTTGGCGCTATTGAAGGCGGTCCGAACTGCGCGCGGCGCGACGTAGGTCACCCCCACGCCGGAACCGGCCAGCTCCCGGCGAAGGGCCTGGCTGAAGGCCCGGAGGCCGGCCTTGGAGCTGGAATAACTGGCGAAGTGGGCGAAGTTGATTGAGCCGAAGATCGATCCGATGTTGACGATCTGGCCGCGCCCGCGCGCCCGCATGCCGGGGGTGACGGCCTGGGCCAGGCGCATGGGAGCCAGGAGGTTGATCGCCAGGGTCCGGCGCAGGCTTACCGGCGTCTCCTCCTCGGCGGGCCCGAAATACTGGACGCCCGCCAGGTTGATCAGCACGTCCCAGGGCTCCGCGGCCAGGGCGCCGGCCACCGCCTCGAGGCCCGCCGGGTCGGCGAGGTCGCACGCGATGTGGCGGGCCTGGAGTCCGCTGGGCGCCTGGCGGTCGAGGACGCTCACGGCGCCCCCTTCGCGGACAAGCTGCTGGACGATCCGGCCTCCGATCTCTCCGGCGCCGCCGGTGACGGCGATGCGTTGACCCTCAAACCGCATGGGCGAGCCTCGTTTCGTGGGGAATGGAGCGGAACATGTCGGCGAACAGCGCGAAGATGCGTCTGGCCACGTGCAGGATCGCGGCCTGGTCCTCGGGCGCCTGGACCTCGTCCATCAGCGCCGCGAAGAACTTCATGTGCTCCTGGTCGAGCGACCCGTGGGACGACAGGTAGCTGAAGCACTCCGGCCCGAGACCCAACGCCTTGGCCACCGCGCCGGCGCCGTGGGTGGCCAGCGCGATACTCGTGCCCTCCAGGACGTAGACCATGCCGAACATCCCCATCGGATTGATCCGGGCGACGTAGTCGTGGGCGTAGGCCACCATCACTTCGGTGGCCGGGCGGGGCGCGCCGGTGCGGACAGCCTCGGCGTCGCCGCCGGCGCGAGCGATGTCGTTCAGGATCCATGCCTCGTGGCCGGTTTCTTCGGCGATGTACTCGTCGAGGGCGGCGCGAAAGTGCGCGTGGTCGGCATCCATCCGGTCGCGGGCGGCGGTGAGCAGCGGCACGGTCTGGCTCACGTGATGGAAGGCCTCGGCCAGGTAGGCGAGATAGGTCTCGCGGGTGATCCGGCCCGACACGCCGTCCACGAGTTGCGGCACGGAATAGAGGGCCAGGCGCTCGGCGGAGGTTTCCCGCTCAAGCCGTTCGAAGAAGGACATCGGCATCGCCTCAGGTCTGTTGGTCGATGAAGGCTTGGTGCGTTTGGCGCAGGGCGGCGCGGCGGGGCCGCCCGTTGCCGGTCAGTTCGCCGCGCTTGGGATCGAAGGGCGGGGAGCCCTGCCAGCGGGCGACCTGGGCGTAGGCCGGCAAGCCGCTGTTCGCCCTGCCCACGGCCGCCTGCAGCGCGGCGACCGTAAGGTCGGCGCGCGACGGCACGACCAGGGCGCAGAGCTCGGCTGCGCCCTCGCCGAACACGGCCGCCTGGGCAATCTCCGGCTGGGCCAGGAGTTCGCTCTCCACCCACTCCGGCGCCACGTTGCGACCGAAGGCGGTGATGATCAGGTTCGACTTGCGGCCCGTGATGGAAAGGAAGCCGTCCCCGTCGATCGCGCCGACGTCGCCGGTCGGCAGAGCTCCGAGCTGCGGAGGGCTTCCGACGTAGCCCAGGAAGGGGGCCGGACCGACGATCACTTCGCCATCCCGCGCGATCGTCAGGGATAGGTGCGGCAGGACCCGACCGACTGTACCGGGCCGGTCCGCGTGAGGGGTGTTGAGGGCGACCACCGAGGCGCACTCGCTGAGGCCGTAGCCTTCATAGGCCGGAATGCCGACAGCCCGCGCCGCGGCGATGAGCTGCGGGGCGACTTTGGCGCCGCCGACGGCCACGAGCTTCAGCGCCGGCAGACGCTGCCCCGTGCCCGCGAGATACGCCGTCAGTGCGCGCAGCAGTTCCGGGACGAGGATGAGGCTGCTGGCGTCGCTCGCCCGCACCACGTCCGCAAGGCGGGCGATGTCCGGTCGAAGGCCGTCCGCGAAGCCCAGGTCGATCAGCCCGCGCGCCTCATAGCACCCGCCGGCCAGCAAGGTGGGGTAGAGCCCAGCGACATTCTCCAGCAGCACGCCGAGCGGCAGAACCGCCAGATGCCGGCCTGCGAACTCTCGTCCGATGACCTCCACCAGAGAGGCGGCGACGGCCTCCATCTGCGCCAGGGACAGGCAGACTCCCTTGGGCGCGCCGGTGGACCCGGATGTGTAGGTCACCTTGGCGGTTCCCGGGTGCAGCGTCCGTGGCGGGAGGGCAAGGCCGTCGGCGGCGAGCCCTGCGCCGGCCAGGGCGAAGTCGTCGCGGGCCCCTGCGGCGGGGCGGACCAACAGGCACGCGCCGGCGTCGGCCAGGGCTAGGCCGCGCTGCTCGGGCGTGAAGAACGGCGGCAATGGAACGCTGGGCCGGCCCAGCGCCATCAGCGCAAGGTCCACGACCACCCACGCCGGTCCGTTGTCCAAAGCGACGCCGACAGGTGCGCCGGACGGAGCTGCGGCGAGCCGCGTCTCGAGCCAGGTCCGCGCCCGACCGACCTCCCGTTGGAGATCGGTCCATGTGAAGGTGGCATCGCCGCCGACCAAGGCTATGGCGTCGGGCGAGGTCCGCGCGTGGTCGGCGACCGCCGCCAGCACCCGGCTCAAAGGGTCACCGAAGGCATGCGGCGGACGGCCCGGGCCATCGACCTAGCGCGCAGACGTCGCCGAAGCTGTGGCAGGACCGCGGAGGCGCCGATCTCGGCGGCGAACACCCTGGGGCTGCGGTCGTAATAGGTCCCCCAGTCCCGTGCGCCTTCGCCTAGGCAAGCCGGGTCAGCGTCGACCAGGGATCGCAGGTCAAAGCCCGCGCGGCCCAGCAGCCGCTGCAGGTCGGGGCGCGCGGTGGCGACGGCGAAGCGTCGTCCGCAACTCGACCCCAACCAAGCGGCGAGCGCATGGAATAGCTGCAGCGACGCGGCCGGCGTGTCCGACGCGAACGACCCGATCTCGACGACGCTGTCGCGGGCTACAGGGCGCTCGAAGGCTTCGGCGATAACCCGCTCGACCGGGCCGTCCAGGTACCGTTCCAGAAACAGGGGCTCGGTTTCGGCGAAGCGGACGCCCGCCGCGGCCAGCACCGATCCTTCGGGCCCGCACAGGCCGGTCAGGGTGGGATAATGGCTCAGGACGCGGGCGCCGAACGCCTTGTCGAAACGCGCCTCGATGTAGCGCTCGACACCCGCCCGGCGTGGGTGGGAGGGATCGGCGACCACCATTCGCGTCCTCTCGCGGAGGGGCGCGGCGTCGAAATGCGGCGGCTCGGATGTACGCAACGGTTCGCTCAACTCTGGCCTCCAGATATCGGCCCCCGATGATCTGACGCCGCCGCCGTGCGACCTCCTCAATCGCCTCCGGAAGTTTCTTTGGGAGCCCGCCGCCACCTCGTCGATTGCGTCGCCGACGCAAATGCCGGAACAGTCCTGCTACGTCCTCAGCCGGGAATGCGTCGCGACCACATGGCCGATCCGCCACTGATCGCCGCCTACCTGCGCAAGCGGCCCGACCTCGTCCGCTTTTTCACCCTGCGGACCGGGTCGGCGGCGACGGCCGAGGATCTGGTGCAGGACCTGTTCCTCAAGATCAGCGGGATGGACTTCCCCGATGGGCTGAGAAGCGCCGAGGCGTTCCTCTACAGGATCGGGTCCAACCTCATGCTGGACCGGCTAAAGCAGCAGCGGCGCCAGGTCGCCCGCGAGGACCGCTGGAACCGCGAGAGCGTCGGCGAGGCGGCCGAGCCCGCTGCTTCCGATCCGCCAGCAGACGAAGTGATCGCCGCGCGGCAACGTCTGGAGCGGTTGTTGAGGGGCATCGAGCGTCTGCAGCCCCAGGTGGCGGCGGCCTTCCGGCTGCACAAATTCGACGGCCTGAGCCACGCCGAGGTCGCCCAGCGGCTGGGCGTGTCCCGGAGTTCCGTCGAGAAGTACATCATGTCGGCGTTACGCACCTTGATGGACGAGGTGGAGCGATGAATTGCGGACCGGCCGGTGCGGCGTCGTCTAACCCTCAGGAGCCTTTCGTCACGACATGAGCGAGCCCACCGACAACTTGGAGACCGAAGGGACCGTGCGCGACCGCGCCGTCGCCTGGCACGTCCGGCTGTCGTCGGACGCGGCAGGTGGCGACGACTGGCTGGCCTTTGAGGCGTGGCTCGCCCAGTCGCCCGAGCATCTTCGGGCCTATGAAGCGGTGGAGGAGATGTGGTCCGACCTCGACCAAGTGTCCCCCGCCGCCAAGGTGGTGGCATTCAAGCCCCGACCGGCGGGCCGTTCGGTGGCGTGGCTCGGCGCCATCGCAGCCAGCCTTCTCGCCGTACTCTTCCTCGGAACGGCGCTCTGGACACAGGCGCCCCGATCCCAGGTCTTCGACACGGCGCCCGGAGCGCCGCGCGTCATCGCACTTTCGGACGGCAGTCGCATCACCCTGAACGGCCGGTCGCACCTGACGGCCCGGATGGGACGGACCGAGCGCCGGGTGGTGATGGCCGATGCCGAGGCGGTCTTCGACGTCGCCAAGGACCCGGGGCGCCCGTTCCTGATCCGGGCCGGAGACCGGGAGATCCGCGTC
>NZ_CADEGK010000182.1:0-3658 GCF_902826855.1 uncultured Phenylobacterium sp. | reverse complement strand
TCGGCACCGAGTTCAACGTCCTGCGCCATGCCGGCGTGGTCCGCGTCACCGTCCGGCGCGGGGTGGTGGAGGTCCGGGCGGCCGGGACCCCGGAGGCGCAACCCATCGCGCGTCTCCGCAAGGGGCAGGCGCTATCTCACCGCGAGGGCGAGCAAGGCGATGCCGTGACGGCGGCCGACCCCGACGCCGCGTTGGCCTGGACGGAAGGCCGTCTCGTCTTCCAGGGCGAGCCCCTCGGCGAGGTGGCGGCCACCCTCAACCGATACGTTGCGACACCCATCACCGTGGCGCCCGACGCCGCCGGCTTGAAGGTGACCGCGACCCTGGCCATGGGCGATGAGGAGGACATGCTGCGCAGCCTTTCGGCATTCCTCCCCGTGCAGGTCGAGCGGCTTCCCGATAGTATGAGGCTGAGCCTGCGTCGCCCGACGCGCTGAGTCGGCTGGCCTCATGAAATTTCGCCGCCGGACCGTGGGCCTGGCAGGATTGGTGGTCGCTCTGAGCGCGCTGGCAGGCTCCGGCCAAGCGCGCGAGGCCATCTACACGATCCGGATTCAGCAACAGGCTCGCGAGGCGGCGCTGATGGCGCTGGGCCGGCAGGCCGGGGTGTCCCTGGGGTTCGCGCCCGGCGCCCGATGCGGCGGCCAGGCCGGTGTCTCCGGACACATGAGTCTCGACCAGGCGCTGGCGCGGCTGCTGGACGGTTCGGACTGCGTCGCCTCGCGGCCGGACCCGCGGACTGTCGTCGTACGCGCTCGTCCGTCGCGGCCTCTGCGGCCTGCAGACCCGCCGCCGCAGCTTCCAACCGACCTGGGCGAGGTGGTGGTCACCGCCGACAAGACGGAGACGCTGCTGTCAGCCTCGCCCTACGGTCTCACGGCGGCGACCGGCGCCGAGCTCGAGCGGCGTGGCGTGACGGATGTTCGCGACCTGACCCTGCTCGCTGCGGGGGTGACCGTGACCAACCTCGGGCCCGGCCGAGACAAGGTCCTGCTGCGCGGGCTGTCCGATGGACCCCTAACGGGACACACCCAGTCCACCGTGGGCCTCTATCTCGGCGACCTGCGTCTCACCTACAACGCCCCGGATCCCGACCTGCCGTTGATCGATATGGCGCGGGTCGAGGTGCTGCGGGGGCCACAGGGATCGCTCTACGGCGCGGGCTCGATCGGGGGGATCCTGCATCTCGTCCCGCAGGCTCCCGACACGGCCATGAGATCGGGTCGTTTTTCGTTGGGCGCCTCTACCACCGCCCACGGCGCGCCGTCGGGGCTGGCCGAGGGCCTCTGGAACCAGCCGCTCGCCGGTGGACGTGGCGCCGTCCGTGTCGTCGCCTGGTCCGAAATCACCGGCGGCTATCTCGACAACCCGCGACGGGGAAAGACCAATGTCGATCGTACGAAGCGCCAGGGCTTTCGTGTTTCGGGGCTTTGGCGCGCCAGCGACGACCTCATGCTGGAGGCCACCCTGGTCGATCAGACGATCGGCACGCGGGACGCCCACTATGTCGACGCCGAGGCCGGTCCCAGGACGCGCACAAGCGTGGTCGCGGAACCCCATGACAATGACTTCCTGGCGCTCATGCTTGCGGCGCGTTGGTCGCCCTCCTGGGGACGCCTGACCGCCAGCGTCGGCGCTCTCGACCACGACGTCGGGACGATCTACGACGCGACCAGGGCTCCCAACGCCCTGGTGGCGGCGGGCGCCCATCCGCTTCTCTTCCAGGACGGGAACGAGATCCGAGGGCTGGTGAGCGAGCTCCGGTTCGCATCGACGGCCGGCCGGCGCCTGCGCCTGACCGCGGGCCTTTTCAACGCGATCGGCGACCAGCGCCTGGACGCCGAGCTTACGCCGGTGGAGGCGGGCGCAGGTTACGCCGAGGTTCGCCGCGATCGCTTGCGGGAAAGCGCCGCGTTCGGCGAGGCCTCCTACGACCTGACGCGAGACTTGACCCTCACGTTCGGCGGACGGCTCTACGAAGCCCGCCTGCGCACGCGGTCGGATATTACGCTCGGCCCACCGGTCCGCAGCTTCGCGGGCAAATCCCACGACGCGGGTTTCGCGCCAAAGCTTTTGGCCGCCTATCGACCGGCGCCCGGCCTGACGTTCTATGTCCAGGCCGCGGAGGGCTATCGGACGGCCGGGTTCAACACCAGCGGCCCCGCCGGCCAGGTCTTCGGCTCTGGACCGAGCGACGCACAGCCGCTGCGTCGCTATGCCGGCGACGAACTCAGGAGCTACGAGGCCGGCTTCCGGTGGCGGCTGGTCGACCGGGGCCTGGCGATGCGCGCGGCCGTGTTCCAGGCGGTCTGGACTGACATCCAGGCCGACCTCGTCCTGCCCTCCGGGCTGCCGTTCACGGCCAACCTCGGCGACGGCCGGAGCCGGGGAATGGAGGTCGAGGCCAGCTACGAGCGGGGCCACTTCTCGCTGTCCGGAAACCTGGTGTGGCAGGATCCGGACCTACGGCGGCCTGCGCCGGGATCGCCGGGACGGCCGGATGCGGGGCTCCCCGGCGTCCCCGATCTGACCCTCGCCACCCGGGCAAGTTATCGTGTGGCCCTCGGCGGCGCGCACGACCTCGATCTCGCCGCCAGCTACGCCTACACGGGGCGCTCGCGACTGAATCTGGATCCGCGGGCGGCGACGACGATGGGTGGCTACAGCGAGATGCGCCTCTCCGCGACGCTTCTGGCGGGCGACTACAGCCTACGGCTGGCGCTGGACAATGCGCTCGACAGCCACGGTGACACCCTGGCGTTCGGAAACCCTTTCTCATTCCGATCGCAAGCCCAGGAGACGCCCCTCCGGCCCCGGACCTTGGCCCTCCATGTCGCTCGCGGATTCTGACCTGTTGCTGCAGATCAAAGCTCCACGGCGACCGGCGGGCCAATCGTTGAGCGTCGTGGGTTCAATACGAACGGGGATGCAATGGCACGGCTGAAAACGCACGTCGAACGGCATGCCGTGTCCAGGATCGGCTGGCTGCGAGCCGCCGTCCTGGGCGCCAACGACGGGATCGTGTCGACCGCGAGCCTGATCGTGGGCGTGGCGGCGGCCGAGGCCGCGCGGGACGACCTCATCCTCACGGGGTTCGCCGGCCTGGTCGCCGGGGCGATGTCTATGGCCGCGGGCGAGTATGTCTCGGTCAGCTCGCAGGCCGACAGCGAGGCGGCGGACCTGGCGCGCGAGCGGCAGGAACTCGCCACCGCGCCCGGGCAGGAACTGGACGAGATGACCTCGATCTACGTCGCGCGCGGGCTGACGCCCGACCTGGCGCGGCAGGTCGCGGAGCAGTTCAACGCAGGGGACGCTCTGGCGGCCCACGCGCGGGACGAACTCGGCATTTTCGAGCACACCCAAGCCAGGCCGGTGCAGGCGGCGCTGACGTCCGCGCTGACCTTCTCGGTCGGCGCGGCGCTTCCGCTGGGAGTCGCGCTGGTCGCGCCCCTGCCCAGCCTCATAGCCGCTGTGTCGGTGGCGGCGCTGGCCTTCCTGGGGCTTTTGGGCTGGGTCGGAGCCAGGGCCGGCGGCGCGAGCCCGTGGCGACCAGCCTTGCGCGTCATGTTCTGGGGCGCGCTCGCCCTTGCAGCGACCGCTCTGATCGGCAAGGCGTTCGGCTCCGTGGTCTAGCCCGCCGCTTGACCGACCGGGCGCA
>NZ_CADEGK010000181.1:6361-9303 GCF_902826855.1 uncultured Phenylobacterium sp. | reverse complement strand
CGCCCCCTGCCCAGACCCCCGGCCCACCGCCGGCGGGTCTGCGAGCAGATGCGGCCAGCGCGGCGCGGCATATTGCAGCCACCCGTCGTCAGCCAAACAAGCTCATGGTATCGAGCCCGGAAGGATGCGGTCTGACCTCGTTCCGGCACGCGTTGTGCGTGCGGGGTCCGCATGGCGAAGGACGCGAGCCAGATCGAGATGGGCCGAGAGCATACGGGGTGGGTGTGTTCCGTCTGTGGTGGAGCGCGGTCTTAGGATGTCGCCAGGCAATTCGCCGACGATAACGCGCGTGGTCGGGGGTGGACTTTGCAGCGGCTGCGGCCTTTGTGCGTCGCTTTCCCGCGGAGCCGTCCAAATGACGTCCGCCCCGCCAGGGTACAGCAGGCCGACGATCGTCGGGCCCGTCGACGGCGCCGCTGAAAAATCGATCGCGGCGACCTGTCCCGGCTCTGTGGTGGCGCCTTGGGTAGGCGATGCGCCAGCCACACATCCTTACTGGGGGCCCCACTACCGCGTCGCAACCGGATGGGCCACCGATCCCGAGGTCAGGTTCAAGGGGTCGTCCGGAGGGGCCGTCACAGCCCTGGCGCTGCACGCTCTCGCGCGGGGACTGGTGGACCGGGTCGTGCACGTGACGGCCTCCGCCGCCGACCCGGCGAGCAACGCGATCGCCGTATCGACCAGTGCGCGCGATGTGATCGCCGGGGCCGGATCCCGATACGTATCGTCCTCGCCCCTGGTGGATATCGAGCGCGTGCTGGCCGATGGCGGCCGGGCTGCGTTCATCGGCAAGCCCTGCGACGTCTCCGCTCTCCGCTTGCTTGCGCAGTCGGACGCGCGGGTCGACGCCCATGTGCCGCTGATGCTGGCGTTCTTCTGCGCGGGCATCCCGAGCCGCAGCGCCGTCGGGCGGGTACTGGGGGAGCTGAGGGTGTCAGAGAACGAACTCGCTGCATTTCGCTACCGCGGGGACGGCTGGCCCGGGAAGGCCCGCGCCGTGACACACGATGGCCGAATTTCTGAGATGACGTACGCGCAGAGTTGGGGCGCGCACCTGTCCAAGGAGGTCCAGTTCCGCTGCAAGATCTGTCCTGACGCGGTCGGCGGGGTTGCTGATATCGCTTGCGCCGATGCTTGGTATGGCGGAGAGACAGGCTATCCAAGGTTTGAGGAAATGGACGGCCGAAGCCTGATTGTCTCCCGCACCGCGCGCGGCGAAGCGTTGCTAGTGGACAGCGAGGAGAAAGGTGACTTGATCCTTGAAGGGCTCGACATCGGGCAGATCGAGCTCATGCAACCGGGCCAGGCACGGAGAAAGCGGTTGGTGCGCGGCCGGGTGGCGGCGCTCAAAGCATGCCTTCAGCCGCGCCCCCAGATGACAGGTCTTCTGGTGGAGGTCGCCTCGCGTCGTGCGCGGCCCGTCGAACAGATCCGCAACTTCCTGGGGTCCGTTCGTCGTAGTATGGAGCGTCGGCCATAGGCGGCGTTAGGAATAACTCGTTTGGGGGCGGATTATGCTTGGCGGCCCAGCGCTGCGGGCGAGAAGCCGAGGGGATTCCATGACGTGCGAGCGACTTGCACTGGGCGTGCTCCTCGGCGCGGCGTGCTGCGCACCCGCGGCCGAAGCGCAGGTGACATCTGACGCCCTCGCGAGGGGCGCCCAGTCGCGCCAGATCGAGATCCACCTCCAGGGCCGCGTCGAGCACGATACGAACGTCGCGCGAGTGGCCGATGGGCAGTCGCCGCCTGCGGGGGTGGCGAAGTCGGACACGATCTTTGCACCCACGGCTGACGCGTCGATCGTTCTTCCCTTCGGGCGGCAGACTGCCTTCCTGTCCGGCCGCGCGTCGTACCTGTTCCACGACAAGAACAAGCTGCTCGACCATAGCGCCTTCAACCTGAACGGCGGCGTCGGCGGGCGTATCGGGCCCTGCGCGCTGACCCTGGGCGGCGGCTACGTTCGCGGGCGCAGCGAGCTGGACAATCAGACGCTCGTGGCGCGGGTACAGAACATAAACGAGGTTAGGCAAGTCTCGACCTCGGCCTCCTGCGCCCAACCGGGCGGCATCGGTGTCTTCGCCAGCGTCGGGCGGTCCTGGGGCGACAACAGCCTGGCCTCCCTGCAGTCCTCGAACTCGGAGACGGATACGGCCGGCGGAGGCATAAGCTACGCGCGCCCCGCCCTTGGCGCGTTCACCCTTGGCGGCAGCTACGCCAAGACTGTCTATCCGGATCGCATCACCCTGACCGGCGAGCGCGACGGCTTCGAATCCATCGGAGTGTCGTTCTCGGCCGAGCGCGAGTTAGGCGCGCGAATCCAGGGTGCGGTGACCGTGGGCTTCTCCCATGTCGAACCGTTGCAGCCCCCGCCGCAGATCCCGGGCTTTCCGCTCCCGCGTACCGAGTTCGAAGGCCTCACGTACGCGGCCGACGTACGTTACCGGGCCTCGAGCCGGCTCTCGCTTCGCGCCGGCCTAACCAAGAACATTTCGCCGACGTTGATCGAGGGTCAGTCGTTCGAAATTCAGGAAAGCTACAACGTCGGGGCGACCTACCAGCTCGGTTCCAGGATCCAGCTTGGTCTGACCGGGCGGCAGCGGGAGAGCAAGACCCGCGGCGACGTGCCGGAAAGCCTCGTCGTCTCGGATGCGCGCACACGGACCGCGGTCGCCACGCTGCGCTATCGGCAGACACGGTCGCTGTCGTTCCTGGTCTCTGGCCACCTTGAGAAACGAACCGCAGATGACGACGTGTTCAACTATTCCAACGAACGTGTGAGCTTCGTTGTGGACTATAGGTTCTAGTGCGAGGGCGAAGGGTTTGATTATGCTGCGGACCGTACAGGCCATTGGGTGCGTGATTGCGCTGGCGTTCGCCTCGCCCGCCGCCGCTCAGGCGCCTGGCGCGCCAGCGCCGCCCGGGGGCGCGCCATCGACCGCCCC
>NZ_CADEGK010000181.1:0-6351 GCF_902826855.1 uncultured Phenylobacterium sp. | reverse complement strand
ACGTCTTAGGCCCTGAAGACGTGATCGAGTACGACGTGGTGGGAACCAACGACCGGACGCGGGCGCGCATCTATGCGGATGGCACTTTCCAGACGAGCTTTGGGACCAGGCTGACGGCTGCCGGACGGACGCCGCGCGATCTCAGCGCCGTCATCAGCAAGGCGCTCAGGGATGGCGGCTACTACGCCGACCCGGTCGTGAACGTGGAGGTCGTCGGATATGCCAGCCGATATGTGACGATCCTCGGTGCGGTGGGCGCGCCCGGCCTCGTGCCAATCAATCGCCGGTATCGCCTCTCAGAGATTCTGGCCCGCGTCGGCGGGGTCAGAGGAGACGCGGCGGACTATGTGATCGTGCGGTCTGAAGCCGGGCCCGAGAGGCGCTACGTTGTCGATCGCATCATCTCGGGCGAGGCCGAGCAGGATCCGTATGTGGAGGCTGGCGACAGAATCTTCGCCCCGCCTGCCGATTTGTTTTACTTATCCGGCCAAATTAGGTCGCCTGGCTCCTATCCGCTGAAGACAGGTATGACGGTTGCCCAAGCTATCGCCAAGGGGGGCGGCGTCACCGAGTCGGGCTCTGACAAGAAGGTCAAGGTCAGACGCGGCGACAAGAAAATCACGCTCAGGCCCGACGACAAGGTCGAACCGGGTGACGTGTTGACGATTAGCGAGCGACTCTTCTAGGTCGACTGGAGTTTCCGATGAGCATAATTCAATTCCTTAGGATTCTCTGGGCGTATCGCTTCCTGATGCTGCTTACGGTTACGGCGACGGCGATCGGTGGTGTTATCGCGATCCTGGTCGTGCCGACCAGCTACGAAGCGAAGACAAGGGTGATGCTGAACACGTTGAAGCCAGACCCCGTCACTGGCGAAGTGATCCCGAGCAACGCGTCTCGCGCCTACCTCACGACGCAGAAGGAACTCATCCGCGACTATGGCGTTGCGGGCGAGGCGGCAGAGCGGCTCGGCTGGTTGGACCAGCCGGACGTGATCCAGCAGTACGGCGCGTCCAACGATCAAGACAACAACCTGCGCCGCAACATGGCGCAGCGGATCATCGACCGGACCCGGGTCGATGTCGTCAGCGGGACGAACATCCTGGAGATCATCTTCCGGGCGCCGACCCCGGACAATGCGCGCTCTATGGCTAACGCCCTGCGCGACGCCTACATCGAGACGACGCTCAACGGTCGCCGACGTGAGGCCACGCGAAACGGCGATTGGTATGCGGCGCAGGCCGAGAAGGAGCGCATCCTTCTGAACCAGGCTGACGCCGCAAAGCGCGAGTTCGAGCGTGCGAACAATATCGTCATGCAGGATTCCACCACCGACATCGAGACGGCCCGACTGCGCGCGCTTTCGGGAAGCGGCGCTGGCATCCCTGTCGCCTCGCCAACTTACGTCCCGCAGAGTTCGCCCGCGACGATCCAGCTCGCTCAACTTGACGCGCAAATCGCGCAGAGCTCGAAGACCTTCGGGCCGAACCACCCCGCCATGATCGCGATGAACGCTCAGCGCGCGACCCTCGCCAAGGTGGTCGCCGATGACGCAGCGGCCAGTCGCGCGGCGCAAGCCGCGGCCAGTCAGGCGGTGGCCGCCTCGGCCGGGGCGGTAACCAGGGCCCTCAGCGAGCAGACAACGAAAGTCATAGCGAACCGCGAGAAGATCGAGCAGCTTACGCAACTCCAGGCGACCGTGAACCTCCACCGCGGCCAGATGGAAAAAGCCCTGGCGCGCACCGCGGAACTGCGCCAAGAGGCGGCGGTCGCGGACTCCGGCATTGCGGTTCTCAGCGAGGCCATCGCGCCGCGCGCGCCCTCGTTTCCGAACAAGCCACTCATCTTCGGCGGAGCCATCGGTCTCGGCGCGGGAATCGGCCTGTTGTTGTCGCTGATCCTCGAGCTTGTGCGGCGCAAGGTGCGCGGCGTTGAAGACCTCGAGAATTCCTTCGATGCGCCGCTCCTGGCCGTCATATCGACCCAGCCCCTGCCGCCAGGCAGCCCCGCGCTTGCGGCCGTGACCGGCATGGTCCGTCCGCGCGGGCGCCGCGCAGAGGCTGCATAGGACCAAGATATGGCGGCTATGCATCGCGACGCACCGACCGACGAACTGGGGAAGGACGGCGGATCGAAGGCGTCCTACACACTCTCGCGCGCCCTCGTGGCGCTGGACCCTGCGACCAGCACCCAGGCCGAGGAATTCCGCGCGCTGCGGACGCGCGTCATGGCGCGGCACATCGGTGAGGGGCGCCGGGCGCTCGCCGTCTGTGCGTCGACCAGTAGCGTCGGCTGCACGTTTGTGGCTGCGAACCTAGCCTTGGCCCTTTCGCAGATCGGTGTGAAGACGCTCCTGGTCGATGCGAACCTACGAAGCCCAGGTGTGGACCAGTTGTTCGCGCGCTCCAGTCCCGCTCCGGGCCTTGCACAATGCTTGGCGACGCCGAACGCACCGTTCTCCGAATTCATCCAGGACGACGTCTTCCCGGACCTGTCGGTGCTCTTCGCAGGCGCGAAGCCGCCGAATCCGCAGGAGCTCCTGGCGACTGACCGCTTCGCCGAGCTGATGAGCTTCTGTCTTCGCGACTATGACGCAACAATCATTGACACGCCGCCGGCCAACGTTTGCTCGGATGTGAATCGCGTCAGCACGGTCGTCGGATACAGCCTCGTAGTCGCCGGACGAAATCGGTCGCTCATCAGCGACGTCCGAACGCTGATCCGGCAGCTGGAGAACGACCGCGCAAGGGTCGTCGGCACTGTGATGACCGAGGCATAGTTGATGGCGGCGGCGACGGGAGCGGAGCAGGCGCGGTTCAACGCTCCAATGATCTTGAGTAGATGGCCGATCCTCGTGGGCATTTTGGTGCTCGCGGCGCCGACGGTGGCATCGCTCGCCAAGCAAGTCTGGTCGACGGAGGCGGGAGCCCATGGGCCGATCGTTTTAGCCACTGGGCTGTGGCTTCTCTCAAGGCAATTCTCCGAGCTGAGGGCCGGCGCCGCCCAGGGCTCGACTTGGCTTACGGGCCTGATGAGCATCGCCTCGCTGGCGCTGTACGTGGGCGGCCGGGCCTACGACTTCATCAGCCTTGAGACTGCGGGACTTTACGGGTTCTGCCTCGCCTGCTTGCACGCATTCGTCGGCGTGCGGCCACTTATTCGAAACTGGTTTCCGCTCCTTTACCTAGGCTTGATCGTACCGCCTCCCGGCTGGGCCATGGATAGTCTGACGGCGCCGCTCAAGGAATTCGCCTCCTACGCGGCGACCACGGTGCTTGGAACTTTCGGCGTGCCGATCATTCGGGAAGGCGTGACGCTCCAGGTCGCCGCGTACCAGCTGTTGGTTGAAGACGCTTGTTCCGGGATGAACTCGCTGGTCGGCCTCATCGCAATAAGCCTGTTCTACATCTATCTCCTCAGAGGCGCGTCGTGGCGATATTCCCTGCTGCTTCTCACCATGGTCATACCTATCGCCATCGCAGCAAATATCATTCGTGTCATGACCCTGGTTTTGCTTACTTACTTCTTTGGTGACGCCGTCGCACAAGGGTTCCTGCACATGGCCGCTGGCCTGTTCTTGTTCGCGACGGCGTTAGGGCTTGTGTTCGCGATCGACAACGTTCTGGCCGCGCTGCTGAAGCCCAGGCCGTCGAGATGAGCACACGGCGCGACGTTATACTGGGCGGGGCGGCCGTTGCTTCGGCGGGGTTGGCCCTCGGGTTGAGGCCGAGGCGCAAGTTGAATCTCCTGGGGCAGCGCAAGATCGAGACGATTGTACCGGCCGCGTTCACACAGTGGACGAGTCAGGTGGACGCCAACCTTCTGCAACCGAAGATCGAAGGCTCGCTCGCTTCCAAGCTGTACAGCGAGACCGTCAGTCGCATCTACTACAACGAACAGACGGGCGATCAGGTCATGATGCTAGTCGCCTACGGCAATGACCAAAGCGATCTGCTGCAATTGCACCGTCCAGAGAGCTGCTATCCGGCGGTGGGGTACAGCATCGTGGAGAGCCGTGCGACCACGCTCCCTCTGGGCGGCGGCGCCGCGCTTCCCTGCCGGCGCGTCATCGCCGAAAAGTCTGGCTATCGCGAGAACATCGTCTATTGGACCCGTCTGGGTGAGTTTCTGCCCGTCAGCGCAAGCGAACAAAGACAGGCTCGTTTGGAGATGGCGATGCGGGGCTACGTCACAGATGGCGCGCTCTTTCGGTGCTCGATGATCGGGAAGGATGCCGACGCTGCATTTAAGGATCTGGACGCGTTCATCGCCAGTCTGTTGAGGTCGGTGACTGCCGATGGCCGTCCCGCGCTGGTGGGCAATTCGCTCGCGCGCGCCATCCAGTCCTAGGTGCCTGGTCCCGGAGTGAGGGGGAATCAGCCAAGCTGATCCGCTATTACGAGAGGTGTTATGGGCCAGGTACCCCACGGCAGCCCCACGACGACGGACGCCATCTGAGCGGCAATGCAGCGATCGAAGGCTCCGCTCAGAGAGTAGCGGCCCGCTAGGCCTTAACCAGAAGACCGTCGCCAAGTGGCGGAAGCGGAGCTTCTTGGAGGACGCGCCGATCGGCCCAAAGGCGCCTCGTTCCATGGTGCTAACGGCCGAGGAGGAGGCCATGGTGGTTGCCTTCCGTGCTGCCGTTGGACGATTGCCTGTACGCCCTGCAGGCGACGATCCCGCATCTCACCCGCTCGGCCCTGCACCGCTCCTTCCAGCGCCATGGCATCAGCCGGTTACCCAAGATCGAGGGCGACAAGCCCGCCAAGCAACACTTCAAGCCCTATCCGATCGGCTACTTCCACACCGAATTCGCGGAGGTCCGCACTGAGGAGGGCAAGCTGCATCTCTTCGTGGCCATGGACCGCACCTCCAAGTACGCCTTCGCCCAGCTGCACCCCGCCGCCAACGTCAAGACGCCGGCTGCTTCCTGTCCGACCTGAGCGCGGTGGTCCCCTACAGGATCCACACGGTGCTGACCGATAACGGCATCCAGTTTTGTGATGTGCCTCAGCACCGCTCGGGGCGCGATGGCGCGCTACCGCCTGCACGGCTTCGAGCGGGACTGGTGCCAGGTCGAGCGGATGACCCGCACGCTCAAGGAAGCCGCCGCCCGGCGGTATGACTACGAGACCCACCGCCGGCTCGAGGATCACCTCGCCGCCTTTCTGGACGCCTACAACTTCGCCAAACGGTCCAAGACCCTACGCAGCTCACGCCCGAGGCCATCTGCAAGGCCTGGGCGGACGAGCTGGACCGCTTCAGGCTCGACCCGATCCTCTTAGCCTCGGGACTAACACCTAGCGCCCGCGCCGTTCATCACGCGGTTCCATCGGCTTTGGGTCTTCGTTCGGCGTCACGCGCCAGGTCCAAATGACGAGCACGGAGACCGCCAGCCAGAGCGCGGGCAGGATAAGCGCGTTCATGAGCGGGCTTTCGGGCTGGCGTCGCTGCTAATCATTTTCAGATGTGATCGGACGATAGCGGCGGCTAACAGGTGGTTGTTACAGTTGATACCAGATCGGCCCGTCCGACGGAACCTACATGACAGGCCCACACCGAGCTCGCGTGCGATCCACAAAGACAGTCGTTGGCCAATGCTGCATCAAAGTCTGTGCGGAGCGGCTTTCCTGCCACATCACCTGGCCGAGCCAAACCCGCCCCTTAGCGCCAGCCATTGCTCGCGCACCGGGGCGAGGCGGGGTTCGGTGGCGGTCTCGAGGGCATGGACGGCTTCGAAGGATGTGCCCGCCATGTTGCCGCGGCGCCACTTTAGCACCGCCTCATAGGCGACGCCGGCGGCGAAGTTGAGCAAGACGAAGCGGGGCGGGGCCACGTGGAGTTCCGGCAGCTCGATCTTCGCGCCGATAGTGCTGAGGTCGCGGATCGTGCAGTCGGCCCACAAAGCGAGCGTCGCGCCATGGAACAGGCGCGCCGACGCGTTTACGCTCTTACGCGGCTCGGCGCGGCGTTCGTGGTGTGAGGGCGCAGGCCTGTTCATAGCCTTCTTCTTAGTAAGGGGAGGTTGAGAAGCCGTTCCCATGCAGGCGAGTAATTCTCAGTATTCGTGTGATCAGGCTTGGCCGTGGGTCTCGAAGGCCGATTTCGAGGCCGGCCGGAACAGCACCGTGCTCACCCGTCGCGCGCCGGCGGTGCGGTCTAGCTGCACCACCACGTCGATTACGCGGCTGACGTAGGTCTGCACCTTGTCCCATCCGAGATCGACACCGGAGGTCAGCGACAGGAGTGCGATTTGGTCCAGGGCGCCGGCGGGGCTGTCGGCGTGGACGGTGGTGAGCGAGCCCGGGTGGCCCGAATTGACCGCCCGCAGGAAGGCGAAAGCCCCTCGCC
>NZ_CADEGK010000180.1 GCF_902826855.1 uncultured Phenylobacterium sp. | reverse complement strand
ATCCTCCCCCCGATCCCGCGCCGGAGCCCCCGCGGGAGCCGTGGCCCGAACCCTACATCCCACCCTGGGAGCGGCTTCGCCCCGGCCAGTGCTGGCCCGGCAGCTCGGGCTGGTAGGCTCCTCACCCCGACGGTGGCCGCGGCCGCCGCCGGCCGGCTTGCCGTGGGAGGCGCTCGGGGATGGGCTACGGGGCCGAGCCCGCGAACGGCGGGACGGCGCGCATCTGCAAACCGGTCCTTGCCCCTGGCGGGTCAGGGTCTAGTCTTGCGCGAGGCGAGTGGATGCAAGGCTATGAGTGACGCTGTCGGCCCCGGCGATCTGGTTCTCTGCGTCAACGCGGCGCCGAACCACGCCACCGGAAGGCCCGTGCCCCTGCAGGCCGGCGAGACCTACCGGGTGATCGCGGTGATGGAGTTCGGCTGCCCCTGCGGGCGTTCCGACGCCCTGCTCGACGTGGGCGTCGACTTCGCCTGGTGCCAGACGCGCTTCCGGCTGCTGCCCAAGCCCAAGGCCCAGACCCGGACGCGCCGCGTGTCGGCGCCCAAGGAGAAGGAAACCATCCGCTGAACCGCCGGCCACGGCTTCGCGGCTGCGGGTTCGCCCAGGGACGGGCGTCCTAGCCATGGCGAACTTCAGGTACCGGCTGTTCGGCGGCCACGCGCCGATCAAGGTGGACGACTACACCGAGGCGGCGCGCCGCAAGGTGCCCGCCATGGCCTGGCCGTACCTCAGCGGCGGCGCCGACGACCTGGTCACCATGGCCGACAATCGCGACGCCTTCCGCCGCTGGCGCCTGAAGGTGCGCAGCCTGACCGGTGTGGCCAGGCCCGACCTGTCGACGACCATCGCCGGGACTAAGGTTTCCCTGCCGATCGGCCTGGCCCCCACCGGCATGGTGGGCCTGGCGCACTGGACCGGCGACATCGCTGCGGCCAAGGCGGCGGAGGCGGCGGGCACGCGCCATGTGCTCTCCACTGCATCCTCCTACACGATGGAGGAGGTCGCCGAGGCGACGGAGCAGAACCACTGGTTCCAGCTCTACCCCTTTGCCGACAAGCCCAAGGTCGCGGAGCTGATGACCCGCGCCGAGCAGGCCGGCTACACGGCGCTGTTCGTCACCGTCGACGTCGGCGTCATCGGCAACCGCGAGGGCGAGCGCCGCTCGGGCATGACCATCCCGCCCACCTTCACCGCCCGGCGCCTCCTGGAGGCCGGCACGCATCCGGCGTGGTGGTGGAACCTGCTGAAGCACCGCCGCGCCGCGCCGATCCACTACATCACCGGCCCGCGCACCATCGCCAGCGCCGTCGAGGGCGCCCGCGACCAGGCGCGGCGCATGCAGGGCGACCTGAACTGGGACGACGTGGCCTGGATGCGCGACCACTGGAAGGGCCCCTTCTACATCAAGGGCATCCTCGACCCCGACGACGCCGAGCGGGCGGTGAGCGGGATCGGCGCCCAAGGGGTGGTGGTGTCCAATCACGGCGGCCGCCAGCTCGACAGCTGCCTGGGCGCGCTGGACGCCCTGCCGCCCATCGTCGAGCGCATCGGCGGGCGCGGCGAGGTCTATCTGGACGGCGGCGTGCGCCGTGGCACCGACGTGCTGATCGCGCTGGCCCTGGGCGCCAAGGGCGTGTTCGTCGGACGGCCCTACGTCCACGGCCTCGCCGCCGATGGCCAGGCCGGGGTGACCGGCGTCCTCGACATCTTCCGGGCCGAACTGGTCCGCGACATGGTCCTGATGGGCCTGCCCAGCATCGAGGCGCTGGACCGCAGCTGGGTGCTGCCCGCTGGGTAGATGGCGCCTTCAGCCGATCAGGTCGCCACGCTGCGCGGCACGTCGCGGAAGGGTCGGTCCAGGTCCGGGCTCGGCTCCTTGGGCATGCGCAGGACCCGCTCGGCGATGATGTTGCGCTGGATCTCGTCGGTCCCGCCCGCGATCGAGATCGCCGGCGTCGACACCAGGATCTCGGCGATCAGCCCCTCCAGCGGCCCATCGGCGCCCGTCAGCATGGCGTCGGCCCCGGCGATCTGGGTGTGAACCCGCGCGGCGGCGCGCGCGATCAGGCTGGCGGCCAGTTTCCCCAGCGAGCCTTCCGGGCCGGGCGGGCGGCCGGCGGCCTGGGCGGCGCGGGCCCGCCTGGCCGTCCACTCCACGCTCTTGGCCAGGCTGAGCAGCTTGGCGATCTCCTGGCGGACCACCGGATCGTCCAGCTTGCCGCTGGCGCGCGCGCCCTCCAGCACCAGGTCCACCCGCCCGGTGCGCTGCGGGTACCAGACGTACGGCTCCAGCGCCGTCGCCGCCTCGGCGCTCGCCTGCGCGTGCGTGCGGCCGGGCCTGACGTCGGTGGGACCGGCGCCCGCCCCGAAACTGTCGAACCCGCGCCGCTCGTGCATCAGCGTCGTGGTGGCCACCGCCCAGCCGCCGCCCCGCTCGCCGACCAGGTGATCGGCGGCCACCTCGGCGTCGGTGAAGAACACCTGGTTGAACGAGGCGTGGCCGTTCATCTGGCGCAACGGCTGCACCTCGACGCCCGGCTGGCGCATGTCGATCAGGAAGTAGCTGAGCCCCTGGTGCTTCAGCTTGTCCCAGTCCGTGCGCGCGAGCAGGAGACCCCAGTCGGCGTGGTGCGCGCTGGTCGTCCACAGCTTCTGCCCGCTCACCACCCAGCGCCCGTCCCTGAAGTCCGCCCGCGTCGTCGCGCCCGCCGGGTCGGATCCGCTGCCCGGTTCGCTGAACAGCTGGCACCAGGTGTCCTCGCCGGTGAGGCTGCGGCGCAGGAACTGCTCCTTCTGGCCGTCCGACCCGTGCGCGAGCAGGACCGCCTGGGCCAGCGACCGCGGCCCCGCCCGCGCCACGCCCACCGCGCCGACGCGCCGGATCTCCTGGTCAACCACCTGGGCCAGCTCCGGCGACAGGTCGCGGCCGTACCAGCGGTTGGGCCAGGTCGGCGCGCCCCAGCCGGCGTCGATCAGCAGGTTCCGCCAGGCCACCAGCTCCCGCTCGGGATCCCAGTTGGCCTCCAGCCAGGACCGCACCTCGGCCCGCAGCGCCTCTTCGCTCGTCGTGCTCATCGTCAGGCCGCCCATGTCTGGATCATGCGTTCACGATGCCACGCCGCGTCGCCCAGGAAGACCTCGGAACTCTTGGCCCGCTTGAACCAGAGGTGCGTGTCGTTGTCCCAGGTGAAGCCGATCCCGCCGTGGATCTGAATCGTGTGGATCGCGGTCTGCAGATAGGTGTCGGACGCCATGGCCTTGGCCAGGTGCGCGACGGCAGGGAAATCCGCGGCGTCGTCATCGGCGGCGGCCGCGGCGTAGTAGGCGGCGGACTTCGCCAGCTCCACCTCCAGCAGCATGTCCGCCTGCTTGTGCTTCATCGACTGGAACGACGAGATCAGCCGCCCGAACTGCATCCGCAGGCTCGCATACTCGAGCGCGGACTCGCGAAGCCGCTCGGCGCCGCCGACCATCTCGCTGGCCAGCATGGCGCAGGCCTGCGCCAGCGTGCGGGCGAAGGGCGCCGCCGCACCCTCGGGCTCGCCAAGCAGGTCGGCCTCCACGCCCTCGAACGCCAGCCGCGCGAGCTTCCGCGTCGGGTCCAGCGCCGCCAGCGGCTGGACGGTGAGGCCCGGCGCATCGCGGCGGACCGTGAACAGCGAGAGCCCCTGCGACCCCTGCGACCCGGGCGCCCGCGCCAGGACGATGAACAGATCCGCGCTCGCGCCGTCGAGGACGAAGGACTTCACGCCGTCCAGGCGATAGCGGCCGCCGCCCGGGCGCGCCGTCATCCCGACGCCTTCGACATCCCAGCGCCCGTTCGGTTCGGCGAAGGCCAGGGTGGCCACGGTCTCGCCGCTCGCCAGCTTCGGCAGGAATTCGGCCTTCTGCGTTTCATCCGCGGCGTTGAGGATGGCCGTGGTCGCCAGCACGCTGGACGCGAAGAACGGCGAGCAGACGAGGGCGCGCCCCATCTCCTCGACGACGATGCCCAGTTCCACGAACCCCAGACCCAGGCCGCCGTACGCCTCCGGCACATGCACCCCGCCAAGCCCGATCTGGTCGTGCAGCCCGCGCCAGTCCGCCGCGTCCCAGCCCCGCTCCGTCTCCATCAACCGGCGGACCGTGCTCGTCGGCGACGTGTCCTCGAAGTAGCGGCGCAGCACGGAGCGCAGCTCCTCCTGCTCGCTGGTGAAACTGAACTGCATCGTCGACTGGCTCCCGCGGTCTGCGAGTTTGATCGTACTCGCACACGAGACCTGGGCAACGGGCCGCAGCTGAACAGGGCTTGGGCGGCTAGCGGCCGCGGACGCCGCCGTCGCCCAGGATGATGAAGGGCGCCCAGAAGCGTGGGTGCAAGCGCGCGCGGTCGGGCGGTGCGGCGAGGTAGGCGCGTTGCGCCTGCGCGAGCGCCTCCGCGGCGCCCGTCCCCCCGGCGTCGGCCAGCCGGGCGAAGACACCCGCGACGACGGTGGCGCTCGTCTCCGAGTTCACCGGCCACAGCGTGCCCAGCGTGGCGCGCGCCCCGGCCTGCGCGAACGCCGAGCTCAGCGCCGGCAGGTCCTGGGCGATGCGGGTGAACTCCAGGTTCGCCGTGTTGCAGGCCGAGAGCGCCACGAAGTCGGCTGGGAGCTCCAGGTCGGCGATCTCCGAGGCGGTCAGGAAGCCGTCGTCGGACGCCGGCCCCGCCGCCGGCGTCAGGACCAGCGCGGGCTCGGACACGCCCTCGACCTCGCCGCGCATGACGCCGTGGGTGGCGAACGAGACCAGCCGCGCGCCCCGAACCAACGCCGCGCGCACCTGGGCCTCGGTGGCGGCCTCGCCGGTCAGGACCTGGGCTGTGCGGAAGGGCCGCGCGGACTGCGCCAGTTCCGCCGCGGTCTCCGGCAACGGCCCGAGCCCGGCCTTGCGGACCGCCTCCGCCCCCGGTCGGTCCAGGACCGGGTCGCCGACGCCGAGGAACTCGCGGACCGGTGGGCTGAGCCGTGCGGACCGCGCGGCGACGAGGGCGGCGGCCGAGCCGGCGTAGCTGACGGCATGCGACCGCACGAACCAGTCGGCGGCCGCCAGGTCGTAGCCTGCGCCGCGCCGCGGCGGCGCCCGAGACAGCAGCGCCCCGAGCGGCAGGCCGCCCACGCTGATCAGCGGCGACAGCCAGATCACCCGGTCGTTCGGCTTCAAGCACGGTTCGAACGGACGCAGGAACGCGTCGTAGAGCCGGACCGCGGCGGCCACCGGGAACTGGCCATCGGCATCCTCGTCCGGCGCATGGGTGGCCGAGAGCGCGGCCTGCAGCAGGCGGACGTCGAGGTCGAGCGGGTGGTCCTTGTCAGAAGGCGCCGCCACCACTGTCATCCCGTCGCGGCGGACGCAGGCATAGGCCCGCCCACCGCCCACCGGCACATAGGCAAGGGCCGCCTCGTCCTTGGCCAGAACGCCGCGCAGCCGTTGCAGGGACACGAGGTTGGACCCCGACATCGCCAGCCCGGCCCGCACCAGCGACGCGTCGGAAACGGCCAGCCTCTCGTTCAGGCCCGCAAGCTCCGCCAGCCGCGCGGCGTCGTAGTCGAAGCTGCCGCCCGAGGCCGGCGCGCGGGCCCGGCCGACCATCTCCGCGATCGAGGCCTGCTCCAGCCGGTCGCGCTGCGCCCGCAGCCGCAGGCCCTGGTGCGCGGCCCGTCGCTGGTCCGCCGTGCGCGCGGACGACAGCAGTGTCATGGCGTCGGCGTCGAACCCCGGCCCCGCCCGGCTCGCGAGCTGGATCAGCGCAAAGGTGGTTTCGGGATCGGTCGCCTCGCGGGTGGCGGGGATGAGCGCGATCCCGACCATCAGCCGGTCGAACACGCCCGGCCGAAACCAGGACCCCGGCAGCGCGCCCGCCGCGGCCGCGGCGGCCTGGACCTGCGCGCCCAGTTCGCCGATCGCCTGGCTCTTCTCGGGCCCGGCCGGCAGGCCGAATCCGCGGCTCATTGTGCGGAAGGCCTCCACCGCAGCGCGCTCCTCCGCCTGCGGCTTGAACCCCAGCGGACCACCGAGGGCCGCCGCGGCCACAGCGTCCGGCCGCCCCGCCCTCTGCGCGGCCAACCCACGGGCCCCCAGGTATCTCACCTCGGCGACGTTGGCCGGCGCCCGTCCAGGCGTGCGGTAGAGCGCGCCCAAGGGGTGGTCCGACAGGGCGCGGACGCTGCAGTCGGGGCCGTCCTTGCACAGGCCCGCCTTCATGTTGAGCGCCGAGCCGGACAGCCACGCGCGGGTTTCGGCGTCGAGCTCCAGGTCCGCCAGGCTGTCCAGCACCGCGTCCGTCGCGCGCGCCGCGCCCAGGCCATCGTCGACGCCCAGCAGCAGGTTCGCCGCCGTGCGCTGGAACAGCACGGCCTCCGGCGTCCGCGGCGGCAGCGCAGCGACGACGAAGCCCGCGCTCGCCACGAAGAGCCCGTAGGCCCGCTCGTACGCGCCCAGCTCCACGAGGGTCGCCAACGCGTCGGCCAGCACCGTGGCGATGTCGTAGGACGCCGCCGCCGGCGACCGGATGGCGCCGGCGATCGCCAGCACCTCGCTGATCGCCTGCTCGGCTTCCTCCGGCTTGCCGCTGGCCAGCAGGATGTCGGCGCGCAGGGCCCGGCGGCGCAGGTAGATCAGTCCCTCGCCGGGGATGTCGACGCCCCACATCGGGTCGGCCATGGCCTGCGCCAGCGCCGGCCCGGACCCGATCGCGAGCCGGTCGGCGTTGATATAGTAGCCGACCTCCAACGCCTGCTGGGCGCGGCGGATCGGATCGCTCGACACCGAGGCGCTCACCGCGTCGACATAGGCCTGGGTGGTGGCGACCAGGCACTCGGCCGCGCGCATCCGTCGGCAGATCTCCAGCAGGGTCTGCAGCGCCAGCGCCCGCGACGCCGGATCGCCGCGCTCGGCCTCCGCAAGGGCCGCAAGCTGCGTGCGCGCCTTCAGGCCCTGGCCCTCGAAGAACAGCCGCTGGGCCTCCGCGATCTGCGCGTCAGGGGTCTTGGCCCGCGCCGGCGCAACCGTAAGGAGAAACAGGCTTGCCGCCAGACCAAGCACGGCTAGGCTTCGCAGCAGCCGTCCAGAGGGGGGACCTAAGGCCATGAAATGGCTCCGAATCGCCGCGCTCGCCACAAGCTTGGCCACTGCATCATATGCTCAGGCCGCGCCTCCGGAAGGCCATCTCGGCCAGCCGGCCACGCAAGGCCACGGCGCCCGCAAGCCCGCCCGCGCCGTCGTGGCACCGTCGATCTCCGCGGGGTCCGCGGCGCAGCGTTCCGGGCCGGCGGTAAAGCGGTACGCCCGCACCCTGGACGGCGTGCGGCCCGACGGCCGCTCGGTCACGCGCGGCGCCGCGGAGAGCAAGGTCTACGAGCAGGCGTCCCCCGCCGTGGTCCTGATCGTGACCCCCGCCGGCGTCGGCTCGGGCGTGGTGATCAGCGCCGACGGCCAGATCGTGACCAACCTCCACGTGGCGGGCGAGTTCGAGACCGTCGGCGTGATCTTCAAGCCGGCTCAGGAGGGCGCCTCCGTCGCGAAGGCCGAGATCCACAAGGCCAAGGTGCTGCGGCGCGACGAGCCGGCGGACCTGGCGCTGGTGAAGCTCGATAGCCTGCCGCCCGCCATCAAGCCTCTGACCATCGGCAGCACGGACTCCGTGCGCGTCGGCTCCGACGTCCACGCGATCGGCCACCCCACCGGCGAATCCTGGACCTACACCCGCGGCATCGTCAGCCAGATCCGCCGCGACTACGCCTGGACCGCCACCGGCGACCGCTACGAGCACAAGGCCACGGTCATCCAGACCCAGACCCCGATCAATCCGGGCAATTCGGGCGGCCCCCTGTTGAGCGAGAAACTCGAGGTGGTCGGCATCAACAGCTTCAAGTCCAGCGGCGAGGGGCTCAACTTCGCCGTGTCGGCGGAGGACGTGAAGGCCATGCTGGCCCGCCCGGACAACCGCGCGGCGATCAAGCGCTCCAACGCGCCAGGCGGTGTCTGCAAGGAGGCGGAAGTCGACAGCCGGCCATCCAAGGACCCGGTTGGCGTCGAGTACCTGATCGACTCCGACTGCGACGACGAGGGCGACTACTCGGTGGTCATACCCAACAACAAGCGCGACGCGGTCCTGACCATGCTGGACACCGACGCCGACCAGGCGATCGACACCATCCTGGTCGACAAGAACCGCGACGGCGCCCCGGAAACCGGCCTCTACGACACCGACGGCGACGGCAAGATCGACCTCCTGGGCACATTCCGGAAGGGCGAGGACGAACCCTACAAGTGGGAGAAGGTGAAGAACTGAGGCGTGCGGGCGCCGCGTGGCGTCACATGGCGGCGCGGAGCCGCCCCGAGAAGAATTCCGGGCCAACCCGCCCCCTCGGGCTGGTAGCGGCCGCGGCCACGGCGGCTTGGCTTCGCGCGGGAGACGGCCGAGAGTCGGACCATGCGCGTCTCGGTGATCGGCACGTCAGGGTCGGGCAAGACCACCTTCGCGGGCGCGTTGGCCCGCCGCCTCGGCGTGCGCCACGTCGATCTCGACGCGATCAACTGGCAGCCGGGGTGGACGGACCTGAACCAGGGCGACCCGGAGGAATTCCGTCGCCGGGTCGCCGAGGCGGTCGCCGACGAGGCCTGGGTCAGCTGCGGCAACTACGCCAAGGTCCGCGACATCTTGTTTGGCCGCGCCACCCACCTGGTCTGGCTGGACTATCCGAAGGCCGTCGTCATGGCCCGCGTCCTGCGGCGCTCCTTCCATCGCGCCTGGACAGGTGAGGAGCTGTGGCCCGGCACCGGCAACCGCGAGGACTTCCGCCGCTGGCTCAAGCCCGAGCATCCCATTCGCTGGGCCTGGGACACCTATGCGGAGCGCAGGGCCCGCTACGGCGAGCTGATGGCCGACCCGGCTCTGGCGCACCTGGAACGCTTCCGCCTCATGCGGCCCTCGGAGGCGCCACGGCTGATCGAGCTGCTGGCGGCGGGCCTCTAGGCGCCCGCCGCGGCCTTGGCGATGCGTGCGTCGCGCAGCGCGGTGCGACGCACCTTGCCGGCGTCGTCGCGCACCGGCTCATCGACGAACTCGAAGGAGCGGGGGCGCTTGTAGGTGACCAGCCGGTCCTGCAGGTGCTCGGCGAGCTCTTCGCCGGTCACGTCGCCCTTCACGTTGACGATGGCATGGATGCGCGCGCCCAAGTCGTCGTCCGGAAGGCCGATCACCGCGCAGGACTGCACCGCCGGATGCTCCTCCAGCGCCGCCTCGATCTCGGCAGGATAAACGTTGGAGCCGCCCACCAGGATCAT
>NZ_CADEGK010000179.1 GCF_902826855.1 uncultured Phenylobacterium sp. | reverse complement strand
CGTCTCCGCGCCGGCGCTGCAGGGGCCTACGGGGTGAGATCCTCCAACGCCGCCGGCAGCACTCTCGCCACCATCTCGGCGATCGCCTCCTGTCCGGCGGCGTCGGCCAGCAGGTCCTGGCGGACTTCAAGTTCCACATAGTCCAGGCCCCGGCCGATGGCGTGGTGGGGGATGGTGAAGTCGACGTCGTCCATGCGGTAGGGCTCGTTGTCGCCGACCTCGCCGGCCTCGGGCTCGGCCCGCAGGCGGGCCAGCATGGCGTCGGAGAAGGCGCTGCCGCCCAGGTGCAGGATGCCGAAGCGCCAGGGCCGCTCGAACGCCTGCATGACCGGCGTGAACGAGTGCAGGGCGACGACGATCGTCGGCAGGCCGCGGGCCTGCCGGGCGTCGAGCTCGGCGGCGATGGCGGCATGGTAGGGCGTGAACACCTGATCGATCCGGGCCTGGCGCTCGGCGTCGGTCAGGTCGGCGTTGCCGGGAATGGGCGTGCCATCGCTGACTGCGGGAATGGAATCCGCACGTGCGGGATCGCGATTGCAGTCGATCACCAGCCGCGAGAATCGCTGGGCGATGAACGGCGCGTCCAGCCGCTGCGCCAGCAGCAGGCCCAGGCCGGCGACGCCGATGTCCCAGGCGATGTGGCGGGAAAGATCGGGCTCGGAGAGGCCCAAGGTCCCCAATCGCGACGGCATGTCGCGGCCGGAATGGTCTCCGACGAGCAAAAACGGCCCCGAGGCGCCTGGTTTGGCAACAATCGCAGCTTCACCATCACCCGTGTCGATGGGTCGCTTGGACGCGGCTCGGGAATCGACGGAGCTTCGCTGCAATGCCGATCGTCTCCATCAGTCATCGGACCACCTATCGCTACCGCAACCCGGTGGCGTTCGGCGAGCACCGCGTGATGTACCGTCCGGTCGAGAGCTTCGACCAGCGCGTTCTGGGCGCCAGCCTGGAGATCAGCCCCGAACCTGGCTTGCTGCGCCATGTGCAGGAGGCCAGCGGCGCTGTGGCGGCAGTGGCGCGGTTCGCAGCCCGCTCGGACCGCCTGACGTTCGAAAGCCAAGTGACCCTGGAGCATCACCCCGCCGTGGCCTTCGAGCTGGAGCGCGAGGGGGTGATCCTGGGCGAGCGGCCGTTCGCCTACGCCACCGCCGACGCTGCGGATCTCGCCCGCTGCATCGCGCGCCACCATCCCGACGCAGGCGAACTGGAGGCCTGGGCGCGTCGGTTCGTGCGGCCGTTGGGGTTCACCCGGCTTTCGACGCTGCTCTCCGACATGACGCACGCGATCCGCGGCGAATTCTCCTATGGCAAGCGCCTGGAGGGTCCGCCGCAGACGCCGGCCGAGACGCTGGAACGCCGGTCCGGCAGCTGCCGTGACTTCGCCGTGCTCCTGGCGGAGGCCGCCCGCAGCCTTGGGCTCGCGGCGCGGTTCACCTCCGGTTACATCTATGGCGGCCCCTCTAAGGGCGACCGCACCGGCGCTGGCCACACCCACGCCTGGACGCGCGTCTATCTGCCGGACTGCGGCTGGACCGACTTCGATCCCACGAACGGCATCGTCGGAAACCACGACCTGGTCCGCGTCGCCGAAGTGATCGATCCGAAGGCAGCCGTGCCCTTGCACGGGCGTTGGTCGGGCCTGAAATCCGATTTCTTGGGCATGGACGTTGAAGTCGACGTTCGCGTCGACTCTCCGACGCAACCTGCCTCCGTGCTGAGAGTTGCGCAGGGAGGTTAGTCCAGGGGAATTTCAGTGCGCATAAGAGCCGGGTACAAGATCACTTACGACTGTCCGGCCCCGACGCCGATGCTGCTGATGCTCAACGTGCGGCCCGAGCGGCTGGCCGACCTCGAAACCCCGGACCTGATCCACACCACGCCGCACGTCCCGCTGCGCCAGTACCGCGACCAGTTCGGGAACCTGTGCGCCCGCATCCTGGCCCCGGCCGGGCGTATGGTGCTGAGCGGCGACTTCGTGATCCGCGATTCCGGCCAGCCGGACCCGGTGTTTCCCGACGCCAAACAGCTCCCCATCGACGAGCTGCCCGACGATGTGATCGTCTTCCTGCTGGGTTCGCGCTACTGCGAGACCCAGGCTTTGAACGAGCTGGCTTGGAGGCTGTTCGGCGGCATCGAGCCTGGGTGGGCGCGGGCGGCGGCGATCGTGAAGTACGCCCACGAGCGCATCACATTCGGCTACAAGCATGCCCGCCCTACTCGCACCGCGTTCGAGGCGCATGAAGAGCAGCTCGGGGTCTGCCGCGACTACGCCCACCTGGCGATCACGCTCTGCCGCTGCATGAACATCCCGGCCCGCTACTGCACCGGCTACCTGGGCGACATCGGCGTGCCGAAGGACGGTCTCATGGACTTCAGCGCCTGGATGGAGGTGTACCTCGGCGGCCAGTGGCTGACGCTGGACGCGCGCCACAACAAGCCCCGGATCGGTCGCATCATGATGGCGGTAGGCCGCGACGCAACGGACGTCGCGCTGGTCACCCACTTCGGGCCGGCGACCCTCGCCGGCTTTGAGGTGGTCACCGACGAACTGCCGGAGCAGTTGGCGCGGGTGGGTTAGCCGCGCGGCGTCCGGCGGCGAGGCGACACCACGGCTCCGCTGCCCCGAAATAATGCTGTAATCTGGCGAGCGACAAGCTTAGCCTGACGCCGCCGTCATTTTCGGGACGAGCCTGCGTGTCCGCCCTCAGAGGGATCGAACCATGACCCGCTTCACCGCCCTGGCCGCCCTGCTGGCCTCGACTGCCCTAGTTTCCGGCTGCGCAACCGACAACGGCGCGCGCTCGGCGATGGCTGGCGGGTCGGCGGTCGACGCCGCCGCCGTGAGCCGGACGGTCGACAACTTCATGCTGGTGGACGCCAATCTTGAGGCGCACGAGCTGTACCGGCTGTCTGACGCCCCCGCCGTGGTGATCGTCACCCAGGCCAACGGCGACCGAACACTCCAGGCGCTGGCCCCGACGCTCAACACCCTGGCCGCCGCCTACGGCGCCAGGGGCGTCGAGTTCAGGCTGCTGAACTCCAACCTGAAGGACAGCCGCGAGGCGATCCAGGCCGAGGCGGAGAAGGTGGGCTACACGCCGCCGATCCTGATGGACGTGAACCAGCTGGTGGGGGAGAGCCTGGGGGTCACGCGCGCGGCCGAGGCCTATGTGATCAACCCCAAGACCTGGGCCGTCGTCTACCGAGGGCCGGTTGCTGGCGCCGGCGCGGCGCTGGACGCCTTCCTGGCCGGCAAGCCGGTCCCGGCGAACGGCGGCGACGGCGCCGGCGGGATCATCGCCTTCCCCGAGCGGGGTGTGGTCCAGAAGGCCACCTACATCAAGGATATCGCGCCGATCCTTGAGGCCAAGTGCGTCGCCTGCCACCAGCAGGGTGGGATCGGCCCGATGCAGCTGACCAGCTACGACATCGTCAAGGGCTTCGCCCCGATGATCCGCGAGACGATCCGCACCGACCGCATGCCGCCGTTCAACGCCAGCCCGCACGTCGGCAAGTTCAAGGGCGACAAGAGCCTGACGCCGGCGGAGATCAAGACGGTGGTGCACTGGGTCGAGGCCGGCGCGCCGCGCGGCGAGGGCCCCGATCCGCTGGCGGCCGTGAAGCGGGTGGCCGCAGAGTGGCCGCTGGGCAAGCCGGATCTGATCCTTGAGGTGCCGGCGTTTAAGGTGCCAGCCGCCGGGGTCGTGGACTACCAGCGCCCGGCGACGGCCAACCCGGGCACGGAACCCCGCTGGATTCGCGCGACCACCGTGCAGCCCGGCGACCGACAGGCGGTGCACCACCTGCTGAGCGGCTGGACGCCTGAGATGCCGAAGGACGGCAGGACCTCCGAGACGCAGTGGCGCGGATCTGTGGGCGGCTATGCGGTGGGCGCGGAGAGCAACATCGCGCCCAGCAACATCGGCACTTACCTGCCCGCCGGCGGCGCCGTGGGCTTCCAGATGCACTACACGCCGTATGGCAAGGAGACGACCGACAAGTCCCGCGTCGGGGTCTACTTCTACGACAAGCCGCCGGAACTGATGATGCGCAACGTCGTGGTGATCGACCCCACGATCGAGATCGCGGCGAACGCCGGCCGCCACAAGGAAGTGGCCTACGTCGAGTTCCCGAACGACGCGATGCTCTATTCGGCGTTCCCGCACGCCCACTACCGGGCCTACGCCTCCGACCTGTGGCTGCAGACGCCGGACGGCAAGAAGAAGCTGCTGCTCTCGCTGCCCCGCTACGACTTCAACTGGCAGCGGTCGTATGTGTTTGCCGAGCCCATCAAGATCCCGGCCGGCTCGCGGATCGTCGCCAACTACGTCTACGACAACTCCAAGCGCAATCCGGCCAACCCCGACCCGAACCGCAAGATCACCTGGGGCGAGCAGTCCTGGGAGGAGATGCTGTTCACTTCGCTCGCGTTCCGCTGGCTGGACGAAACCGCCGCCAAGCAGGTCGACCACGACGCTCGCTTAGCCAAGACGCGCATGCTGGGAATGATGGACGACAACCTGGACGGCAAGCTCCAGAAGGCGGAGCTGCGCGGCCAGGTGGGGAGTGCGATCGGCATGGCGTGGGGCCGCCTGGACGCGGACAAGGACGGCTCGCTCAGCAAGGACGAACTGGCGGTCGCGCAGGCCTTCATGGAGCGTCGCGGTCGCGGCGGTCCTGACCGGCCCGCCGAAGGTCCGAACGCAAACACGCCGCTCGGGTTCGACTAGGCGCCCGCCGGCTCGGGCTAGGCCGCGAAGATCCAGTCCGGCGCGAGCGAGGCCAGCGCGACATTGGCGAGCGTCATCTCCGCGCCGCCTTCCATGGTGATCACCGTGTCGAGCCCGACCTGGGCTGCCACGTAGATCGTACCGAGGTCGAGCATCACCCGGTCACCCTCGGCGAAGTTGAAGTCGGTCACTAGGTCGACGCCGGCTGCGCCGAAGCTGTGGAACAGGTCGGCGCCCAGGCCCCCCGTGACGGTATCGCTGCCCCTGTCGCCGGAGACGAAGTCGTTCCCGTCGCCGCCCAGCACCTGGTCGTCGCCCTGGCCGCCGCGCACCGTGTCGTCGCCGCGGTCGCCGGAGGCATAGTCGTCGTCCTCGCCGCCGTAGACGACGTCCTGGTCCTGGCCGCCGAGCACGGTGTCGTCACCCTTGTCGCCGGCAACGTAGTCGGCGCCGGTGTTGCCCTGCACATGATCGTCGTCCTGGCCGCCGAGCACCCAGTCCGCGCCGGCGCCGCCGGCTACGTCGTCGGCTCCGATGTTGCCCTGCACCCTGTCGTCGCCGGCGTCGCCCGAGACGGTGTCGTCGCCAGACCCGCCGCTGACCACATCGTCGGCGTCACCGGCCACGATGGTGTTGCTCAAGGCATTGCCGACGATGATGTCGGCGCTCGCCGTGCCGGGCATCTCGATTGGCGCAGGCGGGGGCGGGGGCGGCTGCTGCGCGGGCGTCGGCGTGTCGATCTCGTAGTTGTTCGAGCTGGTCACGCCGATCCCGGCGTTGCCGGCAGCGTCGGCAATGAGGGTCCTGTCCAGGGTGACAACGTTGCTCGTGTCGGTGACCCCGGCCGTGGGCGTCAGCGTCGCGGTCCAGGTGACATTGTCGCCGGTGGTAAGGTTGGACAGCGATCCGTTCTCAGTGGCCACGTCGGCGAGGACGAAGCCGGTCACCGCCTCGGAGAAGGTGAAGGTCACCAGGGAGGTTTCTGCCGCGAGCAGCCCGCTCTCGGTGACCACGATCGACGCCGTCGGGGCGGCGGTGTCGATGGCGTAGTTGTTGGAATAGGCAACGCCGGCCCCGACGTTGCCGGCGGCATTCTCGATGGCGGCGTTGTTGAGGACGATGAGGTTGGTCGCCTCGGTGATGGCCGCGGTTGGGGTGAAGGTTCCGGTCCAGACGACCCCGCCGTCGGCCGTCGTGATGGTCCCTATCGCCCCGTTGGCGATGACCATGTCGCCGGCGTCGAGGCCGCTCACGGCTTCCGAGAAGGTGAAGGTGACCAGCGAGGTCTCGCCGACCTTCAGCGCGTCGTCGGTAAGGACGATGGTGGCGGTCGGACGCACTGTGGAGACGGCGTAGCTATTGGAATCCTGGCTGCCGAGGCCGGTGTTCCCGGCCAGGTCTGTGATGGTGGTCAGATTGAGGCTGATGAGGTTGCTCGCGACCGTGACTGAGGCGGTGGGCGTGAGGGTCGCCGTCCAGGTGATCCCGTCGCCGCTGTCGGTCACCGCGCTCAGCGTGCCGCTGGCGATCGTCAGGTCGGCATTGGCGAAGTTGGTCACGGCTTCCGAGAAGGTGAAGGTGACTGGGGCCGCGTCGCCGGCCCGTAGGGTGTCGTAGTCCACTACGACGCTCGCCGTGGGGCGCTCCGTGTCGACGGCGTAGTTGTTGGAGGAGGCGACGCCCACGCCCGAGTATTCGGTGTTCAGGTCGTAGATGACCGACATGTCCAGGGTGACCATGTTGGTCGCGTCCATCGTCCCTGCGGTGGGCGTGAAGGTCGTCGTCCAGGTGATGTTGTCGGATGTGGCGTACCCGCCGACGCTGCCGCTCGGATACGTCTGCCCGCCCGCATATTGGAAGTTCGGCGCGTAGACGGCCTCGGAGAAGACGAAGGTGATGAGCGAGGTCTCGCCAACGCCGATACTTGCGTCGGCGACGGTGATGGTGACGGTGGGAACGCCCATGGAGGTACGCCTGCGATACTGGGGCTCCGCCGGATCGCGGCGGCGACAGGTCCGGACGCGGGGACGAGACGTCCGACCATGTCCAGCATCACGTTGGGGATCGCGCTTGCGGCTCGATGAGGGCCGATCGCTAGTGGCCGGTTCCGAAGACGACGCACTGCGTCACCTGTTCGCGGCCACCCACGACCTTATGGCCGCCACTCCGCAACAAGCCGTTAGTGAGCTTCACCATGGCGCGGCTGCGCGAACGCGCCCCGCTTCGCCCTGGCCCGCAGGACCAGCACGATCGTCGCCGCGATGGCGAAGTTGGCGGCCACCACCGCGAGGCCCGCGTGGTAGGTCCCGGTCGCGTCCCTAGCGACGCCCCACAGGGACGGGATCACGAACGAGCCCAGTTGGCCCAGCGAGTTGATCGCCGCCACGCCCACCGCCGCCGAACGCGGGTGCAGGATCGCGCCGGGCGTGGTGAAGAACAGCGCGAGGCCGGCCACGTTGAAGGCCGTGTAGGTCACGTAGCCCACGATCACCGCCGCGGGCGCCTCCGTGGCGGCCAGCAGTGCGAGCGCGGCGGCGACCACCAGCATTGGGCCGGCCACGAATATACCCCGGTCGCCGGTGCGGTCCGATAGCCAGCCGTTAGTGAGGATCAGCGCCGCTCCGGCGAGGTTTGCGGCGGCCGCGATGTAGCCGATGGCGTCGGCGCTGAGGCCGGTGGCGCCCCTGACGATCTCGGGCGCCGACAAGGTGAAGGCGTAGCCCGAGCCGAGCGCCAGGAAGTTCACCGCGACCAACGCCGCAACCGTGGGGCTGAGCAGCGCCCGGAACGGGTTCGGGTGGTCGCCGGAGCGCCCGGCCGCGTCGGCGGCTAGCCGCGCCGTGAGCCAGGCCTTCTCGGCCGCGGAGAGCCAGCGGACCTTCTCGGGCCGGTCCGGCAGGCAGAACAGGATCACGATGCTCAGCAGCACCGCCGGCAGACCCTGCGCCAGGAACAGCCATTGCCAGCCGGCCAGCCCAAGCGTGCCCTGCATCCCCAGCAGGCTGCCCGAGACGGCGCCCATGGCGGCCGCGCCCAGCGGCACGGCGAAATAGAACCGCGTGATCGCCCGCGCCCGATGCGTCTCCGGGAACCAGAGCGTCACGTAGTAGAGCACGCCCGGGAAGAACCCGGCCTCCGCCGCGCCCAGCAGGAAGCGCATCAGGTAGAACTGCCAAGGCGTCTGGACGAAGGCCATGCCCATGGCCAGCACGCCCCAGGTGATCATGATCCGCGCGATCCAGCGCCGGGCCCCGACCTTGGCCAGCACCATGTTGGAGGGGACCTCCAGCGCTGCGTAGCTGAGGAAGAACAAGCCGCCGCCCAAGCCGTAGACCGTGGCCGAGAAGCCGAGGTCGCGGTTCATCTGCAGCGCCGCGAAGCTGATGTTGACCCGGTCGACGTAGGCGATGGCGTAGCCCAGCGCGATCAGCGGCAGGAGCCGCCAGGCGATCTTGCGCAGCGTGACGGCCTCGGAGACCGGTTCGTCCGTCTCGGTCATGGGCCTGTCCCCCAACAACGCCCGCGGGATTGAGACCCTACTGCGCCGCCTGCTCCTGGGCGTAGCCGAGCTGTTCGTTCAGGCGGTCCAGGACGGTGATCGCCGCCTCCGGGATCACGGTGCCGGGGGTGAAGATGGCGGAGACGCCCATCTCATCCAGCGCTTTCAGGTCCTCCGGCGGGATGACGCCGCCGACGAAGACCAGGATGTCGGGGCGGCCCAGCTTGGTCAGTTCTGACTTCAGCTCCGGCACCAGGGTCAGGTGGCCGCCGGCCAGCGAGCTTGCGCCCACCGCGTGGACGCCGGCGCCGACGGCTTCGGCGGCCGCCTCGGCCGGGGTCTGGAACAGGTCGCCGATCTCCACCTCGAAGCCGAGGTCGGCGAAGCCCGAGGCGATCACCTTCTGGCCGCGGTCGTGGCCGTCCTGGCCCATCTTGGCAACCATCAGGCGCGGCTTCTTGCCGTCGGCCTGGGTGAAGGCTTCGGCCATGGCGCGGGCGCGTTCGGTGGCGGCGGTGGCGCCGGACTCGCGCAGGTAGACACCCTTCACCGCGTCGGCGCGGGCCTTGTGGCGGCCGAACACCTTCTCCAGCGCGAAGCTGATCTCGCCCACGGTGGCCTTTGCGCGGGCGGCGTTGACGGCCAGCTCCAGCAGGTTGCCGTTGCCGGCCGCGCCGGCGGTGAGCGCATCAAGGGCGGCGGCCAGCGCCTCGGGGTCGCGCTCGGCCTTCAGACGGCGCAGCTTCTCCAGCTGGGCGTTGCGCACCGCGGTGTTGTCGACCTTGAGCACCGGGAGCTGGTCCGGCACGTCGGGACGATAGCGGTTCACGCCGACCACGCTCTGCTTGCCCGAGTCGATGCGGGCCTGGATGCGGGCGGACGCCTCTTCGATCCGGCGCTTGGGCAGGCCCTCGTTGATGGCCTTGGCCATGCCGCCCAGGGCCTCGACTTCGGCGATGTGGGTGAGGGCGCGAGCGGCCAGGTCGGCGGTCAGGCGCTCGACATAGTAGGAGCCGCCCCAGGGGTCGATCACCCGGTTCTGGCCGCTCTCCATCTGCAGGAAGAGCTGGGTGTTGCGCGCGATGCGCGCCGAGAAGTCGGTCGGCAGCGCCAGGGCCTCGTCGAGCGAATTGGTGTGCAGGCTCTGGGTCTGGCCGCCGGTGGCGCCCATCGCCTCCACGGCGGTGCGGGCGACGTTGTTGTAGAC
>NZ_CADEGK010000178.1 GCF_902826855.1 uncultured Phenylobacterium sp. | reverse complement strand
GGGGGATCCTGCAGGCCGCCTGGCGCGAACGCGTGCAGCCGATCATCGAGCATCTGAAGGCCGAAGGCCTGGCCGTCTACGTCGGCCAGGATGGGGCCTTCGGCGCGCCCGAGGGCTTCAACCGCCTGGGTTATGTCTACCCCGGGGACCTCAGCGACGCGCAGAAGACGGCGCTCAATGACGCCCGGTACGCCGTCACCCAGGTGTCGTCGGCGCTGCAGGATGTCGATCCGGAGGCGGACGACGCCCCGGCGGCCTACGCGCCCTTGGCCAGCGCCATGGCCGTGGTCGCCGGGGCGCCGCTGACCCGCGACAAGATCGCGGCGGTGATGCTCTCGCCGGCCGACAGCGACTTCGGCTGGGGCGCGACCTTCTACTCGGTCCCGCTTCCCGCCGATGAGTTGCCGGATGAGATCGACGACGAGACCGAAGACGACGATGACGCGGCGCCGGCTTATGGCCGGGCGGCGGCCGATGTTGAGGTTCCCCGGGCGGAGGTGGAGGTCGAGGGCTCCAGCCACGTGCTGCACGAGGTCCGCACGGACGTGGCCACCCGCGGCCTGATCCGCGACCTGGCCGACGATCCGAGCGCGGCCCTGACGGTGCTGGTGGCGCAGCTCTTCAAGCAGCTGGCCCTGCACTCTTCTGGGGCGTTGGACGAGTCAGCCCTGCAGATCTCGGGCAAGCGCTACAGTTTCGGTACGACCGCACCGGTCGCGTCGCTCGACGGCGAGGTGAAGACGCGGCTGGACGCCCGGCGGGCCGCCTACAAGGCCTCGGGCCTGCGGCCCATCACGTGGGTCGAGACCCTGGCGCACGGTGAGAAGATGGCCTTGCTGGCCGAGCTCACCGCCATGTCGGTGAACCTGCGCGAGGGCCGCACCACCTCGCTCCGCCACGCCGCGCGGGCCGAGGCCGCCGAGATCGCCGCCCTCTGCGGGGCCGACATATCCGCCCACTGGACTCCGGACACGGCCTTCCTGACCGTCCACCCGAAGAAGCAGCTCCTGACGATGCTGGAGGAGATGGGCGTCGACGACGACCGGGCGAAGACCCTGAAGAAGGACGACCTGGTGACCTTCGTGGCCGAGGCCGCGGCCGAGCGGGAGTGGGCGCCGGCGACGCTGGCCTGGGATCGTCCGCCGGTCGAAGCCGAGCCAGACTCGGAGCCATCCGCCGCGCAGGGCGACGAACCTGATCCACCCGAGGGGGACGCGGTGACGCCGTTGGCGGCCTGACGCGCCGCATCTGACCCCCGCCGGCGCCTCCGACGGGGGTCTCTTTCTGCCAGCTGCCGGGCGACGCCGGCGGCGCTTCAGCTTTGAAGGAGGCCGAAGGCAAGGGGTCCGGCGGGCGAGCCCGTCGGGTCTGGAGGGAGGAGCCCTCCGCGGCGGGTGATCCGGATCCCGCCCATGAACGCCCTGCTGCCCCTGTTCACCACCGCTGGCGACTCCGCCGACCAGAAGGCGGCCAATCTCCTGGCCGCCGCGCGCGCGCTCACGCCGCACCTCAACCGCTCGCGGGCCCTTGACCGCAAGCTGGTGTCCGGGGTGATGACCACGGCCTTCGGGGCCTCGGACGCCGAGGGGGCATGGCTGTGGCGCGACGCCTATGACGCCATGGAGGCGGCGCTGGTGCTGCAGCTACGGCGTCTCGCGCCGCAGATCGGGCGGCTGGAGGATGCGCCGGCGGACATCGCCGCCCTGCTGGCGAACCTCTCCCACCTGACCCGGACGCACACCCGCCGCTCCGAGGAGCAGGTGGCGATGGACCAGTTCTCGACGCCCCCGGAACTCGGCAGCCTGGCCGTCCTGGCGGCCCAGGTGCGCCCGGGCGACCGGGTGCTGGAGCCTTCGGCCGGCACTGGCCTGTTGGCCATCCTGGCCGAGGCCTGTGGGGCGGCCCTGACCGTCAACGAACGGGCGGCCAGCCGGGCCGCCCTGCTCGACGGGCTATTCCCCCTGGCCGCCCGCAGCCAGCATGACGCCGTCCATCTGCCCGACCTTTTGAACACCTCGGGCTCGTTCCACGTCGCCCTGGTCAACCCGCCGTTCCAGCAGCTCAAGGCGCACCTGCGCTCGGCGGTGTCGTGCCTGGCCGACGGCGGGCGCCTGGCCGCGATCGTGCCGACCCGCGTGTTCGACGATGCGGAGGCGCTACGCGCGCTCACGGCGCGCGGGCGCGTGGTGCTGCGACTGGCCTTCCCGGTGCGCGCCTACGCCAAGCACGGGACCTCCGTGGAGACCGGCCTGCTGGTCGTCGACCGCGGCATGGCCGACGCGGCCATGCCGGCGGTCATCGCCGCCGAGACCCTGGCGGATGCCGCCAGGGCGGCTTCGGCGGTGGTCGCGAGACCCACGGCCCAGGCGCGGCAGTTCCGCAGCCTCGACACCGTCGCGCTCCTGCCGCCCAGGGCCCGAGCGCTCGCAACGCCCTCCGGGCGCCTCGCCTTCCTCGCCAACACCGCGGCGGTCGCCTACGAGACCTGCCCGTGGTCGGGGGAAGGCCACGACGTCGGCCTCTACCAAGCCTATGCCCTGGGCCGGGTGCGCTTCGCGGCCAGCGCGCCGCATCCGTCCCCGCTCGTGGAATCCGGACCCATGGCCTCGGTCGCGCCGCCGGCGCCGACCTATCGCCCGGTCCTGCCGCCGGACATCGGCGTCCGCGTCTCTGACGCCCAGATGGAGACGGTGATCTATGCCGGTGAGGCCCACGCCCAGGTTCTGCTGGGGTCGTGGGTGCTGGGAGAGGCGGCCCACCAACTGGTGCTGGTGGCCGACGACCACGCCGACGCCATCCGGTTCCGCAAAGGTTTTTTCCTCGGCGACGGCACGGGCTGCGGCAAAGGACGCGAGATCGCCGGGGTCATCGCCGACAACATCGCCCAGGGCCGGACCCGCGCGGTGTGGCTGTCGAAGAACGACGCCCTCCTGGAGGACGCCCGACGCGACTGGAGCGCCATCGGTGGGACCGCCGCCGACATCGCCCCGCAATCGGCCTGGAAACAGGCCGACGCCATCCGCATGGACAAGGGCATCCTCTACACGACCTACGCCACCCTGCGGCAGCCGGCCCGGGGTGACCGGCCCTCGCGGCTCGACCAGATCGTGACTTGGCTCGGGGCGGACTTCGACGGGGCGATCGTCTTCGACGAGGCCCACGCCATGGCCAACGCCGCGGGCGGCGGCAAGGGCGCGCGCGGGACCAAGAAAGCCTCCCAGCAGGGCATGGCGGGACTGGCCCTGCAGAACCGCCTGCCGAACGCCCGCGTCCTTTACGTCTCGGCCACCGGCGCGACGACGCCGGAGAACCTGGCCTATGCCGCTCGGCTCGGGCTCTGGGGCGGCCCGGAGGCGCCGTTTCCGACCCGCGACGCCTTCATGGACGCCGTGGAGACCGGCGGGGTGGCGGTCATGGAGCTGATCGCCCGGGAGCTTAAGGCCATGGGCCTCTACATCGCCCGCTCGCTGTCGTTCGAGGGTGTGGAGTACGACGCCCTGCGCCATCCCCTGACCGAGGAGGACGTCGCCATCTGGGATGCCTGGGCCGACGCCTACCAACTGATCCATCACAATCTCCGCGCCGCCCTGGAGGCGGTGGGCGTCACCGAGGACAGCAAGCCCCGGTCCGGCCAGGCAGCCTCGGCGGTGATGTCGGCGTTCGAGGGGGCGAAGCTGCGCTTCTTCGGAAATCTGTTGTCGGGCCTGAAGGCGCCGTCCCTGGTGGCCTCGATCCGGGAGGACCTCGCCGCCGACCGCTCCGCCGTGGTCCAGGTCGTCTCGACCAATGAGGCGGTGATGGAGCGGCGTCTCGCGGAGATCCCGCCGGAGGAGTGGAACAACCTGGTCGTCGACCTGACACCGAAGGACCAGGCGCTCGACTATCTGATGGGCGCCTTCCCGGTGATGGCGATGGACGCGATCGAGGACGAAGAAGGCAATGTCACCCTGGTCCCGGTCACCGACGCGGACGGCCGTCCCGTGGTCAGCCAGGAGGCGCTGCGGCTCCGCGACGAGCTGGTCGCCCATCTCGCCTGCCTGCCGGCCGTCCCTGGCGTGTTGGACGCGGTGATCGAGGCGCTTGGGACCGAACAGGTCGCCGAGATCACCGGCCGCTCGCGCCGGGTGATTACCCGCGACGGCCGCCGCGTGGTGGAGCGCAGGAGCGGCTCGGCCGCCAAGGCCGAGACGGACGCCTTCATGGCGGGGAAGAAGCGGGTCCTGGTGTTCTCCGACGCCGGGGGTACGGGCCGCAGCTACCACGCCGACCTAACCGCCCAGAACCGGCAGCGCCGGGTCCACTACCTGGTGGAGCCCGGCTGGCGGGCGGACGCCGCCATCCAGGGTCTGGGCCGGTCGCACCGGACCAACCAGGCCTGCGCGCCGCTGTTCCGTCCGGTGGTCACGGACATCCACGGCGAGAAGCGCTTCACCTCGACGATCGCCCGGCGGCTCGACAGCCTGGGGGCTCTGACCCGGGGCGAACGGCGCACCGCCGGCAATGGCCTCTTCCGCGCCGAGGACAACCTGGAGAGCCCCTGGGCGCGCCGCGCGCTGCAGGCCTTCTACGTCGAACTGCACTTCGGCAACGTCGAGGCCATGGACCGGGAGACCTTCGAGGCCAAGACCGGCCTGCGGCTGCTAGACGGCGAGGGGAACCTGAAGGCGTCGGACGAGATGCCGCCGATGAACACCTTCCTGAACCGCCTGCTAGCGCTGCGGATCGCCGACCAGAACGCCCTGTTTGCGGCGTTCGACCAACTCCTGTCCTCGATCCTGGAACGGGCGGCGCAGTCCGGAGCTCTGGACCGGGGCATGGAGGACATCGTCGCCGACGATGTGGCGGTCACCGGCGAGGAGGTGGTGCGCACCGATGCGGTCACCGGCGCCGAGACCCGGCTGCTGCGCTTCGAGGTGCGCACCAAACGCGCGCTGACCAGCGCCGACGACGCCCTGGCGGGTCTCGATCCGGGCGGCGTGATCTACGCGGTCAATACCAAGTCGGGGCGTGCAGCCTTGGTCGTGCAGGGCCTCACCACCACCAACGACGACGACCGGCTGGTGCCGGCGGTCCGTCTGATCCGGCCGGAGAAGCGCACCATCGCGTCGCTGAAGGGCTTCGAGGAGTCGGCCTGGGAGGCGACGGACGAGCCCCGCTGGCGCGCAGCCTGGGACCAGGAGCTGGCGGACGCCGACCCTTGGATCACCCGGGACCTGGTGCTGGTCTCTGGCCTCCTGCTGCCGATCTGGACACACCTGCCCGATAAGGGGACTTCGGTCCGGCGGCTGAAGGCGCCGAACGGCCGGCGCTGGCTCGGCCGCCTGCTGGATCCGGGCCAAGTCCCGGCGCTGAAGGTGGCGCTGGGCCTCTCCGACGTCGCCAGCGCCTATGGCGACCCCGAGCAGGTTTCGAACTTGGTGCTGCAAGACGGGGCGGCGCTCGGCCTGTCGGGCGGCCTTTGGCTGCGCCGCGCCAAGGTCATGGATCGCCAGCGGCTCGAGGTGGTGGGCGCGGCCTCGCAACGCTTGGCCTTCCAGGCGCTGGGCTGCTTCACCGAGATCATCGCGTACACTCCTCGGGTGTTCGTGCCGGTGGACAAGCCGGAAGTCCTGGCGGCCGTGCTGGCCAAGTGGCCGCCGCAGTCGGTGCTGCCCAAGGCGGCCTGAGGAGGACGGAGGAAGGGGCCTGCGGGCCGAGCCGGGCGGGGAATGGGTCCTCGCCCGGTGCGGAGCCCGGCTATGCTCTACCCTTTCCCGCCCGGTCCCGGATCCTCGTCCCCCTGGGGGCCGATCCAGACCGTCACGCCCCTCGGCCCGGACGCCGCCCTGGTCACCACCGCCTCGCATGGCGGCCTGCGGATCTCCCCGGCGGCGCTTTCGTGCCTGCCCGACGCGATCCAGCGCACCGCCTATAGCGCCAACGGCTGGTTCGAAGAGGACTGCGACTGGGCGCTGCCCTACCTGGCCCTTGGGCTCGACGCCCACGAGCCCGATGCCGCCCGGGCCGCGGAGGTCCATGCGGCCGCGGTCCGTACGGTGCAGCGGTTCCATCCGCAGCATGCCGCCCTGCTTGGCGTCGCCCCGGCAACCGGAGGCCAGGCCGATGGTTGAGCAGCCGGACCTCTTCCGGGCCGGGGTCGCGGAGGCGCCCTGGCCCGCGGTTTCGCCTGCGATCGGCGCCGCCGGTATCGATCAAGTCGCCGCCCTTGATGAGGAGGGCGCCCTAGCCCAGCTCCTGGTCCGCTGCGGCGCCGGCGAAGCTGATCCCACGCTCCTGGCCTATCGCTTGCTGGATCGCTTCGGCGGTATCGGCCGGGTCGTTGGCGCGCCGGCGGCGGACCTCGCCCGCGTTGTCGGCGAGGATCTCGCGGTCGAACTCGGGGTGCTGCACGCCCTGTTGCTGCGCGTGCTGGAGCATCCGCTGCGCCGACGTGACGTCATCGCCTCATGGACCGCAGCCAAGGCCTATCTGCAGGCACGGCTCCGCGCCCTGCCCCGCGAGGCCTTTCACGTCCTCTTCCTCGACAAGACGAACCAGCTCATCGCCGACGAGCGGATGGGCGAGGGCTCGATCAGCCACGCGCCAGTCTATCCACGTGAGGTGGTGCGTCGCGCCCTTGAGTTGTCGGCCAGCGGAGTCCTGGTCGCGCACAACCATCCGACAGGCGATCCGACACCGTCTTCCGCGGACGTCGAGATGACGCGCCAAGTGGTGGCCGCTTGCCGGGCGCTGGACATCGCTGTCCACGACCACCTCATCGTCGGCGGCGACCAGGTAGCGAGCCTGAAAGCCCTGGGGCTGATGTAGGCGGCGCCGGCTGCGGGAGGCGGGAGGAAGGGCGGGCCGCGGGTGCGCTCGATCCGAGCGCGATCGGAGAATCCCGCCATGTCCCCAACTTCTTCATCTGAAGCTTCCGGCTGGTCGGACGACCGTGTCACCCTCCTGTCCAAGCTCTGGCGCGACGGCCTCTCGGCCTCTCAGATCGCCAGGCAGCTTGGCGGTGTCACCCGCAACGCCGTCATCGGTAAGGTTCATCGCCTGGGCCTCAGCGGTCGGAGGGCGCCGTCCGCCCCGCGCACCATCGCCCCACGGCCGATGCGGCCGCGGCCGCCGCGTCGGGCCGCACCGTCCCGGCTGGCCAAGGCGTTTCGCCCGGACATGGCCGTCGCACCCGCCGCCCCGGAAGGACCGGGTCTGGTCGACAACCTGATCCATCTCGCGGCGCACGCCTGCAAGTGGCCGATCGGCGACCCGAAGACCCCCGGGTTCAGCTTCTGCGGTCGGCGCGCAGATGGCCGCTATTGCGCCGCGCATGCGGCGCAGGCGGTGCGTCCAGGCACGGCCTGGCGTGCGGATCGGGACCCGATCGTGAGGCGGGCTCTGGCCGGTCTGGTGTGATCGCTTCGTCACGCGCGGCGAGGGCCAGCGGAGGGCTGGCCCTTGGGGTGGGGTCGCCCTCTGGCTCGAGTGACCTCGCCACCCCTCGTCGGCGCCCACAAGGGACGCTGGCGCTCAAAGCCCTTGTGGGCGCCGCCGCCGGGCGGCGCGGGGCGGTCACGAGCCGACGGGCTCGCCCCCCAACCCACGAAGGGACGTTCCATGCAGCTTTTTCCCTCTCCCTCCTCTTCTGACCACCTGACCGCCTTTGAGGCCCAGGCCTTATCCCTCGAGGACCTTCGCACCCATCCGCCGGAGGCGGCGCTCCAGCAGCTTGGCTGTAGCCTGATGACCGAGCTGCTCGACGTCGTCGGCGAGAGCGCCCTGGAGGACTTCCACGTCCTCATCGGCGAGGCCCTGATAGGGGCCTTCCACTCCGTGGCCCAGCGGATCGAACGCGATGCCGACAAGGTCCGGGATCAGCTCGGCGGCTTGGTGCGCGACTTCGACGGATCCGAAGTGCTCGACACCGAGATCCAGGAGGCGACCCGCAAGGCTCGCTCGGCCGACGTGGCCACCTTGGCGATGGAGATCGTCCGTGACGCGGCCGCCGCCACCTACACCACGACCACAGGCGAGGTGTGGAGCCCCTGGAAGGGCTCGGTGAGAGCCTCACGTAGCACGGCCGCCCAGATCGACGCCCGCGATGCGCTGCGCGCCGCCAAGGCCCGCAAGCACGCTACCAGTGACGCCGGGGCGACAATCGTCGCCTTCCGCGCCGCGCCGCAGGCCGACACGGTCGAGGACGCCGGGCGGATCTTCGACGCCCTCAACTGGGCGCGAGAGCAATGGCCGGACATGGCGCTCGCCACCTCCGGCGCAAAGGGCGCCGAGAAGCTGGCCATCAAGTGGGCGCAGCAGAAGGGCGTCACCTTGGTGCTGGCCAAGGCGGACTTCGACAAGCACGGCCGGGCGGCCCCGTTCCGGGTCAACGACGAGATGCTGGCGCTAGAGCCGGTCTGCGTCCTCACCCTGACCAACTCGGTCAATGCGAGGCGTTCCGCAGGCCTGCAGCCGTTCGGTCCGGCGTTGAACCTGGCCCAGAAGGCCGGAGAGCGGGGTCTGCGTCATCATCCCGTGAAGGCACGGGCCTGAACCCGCCGGTGCGGCGGCCGCAAGGTCGCCGCATCTTTTTTGCCGTCATCCGCGAGGGGTTGCCAGTACCGGCGTCGTCAAGGCGCCAGAGGTTCCCGAGGGCGGATCGAGCGGACTGAACGCGATCAGCCAGCGAACCTGGGTCGGGGCCGTCCGGGCTCAAGGCGACCTCGCCTAAAGGCGAGGCGTCGACGCCGGACCCTCCGCCCTTCCTCCACTTCGCTCCGTGCAGGCCGGTTTCCAACGCCGTCGACCCTGAGCCCGTCCGTCTCCCCGCCCCGGGCGGTCGCATGATCGCGGGATGAGCCCGCCGATCGATCTCAGGAGACCGAAGATGGCGAACATGGCGATGGCGCAGGCGGTTCTGGAACACGCCGACGAATTCTACGACCTGGAAAACTGGTACGTGGTCGCCGAGTGCTGGGACGCCTGGGCGGTGCTCGAGGAGCTTGACCAGCACGAAGAGAAGACCCAGGTCCCCTTCCATCTGGAGACCGCGGCGATCGCCCACTTCGCGAAGCTGATCGCCGAGCGACGCACCGTCCACTGACGGTTCAGGGCGGCCGGTCTTTTTAGCCGGTCGCCAACTCGCTCGGCGGGACACCCAAGTCTTCTAGGTATGCGCGTCGGCTGCGCTTCGCCTCTTCATCCGATAGGGCGTTTTCCGGGCAGATTGTTCCTGCAAGCCGGCCAGCACTGTAGAGCGGTGCGACGCATGCGTCGCACAGCAGCGTGAGCGCATCGGATTCCCCGAGCCGTTCAAACGACTGGTGATAGATGCCGAGCTCGCCCTCACGATTGCAGACCTCGCATTGAAGGCCGCCATGCTCGTTCAGGCAGAACCAAATGAAGCTGCTGCGCTGGTGGAGCCAGTCCTCGGTCTGGAGATAGGTTTGGTACGGCAGGGCCTGTAGTTCCGTC
>NZ_CADEGK010000177.1:4496-9467 GCF_902826855.1 uncultured Phenylobacterium sp. | reverse complement strand
CCGGCGCCGTCAATGTGGTGAACGCGGTGTGAACGCAGCGCCCGCCGGCGCGTTCAGACGCCCTCCCGTATCTTCCGGGGCATAGGTCCAAAGGAGACCCCTGATGAAGAAGATTATCCTGGGCGTGGCCGCAGCCGCCATGACCTTTGCCAGCGGGGCCGCCATGGCCCAGCCCTATGGCTACTACGACCGCGGCGCGGCCTACCGCGACTCGGACGGCGATGGCCGCTCCGACCGGCGTGAGTGGAATCGCGACCGCGACCGCGACGGCCGCCCCGACCAGTACGACCGTCGCGACAACCGCCGCGGCGACAACTACCGCGGCAATGGCCACGCCTACGGCCGCGACGGCTACCGCGGCCACAACCGCTGGCGCCAGGGCCAGGTCTATCCGTACTGGCGCGACCGCGGCTACTACGTGTCCGACTACCGCAGGTACAACCTGCCCCCGCCGCGGCCCGGCTACCGCTACTACCGGTCCGACAACGGCGACGTGGTCATGGCGGCCATCGCCTCCGGCCTGATCGGCGCGATCATCGGCGGCGCCCTGGCCGACAACGACAACGACCACCGCTACTACGGCCGCTAGGACGACCTAACCCGGCGCGCTGCCCTTGGCGGCGGCGCGCCGGCCCCTAGTGGGCCTTGGCGCCCTTGCGCGGAATGAAGTGCACGACGCCGGCGATGATCCCGCCGACGATGAAGCCCACCACCGCCGAACCCAGCGCGAACACCAGCCACCCGGCCACCGCGCCCACGCCCGGCGCCGTCTCGGCCCAGTGCTTGGCGGCCTCCAGCCAGTGCGGCACCGGGGTCAGGTGGTACTCCTCCAGCCCGTGGACCAGGATCCCACCGCCGACCCACAGCATCGCCGCGGTGCCGATCTTGGTCAGCGCGTCCATCACCACCGGCATGGCGCGCACCAAGCCGCGGCCCAGCGCCCGACCCGCCCGCGCCCGCGCCTGCGCCAGGTGCAGCCCGATGTCGTCCATCTTCACGATCAGACCGACCGTGCCGTAGACCGCGGCAGTGATGCCGATGCTGACCACGGCCAGCGCCGCGGCCTGCATCACCAGCGGCTGGTCCGCCACTTCGCCCAGCGCGATGGCCATGATCTCTGCCGACAGGATCAGGTCGGTGCGGATGGCGCCGTCCACCTTCTGCTTCTCCAGCTCCGCCGAGCTGAGCGCCAGTTCCTCCGGCTCGTCGCCGATCTCCTCGCCCCGCAGCGCCTCGAGGATCTTCTCGGTGGCCTCGAAGGCGAGATAGGCGCCGCCGACCATCAGCAGCGGCGTGATGCCCCACGGCGCGAAGGCCGACAGGAGGAGGGCGCCCGGCAGCAGGAACAGGAACTTGTTGCGCAAGCTGCCCAGCGCGATCTTGAACACGATCGGCAGCTCGCGCTCGGGCGTGAAGCCCATGGCGTAGCCGGGCGTCACCGCCGTGTCGTCCACCACCACGCCGGCGGCCTTCATCCCCGCCTTGCCCGCCGCCGCGCCGATGTCGTCCAGCGAGGCTGCGGCGATCTTGGCGATGCCGGCGACGTCGTCCAGCAGGGCGACCAGTCCGATGGACATGTGGGTTCGTCTCGAGCTCAGGGACCGCGCGGCCGGGACGTCCTGCCTAGCAGCCCCGTCCACCAGCGTGAACCCGGCCTGAATGGCTTGAGTTCGCAGGCCCCTGGGTTCAGCATCCGTCCGGACCCAGGAGACCGAGATGACCGCTGCGACCCAGGAGCTGGACTTCGATCCCGACGCGCTGCGCGAGAAGTACCGCCAGGAACGCGACCGCCGCCTGCGCCCGGACGCCAACGACCAGTACGTCGAGGTGGCCCACGACTTCCGCCACTACATCGACGACCCGTACGTGGAGCCCGGCTTCAGCCGCGCCGCCATCGACGACACGGTGGACGTGATCATTGTCGGCGGCGGCTTCGGCGGCCTGCTGGCGGCGGCGCGGCTGCGCGAGGCGGGCGTCAAGGACATCCGCATCATCGAGAAGGCCGGCGACTTCGGCGGCACCTGGTACTGGAACCGTTACCCCGGCGCCCAGTGCGACATCGAGAGCTACATCTACCTGCCGCTGCTGGAGGAGACCGGCTACGTCCCCAAGGAGAAGTACAGCTTCGCCGCCGAGATCCGCGAGCATTCGCGCCGCATCGGCGAGCACTTCGATCTCTATCGCCTGGCCTGCTTCCAGACCGAGATCTCCGAGATGCGCTGGCAGGAGGCCGAGCAGCGGTGGCTGATCACCACCAACCGCGGCGACACGATGCGCGCGCGCCACGTGGTGATGTCCTCCGGCCCGTTGAACCGGCCGAAGCTGCCCGGCATCCCCGGCATTGAGCGCTTCAAGGGTCACAGCTTCCACACCAGCCGCTGGGACTACGGCTACACGGGCGGCTCGTCGGAAGGCGGGCTCGACAAGCTGGCCGACAAGCGCGTCGCCATCATCGGCACGGGCGCCACCGCCATCCAGTGCGTCCCGCACCTCGGCAAGGCCGCCAAGCACCTCTACGTCTTCCAGCGCACGCCCTCGTCGGTGGACGTGCGCGGCAACCGGCCCACCGATCCGGAGTGGGCCAAGTCGCTGACGCCCGGCTGGCAGAAGCGGCGGATGGAGAACTTCAATACCCTGGTCGGCGGCGGCCATCAGGACGAGGACCTGGTCTCCGACGGCTGGACCGACATCATCCGCAACCTCGGCGCCGCCGTCACCGCCCGCGCCGCCGGCGGCGCCGTCTCGCCGCAAGAACTCGGCCGGCTGATGGAGCTCTCCGACTTCCGGAAGATGAACCAGATCCGCGCGCGCGTTGACACCCTGGTGAACGACCCGGAGACGGCGGAGAAGCTCAAGCCCTGGTATCGCCAGTTCTGCAAGCGCCCGACGTTCAACGACGACTACCTGCCCACCTTCAACCGTCCCAACGTGACCTTGGTCGACACCCTGGGCCGCGGCGTGGATCGGGTCACCGAGACCGGCCTGGTGTTCGACGGCGTGGAGTACGAGGTCGACTGCATCATCTTCGCCACCGGCTTCGAGGTGGGCACCGCCTACACGCGGCGCGCCGGCTTCGAGATCCACGGCAAGGACGGCCGCACGCTCACCGAGCATTGGGCCGACGGCATGAAGACGCTGCACGGCTTCTACACCGACGGCTTCCCCAACTGCTTCCACCTGGGCGTCACCCAGAACACGTTGACGCCGAACTTCCCGCACATGCTGGACGAGCAGGCTCGTCACGTGGCGCAGATGGTGCAGGCGGCGGCGGAGCGGCAGGCGCAGTGCGTGGAGCCGACGCCGGAGGGTGTGGAGGGTTGGCAGCGCGCCATCCGCGACGCGGCCCTCAACAACCTGCAGTTCCGGATGGACTGCACGCCTGGCTACTACAACGGCGAGGGCCGGGCAGGGGAAGGCAAGGGGCTGTTCGACGGCCTCTACGGCCCTGGACCCGACGCCTTCTTCGCCCTGCTCAACGGCTGGCGTGAGAAGGGCGATTTCGCGGGCCTCAAGGTGCGTTGAGGAGCAGCACGGGGGCGCGGCGCAGCCTCAGTGGCTGTGGCCGCCGCTACGCCCGCACATCCGATGCTCGGCCCCGTCCATCCACATCAGCTGGACGCCGGGGCTCCACGTGAGGGTGCGCCGTCCGTCGCTCCATGTGATCCGCGCGGCGCCGCCGTCCCAGGGCCGCAGCGGCAGGGCATGGGGTCCGTCGCCGGCGTCGACGATGGCCACCAGCCCTGAGGCGCGGCTGGCGAACTCGGCCTTGAGGTCCGGCGCGCCCTGGCATTTGAACCGGCCGTCGGCGACGGGCCGCTCAGGGGGCGCCGGCCGGGACTGGGCGGCCGCCGCCCAAGGCGCCAGCAACGCCAGCACGGCCAGCCAGGTCACCCTCGGCATCAGGCGCCGGTGAAGCGCGGCGCCCGCTTCTCCACGAAGTGGGCGACGCCCTCCTTGAAGTCGGCGCCCTTCAGGCTCTCGACCATCTCGCGGTCGGCCTCCTTCAGCGCCTCGCCCAGTCCGCGCAACAGGTCTTCCCAGAGCTGCTTCTTCATGACCCGCATCGAGCGCGGCGAGACCTTCTCGACCAGCTCACGGCAATAGGCGCGGGCCTCAGCCATCAGCTGGTCCGGGGCCACCAGCCGGTCGGCGAGGCCGATGCGGTAAGCCTCCGGGCCGGTCACCCGGCGCGAGGACAGCAGCAGGTCGAGCGCCCGCGAGTGTCCGGTAAGGCGGCTCAGCATCCAGCTTATCCCATGCTCGGCGATCAGGCCGCGCCGTGAGAAGGCGGTGACGAACACCGTATCGTCGGTGCAGAAGCGCAGGTCACAGAACAGGACCAGCGCCATCCCCATGCCGGCGCACGGTCCATTCACCGCGCCGATGATCGGCTTGCCGACGGTGGGGAACCAAGCCTGCGGGTGGTGGAAGTCGGGCTTCGAGCCCGGATCGAAGGGCGTGAACGCGCGCGGCGTCTGCGTGCCGCCCGCGGCGCCGATGCCTTGAAGCGCGTCCATGTCGGCCCCGGCGCAGAAGCCGCGACCAGCGCCCGTCAGGATGATCGCGCGAACCTCCGGATCGGCCTCCGCCTTCTCCATGGCGACGCGCAACTCGGCCCCCATCGTCCCGGTCCAGGCGTTCAGGCGCTCCGGCCGATTGAGGGTCACGGTGGCGATCCCCTCGCTCACCTCATAAAGGACTTGGCTCTCACTCACGGCGCTCTCCCTTGCGGCGGTCGGTCACCCTCCCATAGAAGGCCGCCCCGGCGAAGAATTAAGCTTCGACCAACCGTACCTCTCCCATAACGTGCATTGGTCGGTGAGCAACCGCTGAGGGGGTGATGAGTACGATTACGATCGCACAGGTCTTCGCGGGCCTTCGCTATGCCGACGGCGAAAAGTGGTCGGGCGGCTCGCTCACCTACAGCATCCCCAACCCCGGGACGAGCTTCTGGCAGGCCGGTTCCTACGA
>NZ_CADEGK010000177.1:0-4396 GCF_902826855.1 uncultured Phenylobacterium sp. | reverse complement strand
GGCGATATCTGGATCGACGAGGAGTACAGGACCGACGAGTTCGGGCCGGGCGGCTTTCTTTACGCGACGCTGCTGCACGAACTCGGCCACGCGCTGGGCCTGAAGCACCCTTTCGAAGACACGCCCTTGCCCACGGAGTTCGACACCACCCGCTATACGGTGATGTCCTACACGGACTTTGCCGACAGCAGCCTCCGGTTCTTCGGACTGGAGGGCGGCAGCCTGGTCGCCAACACCTTCATCGTGCAGCCGAGCACGCCGATGCAGTTGGACATCATCGCCATGCAGGGCATCTACGGCGCCGCAGACGACATCGCGCTGGCCGCGACGACCTACACGGTCGACGAGGACGTGCCGTTCATGGCGACCCTCGTGGACCAGGGCGGCCTCGACACACTCGATCTGACCGAGCACAGCCGCCCGTCGGACATCGACCTCACGCCGGGCGCCTTCTCGAGCGTCGGCTTCTACTCGATCCAGGCGCAGATCGATTTCTGGCAGGCCGCATTCCCGGATTTCTCGGCCAGTTTCATCGCCGACTACATCAACCGCCCGACCACCTACACCTGGTCCAATAACCTGGCGACGACCACCGACACGGTGCTGGAGAACGTGCTGGCGGGGTCCGGCGACGACACGGTGGCGGGCAACGCCGCGGCCAACAGCATCGCCGGCGGGGCGGGGTCGGACCGGGTCTTCGGCGCGATCGGCAACGACACCATCGATGGCGGTTCGGCGGGCGCCGCGGGCAACTACCTGCGGGGCGACGAGGGCGATGACAGCCTGATCGGCGGCGCGGCCTTCGACGACCTCAATGGCAACATGGGCAACGACACCGTCGCCACCGGGGCGAGCGACGACTTCTGCGTGGGCGGCAAGGACAACGACCTGCTCTTCGGCGGGAGCGGCATCGACTATGTCTACGGCAACCTGGGCGCGGACACATGCAACGGCGACGATGGCGCCGACATCGTCCGGGGCGGGCAGGGGAACGACACGCTGGCCGGCGGGGCTGGCGACGACTTCGTCTCAGGCGACCGCGGCGACGACACCATGACCGGCGGCCTCGGGGCGGACCTGTTCCACTCTTCCAGCGACGCCGGGATCGACCGGGTGCTGGATTTCAGCGTCGCCGAGGGCGACCGCGTCCTCCTGGACCCCGGCACCCAGTTCACACTCCTGCAGGTGGGCGGGGACACGGTGGTGATGATGAATGCCGGTCAGGTGGTGCTGGTGGGTATCCAGATGTCCAGCCTGCCGCCGGGCTCGATCTTCGGGGCTTAGACTAGCGGGCGGGCTTCTTCGACTTCCGCCGCCAGATCTCGTAGCTGCCCGTGCCCACCTGCACGGTGTCCTCGTCGATCGTCTCTTCGTCCGGCCCGACCGGCGCTATCAACGGCGGGGTGGCCGGGGGGCCGCTCACCTCGGCGTCGGTCGGCCCGGTCAGCGCGCTGTCCTGACGTTGGGCGATCATCTGCAGCCGCGTGTCGATCGTCAGGCTGGACCGGGCGCCACCGGGGCTGTTGGTGGCGGTGACGTCCAGGCCGTTGAAGCGGATCACCGGCATGTTCTCGGCGCCGGTCACGGCGTCGCCGGAGACGCTCAACGCGGGCGTGAGGCCTGCGCCGAGACCGCCCTGCGTCACGCCGTCGGCGTCGCGAAACGTCCCGAACACGTCGACCATCCCCATGGTGCTGAGCGACAGCCTGGGGGACTGGCCGGGCGGCGCGCCGGGGATCGTGCCGTCGATCAAGACCCCGTTGGGCTGGGTCCGCGAGCCGGTGTTCTGCATCAGGATCCGCGCGGAGGCCGACATGGTCAGCTCTCCGGTGGTGATCCAGATCTTGTTCTGCTCTGCCGGCGTGGGCGCGACGCCGGCCGGCCTGTCGTTGGCGATGTCGACCTGGTCCGCCGGGGCGCCCGTCACCAGGGCGACGAACCGCGGCGAGCCCAGGATGATCTCGGATCCGGCGTTCAGGTGGGTTTCGCCCAGCGCATGGACGTCGATGAAGCCGGTGTTCGTGGAACCCTGCGCCACGCCGATGGAGCCGGTCACGAGGATGCGGCCGGGCTGCCAGCCGCTGTCGGCGCTATCCGCCCCGATCGTGACCGCGCCGCCCTGGGCGCCGGGCGCCAGGTCACCGGTCACCATCACCGCATTGGCTGGACCTGCCCCCAGGAACAGGTTGGGTGTGTTGGCCGGATCGAGATGCAGCGTCTGGACCGTGAGGTCGCCGCGGACGACGCCGCCCGTCGCGCCGGCGTAGAAGCCCGCCGTCTCGCTCGCCCGCAGGAACTGGAACTCTGCGTCCGTGATCCGCAGCCCCTCCAGTCCCGCGGAGAGGCCGCCGCCGCCGCCGGACCCGCCGCCCAGCGTCAGGGCGCCTGCCAGGGACTCGATGCGGATATCGGGGGCGCTTACGATCCCGGTGATGTCGAGGTCGCCGGCTCGCACCGTGAAGGTCCGCCCGGCCGAGCCGCCGGCCAGGGTCAGCAATCCCGAGACGTTCGCCGTCACATCGCGCCCGGCGGAGAAGCCGGCCTTGGTGACGCCGACCAGCGGCGACCCGCCCGCCGCACCGTAGGTGACATCGGCCTCGGCGCCGCGCGCCGTCAGGATAAGGTTGCGCCCGACCGGTCCCTCATCGTTGCGCGCCCCAGTGGCCCGCGCCGAGCCGAGCACGATGTGGCCCGCGGCGCTGGCGGTGGTGACGGATATGTCGTCGTCCGCGACGATCGAGCCGAGCACAACCGCGGCGCCGTCGCCGGGCCCGACGCCGCTGGCGTTGATCACCACGTTGCGTCCGGAACTCAACTGGCCGGCGCGCAGCGATCCGGCATCGATCTGGAGCCGGCCGATCGCGTTGATCGCCCCACTGCCTGCGCCTACCGTGAGCGCGCCTGTTGTCCGAAGGGTTGCCGCCGAGGCCGCCGAGGCGCTGTTGCGGATGGTCAGGCTGCGGGCGGCGTCCACCACCAGCAGGCGGCCTGCGTTCAGCGAGCCCACGTCGAGGCTGGAGACCGCCAGGCCCAGGTCGCGGCCCGCGGCCAGTTGGAGGCCGCTCACGGCGCTCGGCGAGGAGAAGCCGCCTAACAGGTCGCGCTGGGCCGAGAGCACCCCGAAATTGGCCGTCGTCTCGGTGGTGCTGTTGAGCCGTGTCGCTCCGGGCTGGCGGTTCACGATACTGACGCCGGCGGCGAGCACTACGTCGCCGCGCTCGGCCGTGGCCGACTGAGCCGAAATCAGACCGGGCGCATTGATCACGGCGCTCGCCACCTCGGCGCGGTTGACGACGGCCAGGAAGACGTTGGCGCCCACCGTCTCTCCGCGCAGCGTCAGCGGGGTAGCCAGGCTCGTGCCGCCGCCGGCCGGGACGATGAAGTCGAGCAGGTCCAGGTCGCCGGCCTGGATGCCGAAGCGCACCGTGAAGTCGCTGGTCGCACCGTAGAGCACCGTCGAGGCGCCGGCGCTGGTGACCTGGCTGCCGGCGTCCGCCGTGACCGAGCCGGCCACCAGCGCCAGGGCTCCGCCCGTCGCGCGCAGCTCGGCGCCGGCCCGTAGCTCAACGGCGCCGTCGCCGCCGCCCGTGAAGGCGATGTCGAGGTTGTTCGGGTCGAGAAAGGCGCCCTGGGCCACTGTCGCCGGCGTTGCGAGCAAGCCGCCGACGTTCACCTGCGCATTGGGACCGAACACCACCCCGCCCGGGGCCGAAAACCAGACGTTGCCCGCGCCCCGCTGCGAACTAACCACGGACTCGATCTGTCCATTGATGAGCGCTTGGCCGGCGACCCTGTTGAGGACGATCCAGCTCTTGTCCTGGAACCGGTAGACGACGCTCTGGTCGGAACCCAAGGCGAAGCTCGACCAGGTGAGTATGGTCCGCGGCGCGCCGAGGCTGATGTCGGCGCCGCCCGCCGACTGGGTGATCGAAGGCGCCTGGCCGCCGGCGCTGAATGCGGTTCCGGTGGGGTCGGGCGTAAGCTGGGCGAGCGTCAGTCCCGGCGCGAGTGCAGCGACGGCGAAGGCGCTTGCGGCCAGCAGCCGGCGGCGAAGCCTGTTGCTGGAAGGGTCACCCGGGCTCAGGGCTAGAGGCCGCCGACGCCGCCCCACAGGGATCCTCCCGTCAGATTCTGCAGGAACCAGCCCGGCTCGCCGCCCATGTCTACGGGCGAACCGAGGCCGGAAGGCGCCGCGGCCTGCGGGGCGGCTCCCGCCCCGAGATCGTCGTTCATGACCACGCCGCTGAGGGTCAGGTTGTTGAAATCGCCACCCCCCAGGGTCACGAGGAAGGTCTCATTGTCTTCCGGCGAGGTATCGCCGCCGATCAGGACCGTGAGCATGGCTTCGGCCGCCCCCGGCCCGAAGGTCACCAATCCACTCAGTGGGCCTTGAACC
>NZ_CADEGK010000176.1 GCF_902826855.1 uncultured Phenylobacterium sp. | reverse complement strand
GCGTGGGTCGCCCGTCGAAGCCGCGCTCGAGGTCGTGGAAGAGCGCCGCGAGAACAGGGCCGAGCACCGAGCGGGTCGCCATCAGGTGCTCGAGTTCGAAGGTGTCGAAGGCGCCGAGCGCCAGGTCGCTGGCCACCCCGTCGAGCAACGCTCCGTGGGGGCCCTTCAGGGTCCAGGGTTCGAGTGCGGCGGCCACCGTGCGATCCTGAACGAGGGCGCAGAACACGGTCAGCGAACGCTGGGTCGGCGGGGCTTCGCTCAAGGCGCCGAGCGCCGCCCAGACCTCCTCGCGCAGGCGCGGCGCGATCTCGACCCCGGCCGTGCGAATGGCGTCTTCGATCCACCCCGCCGCCCAGGCCCGCTCAGCCATGTCATCGATGCGCGCCAGCGGCTGCAGGGAGACATCGGCGCCGGGCTCTAGCGCCCGCCAGGCTCCACCGGCGGCCAGGGTGGCGGCGCGCGCGCTGCGCCCCTTGTCCAGGAAGACCACCCGCCCGCCGGGATAGCGTAGCCACTGCAGGGCGAGGAACGACAGGAGTGCGCTCTTGCCCGACCCGGTGGGACCGACCACCATCGCATGGCCCACGTCGCCCACATGCAGGACGAGGCGGAAGGGGGTCGATCCGGTCGTTCGCGCCACCGCCAGCGGCGGCCCGTTCAGGCAGGCGTCGCGGGCGGGGCCGGCCCACACCGCCGAGACCGGGAGAATGTCAGCGAGATTGAGGGTGCTGACGAGCGGGCGCCGGACATCGGCATAGGCTTCGCCGGGCAAGGCCCCGAGCCAGGCCTCGACGGCGTTCAGCTCCTCGGTCCGTGCGACCAGGCCCTGCGCGTTGAGTGCGGCCTCGACCGCCCGCGCCTTCTCCGCCGCGAGCCCCGGGTCCGCGTCGAGGATCGTCACGGTGACGGTCAGGTAGCCGAAGGCGCAGGCATCTCCGCCCAGGGCCGCCAGAGCGCCGTCGCATTCCTCGGCCTTGCCGGCCGCGTCGGTGTCGAGGAGCGGAACCTCCTCCTTGGTGATCGCCTCCCGCAGGAGGACGCCGACCCCCTTGCGCTTCGCGAACCAGCGCTTGCGCAGCCGCAGGATCTCGCGCTCGGCGTCGGCCTTGTCGAGGCCGATCCAGCGCGCGGTCCATCGATAGGCGAACGGCAGAGCCGACAGCCCGTCCAGCAGGCCGGGCCGCGTGGTGGCCGGAAGGCTGCGCACCGATACGACCTTCAGCACACTGTCGCCCAGGCGCGGGGCGAGACCGCCGGCGAGCGGCTCATCGGCGAGGGCGGCGTCGAGGAAGGTCGGGACCTCGCACGGCGAGACGCGATGGGTGCGGGTGGATGCGCAGGCATGCAGCCAGGTCAGCAGGGCCTCGTCGTCAAGGCGCGCCGCTTCCGGCAGCGTGTCGCTCAGGAGGTCCAGCACCGCACCGGCTTCGCGCTGGAAGGTCTCCAGCGCCGCGCGCCAGTCGCGGTCGGCGCGACCCAGCCCGTCGAACAGCAGCCGTTCGATCCGCCGGGTCTCTTCGGCCGGCGGCAGCCAGGTCAGGGCGAGGTTGTAGTCCGTCTCGAAGGCGGGCTCTGCGCGCTCGAACGCCGCCTGGCGTTCGGCATCCACCAGCCAGGCGGCCGGGATCGCGATGTCCGATGCGGGGTAGTCGTGGGCGGGGCGACGACACGCGTCGACGTGCAGGCACCATCCCGTTCCAAGGCGCCGCAGCGCGTTGTTGAGCCGCGCCCGCACCGCCATCAGCTCGTCTTCGGTCGAAGACTCCAGGTCCGGCCCGCGGAACCGGATCGCGGTGAGGAAGGACCCGTCCTTGTTGAGGATCACGCCCGGGGCGACCAGCGCGGCCCAGGGCAGGTGGTCGGCGAGGCAGGCGGGGCGGCGGCGGGCTTCGTCGAGGAAGCGCATCGTGGCCCTCACGCGTCCAGGTGGCCGGCGCGGCCGAGGTGGCGGCGCAGGACGTCGAAGAAGCGCTTGTCGGAGCGCGCCACGAACAGACCGAGCGCGTGGGCGAACACCCACCACAGCAGACCCAGCCACCAGATGCGAAGCGCCAGCCCAAGCACCAGAGCCACCGTGCCCATCAGGATGGCGTAGTCCCGTGGCATGCCTGCCAGGAGGAGAGGCTCGGCGAGGCCCTGGGCCACGGGCAGCTCCCAGCCTTCGCGATGCAGATCGTCCATCAACCGATCTCCGCGCCGCCGGCGAAGCCGAAGAAGTCCAGGAAGAAGGTGGAGGCCGCGAACGCGATGGAGAGGCCGAACAGGATGCCGACCCCGCGGCGCATCGCTGAGCCGCTTTCGCTCATGGCGATGCCACCGCCGAAGATGCAGACCGCTATGACCGCCGCCGCCTGCACCACAGGACCCGTCACCGACTCGACGACCTGCTGGAGCGGGCCCTCCCAGGGCATGCCGGCGCCCCCGGCCAAGGCCGGCGTGCTGACGACAAGGCCGCAAAGGGCCGTCGCGACCGAGAGGCCGCGTAAGAGTTCCTTGCGCATTCGTGCAATCCTCAGCGCAATATCGCGCTCTGATTGTAATAGAAACGCGCCTGAGTTCAAGTTGTCAACAGGCCTGTGCGTAAAACTTTGCGCACGTTATCAGCAACATACCCGTGCGTTGTGGGCATGTTGCTTGCGACTTGCGTAGGACTTTCCGCCACGTTGTTGGTGACTTGTGGCTCATGGTCAGAATCCAAGCCTGTTCAATGGGTTCTCGATGGGACGCCAGCGGCACGATGGGCCGCGCGTCGTGTGGCCGCCCTATTCGACCTCGCCGACCCGATAGGCGCCTGACGCATCCAACCCGTCCAACGCGGTGACGGACTCGACGACACGGCCCGCGGGCCGCCGTGCGATGTGCACGATGAGGTCCACGGCCTGGCTGATTATTCGCGCGGACGGCATCGCCAGCACTTCGCGCAGGAGGTCCTCCAGACGCATCAAGGCTTCGTGGCTGGAGTTTGCGTGGATGGTGGACACCCCGCCGGGATGGCCGGTGTTCCAGGCCTTGAGCGCTTCGAGCGCCGCGGCGCCGTCGCGCATCTCGCCGACCACGATGCGGTCGGGTCGCATGCGCAGCGCATCGCGAACGAGGTCGGCCACGGAGATCGGCCGGGGATGGCGGCGCGTGAGCACGCCGACGAGGTCCCAGGCTGAGCACTGCAGTTCCGGCGTGTCCTCGATCAGGAACACCCGGTCGTTCGCGAACTCCGGCTCAGCCAGCAGCGCGTTCGCCAAGGTGGTCTTGCCGGAGCCTGTGCCGCCTGAGACCAGAATGTTTCGGCGCTCCCGCACTGCGGATCGCAGGGCCTGCGCCTGACGGTCGGACATCACGCCGGAGGCCACGTAGTCGCCGAGTCCCCAGATCACCGCCGGGCGCTTGCGGATCGAGAACGCGGGCTGCGCGCAAACCGGCGGCAGGAAACCCTGAAAGCGTTCGCCGGTGGGAAGGACGCCGGAGAGCCGAGGGTCGTCGCGCGTGATGGGCTCGCCGACATAGTCGGCCACCAGGCGGATCACGCGTTCCCGCGCCGGGATCGTGAGCTGGACGCCGCTGTCCGCGCGGCCGTGGCGCAGGCGGTCGACGATGAGGCGGCCGTCCGGGTTCGCCAGAACTTCCACCACCAGGGGCTCTGCGAGCGCGCCCAGAATGTCTTGGCCCAGAGCGTGGTCGAGGGCCTCGCGCTTTCTCGCGACGGCCAGCGCCTCGGCGTTCACTCGGCCGCCGCCACAAAGCTTCGCGTCTCTGCGGCCGGCTGCGCCTCATCGCCCACGAAGGGGCGCCCGGCGATCATGCGCGCGGCCGCCGCGTCGAGCAGTTTTTCGATCCTCGCCTCAACCGCCGCGCGGACCAGCGGGTCCTGATCCGCCGCATTGTCCGGCAGGCGCGTGAAGAAGGCGCGGGCGAACTCGACGAGCAGCTCCTGGATGATGGTCATGTCGCGCGCCGTCGATCGCATGTGATCGCGCAGCCCCCGCTCCAGCGAGAGCAGACGATCGTCCGGGTCGGCGGCCGGCCGGCGCTGCAGGCCGCGCGCGATCGCGCTTTCCGCGGCGCGGCTCAGCGTCATCCTGTTCGCGCGCGCCTCCCGCCGCAGGGCCACTTCGGTCTTCGGGTTCTCGAAATAGACCTGCACCCGCGGCGTCGGTCTCTCGTCAGCTCTGGCCACGGCGACCTCCCTGCAGATGGTCCAAGACGGCGTCCTGGGCGGCCAGGTCCTCGGCCGCCTTCTGATAGATTTCCGCGACGCGGGCGGCGGCCTTCTTGTCATCCATGGCGGCGACCGCCTCCTTGAAGCGCGGCAGCACGGCCGCGGGGTCCTCGCCCAGGGCACGGCGCCCGGCCCAGGGGTGCGTCGGCCGGCCGGGCGTATCCAGGTCGCCGCTCGGCGCGGTGATCGCCGCGCGACGACGGAAGGGCTCACGCGCGTCGTAGCGGACCTTTCGCGTGCGCAGCGGCCTGTGGCCGGCCACGAAGACCAGCTGCTCCTCGTCCGGCAACGCGCGGATCTCGCCGGGCTCGAGGAGTGGCCGCTCCACCTCCGAACGCGAGATCGAGCTGCGCCCCGCCGCCAGGCCGGCCGGGCCGCTGCGGCTCGTCCGCGTCTCCGCCACCGTCCCCGTGAGCCGCGAGACCTTGTCCTGGGTCAACGGGTCGAGGGCGGCGAAGGCCGTGAACACGTGGCAGTTGTCGAGGATCGTGTTGTTGGGCCCGTAGGTCTCGACGATGTCGTTCAGGCTCTGGGCCACGAACATCGTCTTGAGCCCATAGCCACTCATCAGGCGCAGGCTCTTCTCGAAGAACTCGACCCGCCCCAGCAGCGGGAACTCATCCATCGCCATGAGCAGCTTGTGGCGCTTGAGACGCCCCGAGGCATCGGCCTTTTCATGCGCCGTGAGGGCCTGGGCGGCCGCGTAGAACAGCAGTCGCACCAGCGGCTTCAGCGCCGAGGCGTCGGCGGGGGCCACCTGGACGTAGAGGCTCACCGGCGCCTTGGCGCACATCAGATCCCCGACGACGAAATCGGAGTCCGACAGCGCCCGCTCAAGATCCTCCCCGGCCAGCCACTTGAGATAAGAGCGCGCGGTGCCCTGCACCGAGGTCCGAAAGCGGTCGTGCATCGCCGCGTAGCCCTTCACGGCGGTGCGGATGAACGGGTGTGTTTCCGGCTCACCGTCCTGTCCGCGACGGTGCAGCGTCCGCAGCATGACATCCGCGGCCTCGTCGAGATCCGCAAGCAGTTCGCGAACCTTCAGCAACGACTTGGCGCCGTCGTCGGCGACGTAAAGGACATGGAGGACCACGGCCTCGAGGATCTCCGACGCGGACTTGTCCCAGATCGCCTCCTCGTCCCGGACACCCCCGGGATCGGACAGGATCGCCACGAGCCGCTGGACCTGGGCGAGTTCGCCAGGTCCTGGCCGGATCTCCGCGAGCGGGTTCCAGCGAACCGAGTGAAGATCGCGCGGGTTGAAGCGCAGCACGTGGGAGAAGGTCGAGCGCCAGCCGGCGGTCGTCTGCCACAGCTCGCCTTTAGGGTCGTGGACCATGACGCTCTCGGTCCAGCAGAGGAGGCTGGGCACCACATGCCCGCGCCCTTTTCCTGAGCGCGTGCCGCCCGTCACGAGGGTCGGCCGAAGGTCGGCGGTGATCAGGAGCCGGCCATTCAGGTCGCCGACAACGCACCCGTTGCGCGCCGTCAGCCCGGCGCGGCGCGCCTCATCGAGCCCGCCCCAGCCGCGGATACGCTTCCGCGCCGCGCCGCCATCGAACAACAGGCCCAAGCCAAGACCCAGCGCCAACCCCAACATCACCAGCGCGCCGGCGCCGGAGAAGATGCGTGGACCTTCGCCGAGGAACTGCGCGCGCCACGCCAACACGGACCAAGGGGGATAGACGATCGTCTCCGCATCGACCCGCCAACCGGGACCGAGCGGCGGCGCATATCGAAACGACCACGCGACATATTGGGTCGCGACCTGGAGGCCGAGCACGGCGCCGAGCGCCAGGGCAGTGAGACGACCGAGCACGCCACGCATCGCTAAACCGAACTGACGCTTTGCTGGAATGACAATCGCTCGAAATTCGAGTCGTTACAACTGATTGTTTTTATTATATTTTATGACACTTTATGTCGGGCGAGCCGTCAGAAACTGTCGGATTGCGCCCCACCCGGGAGGCATCAGCTTTCGTCTTTGCCGTCAGGCCTTCCCAGCCACTGGCTGGCCAGGGCGCGGTTACGGTCGAGCTCGGCGCTCAGCATCGTGAAGGCCACCTTCAGCGCCTCGACGATCGGCGCGGCCTGGAGGCTGGCGAGGTCAGACCCTTCCTGGAGGAACAGCTCGCGGGCGTGCGCCACGAAGAGGAGCACCAGCTTGCTGTCGATGCACGCCAGGGCGAAGTCAGGCGTGCCGAGCTTGACGCTGGCCCATAGCGCGTAGGGGTCGCTGTCCGTCGCGCGCGAGAAGTCGAATATGCGCGCCACTTTCAGGAAGCCCTCGCCGGCCTCGAAGCGCTCGTAGGTCCGCTTGTTCAGATCCATCAGGTCAGCCACCTGTTGGACGGTCATCCGCCGGTGGTGGCGAATGGCCTTCAGGACACGGGACAGCACCTCGTCGCGGTCGCGCGTCTTTTTTCCACTCGGAGGCGGCATCGCCCGAACCACGCAAACAACCCTGCATTTTGGGGTATCCTCAGAGCAGCCCTAGGTCGTCGTCAATCCGTCACGCGCATTGATACACACAGATTGACGGGGCAAGAGTCAAAGACCGGGCATTCGTTCCGAATCTCCAGCGAAGCTTAGAACTCCAATCAACCTTTGTTGCGGGCGCGATGCGGCTCTTTGAACGACGCGATTTGACAGGTGATCCGACGAATATTGTCGGATGTGTATTTTAGACTTTCACGACATCTCGACACTTCCAAGCTTTTGGTCGCAGTCTGCGGCCAGTTCTGGAGTTCGACATGGCGAGGAAGCGCGCAGATTCATTCAAGATCGCCCTTGATACGTTGAGGGAGGAGCTTCGCACCGGCGCGCACACCGCCGGCGCGCGGCTCACGGCGAACGACATCGCCGAACGCCTGAGCCTCAGCCAGACCCCCGTGCGCGAAGCGCTCTCCCGGCTCGCCGGTGAGGGCCTGCTGCTGGACCGCCGAGGCCAGGGGTTCTTTGTCCAGACCCTGTCCGAGCGCGACCTCACCGCGCTCTTCCGTCTGCAGCTGGAGCTGCTCTTGATCGCTTGTGACAGCGAGCGTGCGCAGATCTCTGATCTTGACCTCGATCGCTTGATCCCAAGCGACCGGGAGGATTCCACACCACGCAAGTTCGTGCTCGCCAGCGAGCGCTTGTTCCGGGTGTTCGCAGCGGGGTCGAGCCCGCCACTGGCGCGGCATCTCAGTCGTCTGCACGATCAGTTGGCGCCGGTTCGCGCCGGCGAGCCTCGGGTGCTGGACCGGCTGCCAGAGGAATTCGGCCAGCTCTCCGGAGTGATGTTGGTGGGTGAAGCCACCGCGATACGCGAAGAGCTGCGCGCATTCTTCGCCCGGCGCATTGACGTGGCATCGTCGCTTATCCGGGCTCAGGACGCTGCCGAGAGTATAGAGTCGATATAGTTTGAATATAGCACAGCCGAAGCGCGAACTGCTTCTGCCGCAACGGCGGCATTCACTGAAGCAGGAGACCACAATGTCCAAGCGTTTGTCCGTTCCCGCCTCGCGCCTCATCTGCCTCGGCGGCGCCAAGCTCGCCACCAACGCCATCCTCGGCGACGACAACGAGGGCGATCCCGAAGTTCCGTTCGGCGGCTGATCGCCATTCTCCGCCGCCGGTCAGCGCCGGCGGCGGAGTCTCTTCGTGGTCTGGATGGTCAGGTGATGCTCACCATTTCCCTGGAACCCGCTGTCCGCGCCTCTTGGGCTCTCGCCGACAACGTCCACGCGACGGCCGTCGACGACGATCTTGTGTTCTTGGACGTCTCGACGGACGCCTATCTCTGCGTTCCCGGCGGCGCGGCCGACCTTCAGATCGCCGACGACGGCGCCACGCTTCGCATCTCGAGCACCGAACTGGCCGATGACCTGCAGGCCGCGGGTCTCGTCCAACGGCTTTCCGGCGGCCCGCCGGCCGCGCCACGGCGCAAGGCCTGGCCCCCGACGGACAGCGCCTTGGAACGGGCCTATTGCCCGCCCACCTGGAGGGACGCGCCGGTGGCCGCAGCGGCGGTGCTCGACGTGGCCTTGGCGTACCGCTCCCACTCGCTGTCGCAGATCGTGAGCCGAACGGTCGCCCCCCGGGCGCGCCTGGCGACATCAACGCTCGAGGAGACGCTCAACCGGTTCCAGCGCTGGATTCCCTACGCCCCGGTGTCGGGAAAATGTCTCCTGCGGTCGTTCATGCTCCGGCGTGTCCTACAACAGCACGGTCACCCCCACGACTGGGTGTTCGGCGTGACGGTCTGGCCCTTCAAGGCGCACTGCTGGCTGCAAGCGGAGAGCCTGGTGCTCGATGACACCGCTGAAAACGTCGTCGCCTATCGCCCCATCATGGTCGTCTGATGCGGCGCGCCTATCTCGCCCTGGCGTCGCATCCCGACAACGCGGAGGCCACGTGTCGCGCTCGGGAGATGGGCGCTCGCTTCGAGGCCGAATCCGGTTGGTGTCGGCGCCCGGGGTTCGCGGGGCTCAGCCTCTGGACCGATCCGGCGCAGCCGCTGTCGGTACGGCCGATGCCGGGCGCTCGCGGCCTGGTCCTAGGCGACCTGTTTCCGATGCCCGGCGCCGACTTGGCGCTATCACCGCTAAGCGGAGCCGGGTTGGACACGGTCCGAGAGCCACGCGATCTGATCGTCCGCCTGAGCCGTGGCTGCTGGGGGCACTACGTGGCGCTCGTAGCCGGACCCGGCGATGGCGGCGGCGTGGTCTATCGCGACCCGAGCGGGAGCCTGGAAGCGATGACCTGGGATCTCGGCGATGGCCTTCACGTCGTCGCCTCAGACATGGTGCGGGCGCCGCGCTGGATGCGGCCACGTCGCCAGAGCCTGAACTGGGAACGCATCGGTCGGATGTTGGCCGTGCCTTACGCCTCGACCTCGACGCCGCTGTTCGACGACATCCAGGTGGTTGAGCCCGGACAGATGCTGGCGATCGGTGGGGGATCGCCGAAGACGGAGGCGATCTGGTCGCCCGCGGCGTTCGCCGACCCCCAGCCGCACGATCTGCGGGAGGTGCAAACTGAGCTTGTTCGCAGGCTCGATGCCTGCACCGCCGCGCTCGTCCAACCCTACGACAGGGTTCTCGTGGAATTGTCGGGCGGCCTCGATTCGTCGGTGCTGGCCGGGGCGCTCGCGGCCACCGGCGAGACCGGTCGCGTGGCGGCCTGGCTAAACTACCGTGGCGACCGCGCCGAGGGGGATGAAACTCGGTACGCGACGGACGTGGCGCGCCGCATCGGCGTCGAGCTGACCACCATCCGCAAACCGATCGTGCCGATCGACGAGACCTGCCTGGCGGAGCTTTCTGAGGAGTTCTGGCCCGCCATGGCCGGCATCGACGTCGGACGGGACCGCCACGAGGTCGAGTTGCTACGCGAGAC
>NZ_CADEGK010000175.1 GCF_902826855.1 uncultured Phenylobacterium sp. | reverse complement strand
GGCGTCGGCGTGAACCCGCTGCGCGGCCAGAACAACGTGCAGGGCGCCTGCGACATGGGCTCGTTCCCGCACGAGCTCACCGGCTACCGCCACATCTCCGACGCCGCGACCCGCGCCCTGTTCGAGGCGGCCTGGGGTGTCCCCATCGACCCGGAGCCAGGCCTGCGCATCCCCAATATGCTCGACGCCGCCGTCGCCGGGCGGTTCAAGGCGATCTACATCCAGGGCGAGGACATCCTGCAGTCCGATCCCAACACCCGCCACGTGGCCGCGGGCCTCGCCGCCATGGAGTGCGTGGTGATCCACGACCTCTTCCTCAACGAGACCGCCAACTACGGCCACGTCTTCCTGCCCGGCTCCACCTTCCTGGAGAAGAACGGCACCTTCACCAACGCCGAGCGCCGCATCCAGCAGGTCAGGAAAGTGATCGCGCCCAGGAACGGCTACGAGGACTGGGAGGTCACCCAGCTGTTCTCCAACGCGTTGGGCTATCCCATGGCCTACAGCCACCCCTCGGCGGTCATGGACGAGATCGCGCGCCTGACGCCCACCTTCGCCGGCGTCTCCTACGCCCTGTTGGAGCGCGAAGGCTCGGTGCAATGGCCCTGCAACGAGGCTGCGCCCACGGGCACCCCGGTGATGCACCTGGAGCGGTTCGTCCGCGGCCTCGGCAAGTTCGTGATCACCGAATACGTGCCCACCGACGAGAAGATCGGCCCGCGCTTCCCGCTGCTGCTCACCACCGGGCGGATCCTGTCCCAGTACAACGTAGGCGCCCAGACCCGGCGCACCGAGAATGTGGTCTGGCACGAGGAGGACGTGCTGGAAATTCACCCGCACGACGCCGAGGAGCGCGGGGTGGCCGAGGGCGACTGGGTGCGGCTGGCCAGCCGGGCCGGTGAGACGACCCTGCGGGCCCGCATCACCGACCGCGTTGCGCCCGGGGTCGTCTACACGACCTTCCACCATCCGGTGACCCAGGCCAACGTGGTCACCACCGACTATTCCGACTGGGCCACCAACTGCCCCGAGTACAAGGTCACCGCCGTGCAGGTGGCGCCCTCCAACGGCCCTTCCGACTGGCAGGCGCGCTACGAGGCGATGGCCGAGCGCAGCCGGCGGGTGGCGGCCTTCGAGCCTGCCGAATGAGCCTAAGCCAGGAAGCCCGGCGGCCCGAGCGGCTGATCTACATGGCCAACCAGATCGCAAAGTTCTTCGCCGCCCAACCGGGCGACCCCGCGGACGGCGTGGCCAACCACCTTCGCAGCTTCTGGGACCCGCAGATGCGCGCCGACATCGTCGCCTGGCGCGCGGCCGGCGGCGACGGCCTCGACCCGATCGCCGGCGAGGCCGTGGGACGGCTGGGGTGAGCGCCGCGCAGGCCTACCCGCGAACGCGCTGGACCGCCGCCGGCGCGCAGGACGGCCACCGCAACCTCCCTGAAGAGACCGCTATCGCCCTGGTTCATGACGCGACCACCACCGCGGTGATGATGGCCACGCCCACCGACCTGGAGGACTTCGGGGTCGGCTTTACCCTCACCGAAGGGCTGGTCCGCTCAGTCGCCGACATCAGCGCATTGCAGGTCGCCGTCGCCGAGCAGGGGATCGAGGTGCGCATGTGGCTGGCGCAACCGGCCTCCGCGGCCCTGGCGGCGCGGCGACGACGCCTCGCCGGACCCACCGGTTGCGGCCTCTGCGGCATCGACAGCCTGGCCGAGGCGGCCCGCGCCCCGCCGCGCGTACCGCGAGGGTTCGCCGTCTCGCCCCAGGCCATCCAAGCCGCCGTGGCCGCGCTCGCGCCGGCCCAGGCCCTGGGCGGCGTCACCCGTGCCGTCCACGCCGCCGCCTGGTGGACCGAGGGCGACGGTATCGTGGCGCTGCGCGAAGACGTTGGCCGCCATAACGCCCTGGACAAGTTGGCCGGCGCGCTCGCCCGGTCCGAGACCCGCGCCGAGGGCGGCCTGCTGCTGCTGACCAGCCGCGTTTCGGTGGAGATGGTGCAGAAGGCGGCCGTCATCGGGGCCCAGGTCCTGGTCGCCGTCTCCGCCCCTACGGCGCTGGCGGTGCGCACCGCGCAGGCCGCCGGCGTCACCCTGGTCGCCGTCGCCCGCGACGACGGTTTCGAGGTGTTCACCCACCCGGAACGGATCGCCGGTTAGCCCACCGCGCTACGCCGCCACGGGGCGGCGGCGGCGCAGGACGGAGCCGGCGGCGCCGAAGCCGAGGATCAGCATCGCCCAGGTGGCCGGTTCCGGGATCGGGCCAGTTCCGTCGATGGCGCGGACGTCGAAGGCGATGTTGTCCAGGCCCACATTGAAGGCGTCCGGCCCCCAGTTCAGGGCGATCCCGTCGGTGAAGTAGGCGCTGTTGACGGTGATGTGGTTGTGGCCCGGGGACAGGGTATCGACAACGTCGTCGAAGATTCCGGTCCCGCCCAGGCTCTCGATGAGCACCGGCGATTCGGCGGAGTTGTTCAGGTACGTGGCGATGTCGAACGACAGAAGCGAGATCTCGTAGCCAGGAAGGGCCGTCAGAGTGATCCGCCCGGAAAAGTCTGTCTGGTTGGTGCCGGCCCAGATGACGCCCACGAGGTCTCCGTAGCCAACGTCCCAGTACCTTGCATCCAGCGCCGTGGGGTTCCCGGTGAACGTGAAAGTCGCATAGCTGACATCGACGCCGGCGCTGTCGCCATACGACTGCGCGATAGCGTTGCCGGTCGTGCAGGCGCCGGCGTCACAGGCATTGCCGGTGAAGTCGAGCACGGTCGGCGCTGCGGAGGCGGGCGAAGCTGTGAGCGCGCCCGCCAATGTGGCCGCGCCTGCGGCAATCAAAAATTTCTTCATGACGAGACCTTCTCGCGCTCTGCGGTCGCCGCCTCGGCGCCCCGCTCGAAGATCCAGCCTTGCCCAGGCCGAGGGCGGAAACCTGATGGAATCAGCAGGTTTTCATGAGGGCCGGGAGCTGCGCGGGAAGGACGCCGCCTCGGGAAGGGGCGGCGGCGCATCTTTGACATTCCCGGTTTCGTAACGGCAGTATGTCGGACGCTGGGCAGGCCCAAATGCACGTCATAGCCGACTGGGTATTCGATCCGCACTCGCGATACCTGTCCTCAGGCGACGCGAGACATCGGCTTTCCCCAAAGGCGGCGAAAGTTCTGCTGAGCCTGGTCCAGGATCCTGGCCGGGTTTGGTCCAGGGAGACATTGCTGGACGCCGCGTGGCCGTCGCAGGCGGTCGGCGAGGAGGTGCTCACCCAGGTGATCGCCGAGTTACGCCGGGCCTTCCGCGACGATTTTCGCCGGCCGCGATTCATTGAGACGGTCCACAAGGCGGGCTACCGACTTGTCGCAGGATCGGCCGGCGAGGACGGCTCCGGCGAGCTCCCGGGCGGCTGGGCGGCCGACCTGGAGGCCTACGGGACGTACCTCCAGGCGCTCACCCTCCGGGAAACCAGCGGGCTTGCGGGCCTGCACTCTGCGATTGAGCTCTACGTTACGGCCCTGCGCATGAACCCCCGACTGGCGGTCGCGCACGCCGGGCTCGCCGAGGCGCTGCTGTTTACCGACTATGTCCAGCATCCGATGGAGGTGGCGCGCGTCCGCAGCCACTGCGAAGCCGCCCTGCGCCTTGAGGGCGGGCTGGCCGAGGCTTGGTCGGTGCATGGCCATGCCTGCGCCTACCGGGCTGACTTCGGCGGCGCTACGGACCTGATCCGCCGGGCGATGGCGCTCGGCCCCGGCAACGGCGCGGTGTTCTACCAGGCGGCCCGGGTGTGCATGTCGGCCATGGCGTTTGCCCCTGCGGCGGCGTTGCTGGAGCGCGCTGGACACCTCTCTCCGGGGGAGTCGCATGCGCTGGTCCTGGCCGGCAAGTTGAGAGGCATCCTCGGGGAGCCCGCGGCTTCGCACCGGAATTTCATGGCGGCGCTTCCGCGGCTGGATGCGCGGCTCGCCGAGCATCCCGACGACTTCCGCGCGCGGACCGGCCGCGCGCGCTGCCTCTACGCCCTGGGCCGCCGCGAGGAGGCGACCGAGGACATGGACCTGGCCCGCGCGCACCCCGAGCCCATGGCGTTCCACCTGGCTTGCACCCTGGCGCAGAACGGGCGAACCGAGGCGGCGCTGGATACTCTGGAACAGGTGGTGGAACTCGGTTGGCGTGGGCCCTGGGCCCGACCCTGGCTCGACCGCGACAGCGACTTTGACCCTCTGCGCGGAAACCGCCGCTTCGCCCGGTTGGCCGCCCGGGTCGGGCCTCCCGGGTGAGCCCGCGCTCCCCAACGCCGGCGAACCTGATAGCCCCCGCCGCGATGGCCCCGACCCCCCGCCTGCATCTGATGAACCGCGAGTTCGTCTGGCGCGAAGCGCCGCGCGACCGCTGGCAGGCCGACCACGGCCGGGTCTGCCTGGAGACGGTAGCGGACGCCGTGGCCGCCCTCGCCAGGGCCGGCGACCTCGTGGTGTCTTCATCGCTCGCCCCAGATCGCCTGCCCCACGGCACGGTGGTCGCCCAGGGCGAGCCGGCCCGCCAGTTCCGCATCCTGGAGGGGCAGTGAGCGAGACCCAGACCGCCGGCCTCGACGACCGCGTCGACGCTCTGATGGATCGCCTCACCCTGGAGGAGAAGGTGCGCCTGATGGCTGGCGCCAGTTCCTTTGGCCTGCACGCTATTGAACGCCTGGGTATCCCGGCGCTGAGCATGACCGATGGACCAACCGGCGTGCGCTCCATCAAGGGCATTGCGGCCACCGTGTTCCCTGTGGGCGTCGCGCTGGCCGCAACCTGGAACCCAGCGATGGCCCAGGCCGTAGCCGCCGCCATTGCCCGCGAGGCCCTCGCCCTGGGCGACCAGGTCGTGCTGGCCCCGACCATCAACATCATGCGCATCCCCACCTGGGGCCGGAACTTCGAGACCTATTCGGAGGACCCTTACCTCGCCGGTGTAACGGGCGTGGCCTATGTGCGCGGCCTGCAGGGCGAGGGCGTCGGCGCGTCGCTGAAGCACTATGCCGCCAACAACCAGGAGCTGGAGCGGTTCGCGGTGGACGCACGGGTCGACGAACGCACCCTGCGCGAAATCTACCTGGCCGCCTTCGAGCGCGTCGTGCGCGAGGCGGACCCGTGGACGGTGATGGCCTCCTACAACAAGCTGAACGGGACCTACGCTTCCGAGCACCGCCAGCTGCTCACCGACATTCTCAAGGGCGAGTGGGGCTATCGGGGCGCGGTGGTCTCCGACTGGACGGCCGTCCGTTCCACCGCGCCCGCCGCCAACGCCGGGCTCGACCTGGAGATGCCCGGGCCGGCCAAGTGGTTCGGCGAGCGGCTGCTGGCCGCCGTGCAGGCCGGCGAGGTCAGCCAGACGCAACTCGACGACAACGTCAGCCGCATCCTGCGCCTGATCGTCCGGTCCGGCCTGATGGACGGCGCGCGGCCGATCGGCGAGCTCAGGACCGCGCGCCACCGGACCATCGCCCTGGACGCCGCCTGCGAGGCGATGACCCTGTTGAAGAATGACGGCGACCTGCTGCCGCTGTCGCAGGAGCTCAGGACCATCGCGCTGATCGGGCCGAACGCGGCGCGGACCATGCTGCAGGGCGGAGGCAGCTCGCAGGTCGTCACCGACAACCTCCGCACGCTAGGCGACGGCCTGCGTGAATTCCTGGGCGCCGGCGTCACCGTCGTGGAGGCGCAGGGCTGCGACAACGACGCCGCACCGCCGCCCGCCGACCGCCGCCACTTCAGCCCCAGTGAGGCCCGCGACGCCGAGGGCCTCAAGGCAGCGTACTTCACAGGCCCCGATCTCGCCGGCGAGCCCACCAGCGGCGGCGTGGAGCGCCACCTGATGCGCTGGACCGCCGGGGCCATGGCGACGGCCAGGCGACCGGCCTACGGCTCGTTCCGCTGGAGCGGCTGGTTCTGGCCGCCGGTCAGCGGCGCCTACGAGTTCAGCCTGCGCTCCATCGGGAAGGGCCAGCTTACGCTGGACGACGCCGCCTTGATCACGGCGGAGACACCGGCGACGGCCGACCGCCTGGACGTCATGGGCAGCCTCGTGCCTCGTCGGCTTGCGAGCGCGACCCTGGAGGCTGGGCGCGGCTATGCCATCCAGCTCGACTACGTCCCGGAGCGGCCCGACCGGGACTACGTGGCCATCGGCGTGCGCTCGCCGGCCGAGCCCATGGCCCGCGCGGTCGAGGCCGCCCGCGCCGCCGACGCGGTGATCCTGGTCCTGGGCTCCGGCTCACTCACCGAGGCCGAGGGCTACGACCGACCGGACATGGCCTTGCCGGGCGCCCAGGACGAGCTGGCCCGCGCGGTCCTGGCCGCCAATCCGAACGCCGTGGTTGTGATGAACACCGGCTCGCCCTTCGAGATGCCGTGGATCGATCAGGCCAGGGCCGTCCTGCAGATGTGGCTCCCGGGCGAGGCCGGGCCGGACGCCCTGGCCGCCGTCCTGTTCGGCGAGCGCGGGCCGGGCGGCCGCCTGCCGGTGAGCTTTCCGCGGACGTTCGGCGACCATCCGGCGCACGCGCTGAGCCCGGACCCGCAGGTGTGCGAGTACGCCGAGGGCCTGGGGGTCGGCTATCGCGGCTACGACGCCGGGCCCGCCTCGCCGCTGTTCCCGTTCGGCCACGGCCTGGCCTACACCACCTTCGAGCTCTCCGACCTGCAGGCTCCGGCCGGCGCCAGGCCGGGCGAGGCCGTGCAGATCGCCGTCACCGTGGCCAACACCGGCGCCCGCGCCGGCGCCGAGGTCGTCCAGCTCTACGTCGCGCCGCGCGACCCGCGGCTGCCGCGGCCGCCGAAGGAGCTGAAGGCCTTCGCCAAGGCCGAGCTCGCGCCCGGCGAGGCCCGCCGCCTGACCCTGGACCTCGAACCGAACGCCTTCGCCGCCTGGGACACCGAGGCCGGCGGCTGGGTGGTCGATCCCGGCGACTACGACCTGCTGGTCGGCCGGTCGGCCGGCGACATCGCGCTCTGCGCCACGATCCGGCTGCAGGCGACCTAAAGCTCCGCCAGAACCTCCTCGGTGTGTTCGCCCAGCGTCGGGGCCGGCCAGCGGATGGCGGGACGCGCAGCGTCGTAGGCGAAGGGGGCCGCGGAGATGATGTGGTCGCCGACGTAGCGGCGGGACGTGGGGACCCAGAAGCTGGCGGCCATCAGCTGCGGGTCGTAGCCGAGCACGTCGATGCGCTGGATCTGGGCGGCGGCGACGCCGGCGGCCTGGAGCGTCTCGGCCGCGTCGGTGGCCAGCTGGTCGGCGGCCCAGGCGGCGATGACGGCCTCGATGGCGTCGGCCTCTGCGGCGCGGCCGGCCAGATCGAGGCCGGCCCAGTCCGGGCGGCCCAGGACCCCGCACAGCCCGCGCCACGCCGCGTCGTCATAGACCGCCACGGTCAGCCACTCGTCGACGCCCAGCGCCGGAACCACGCAGACCGGCGCGGCGCGCGGGCGGCGGTTGCCGGTGCGGGGCAGCCGCGTGGGGCTGAGCTGCTGGGCCACGAGGGCGTCGGCGGCGTACTGGTGCAGGACGCCCACCTGGGTCATGTCGACCTCGCAGCCGCCCAGCCGGTCGCGGCCGCGCAGCGCCGCGAACGCCGCGCTGGCGCCGAACAGGCCGACGAGCGGATCGCCGTAGGCAACGTGCTGTATGGCGGGCGGCCAGTGCTCATAGCCGTTGGCGTAGGGCAGCCCGGACGCCTGCTCCACCGTCGAGCCATAGGCGCGGATGCCCGAGGCCGGCCCGTCGTTGCCGAAGGCCGGCATCGAGACCGAGATCAGGTTGGGGTTCAGCGCGCGGCGCGCCTCCGGGCCCAGGCCCAGCTTCTCCATGACCCCGGCGGCGAAGTTCTCCACCAGCACGTCGGCGCGGGCCACCAGCTCGCGGGCCTGCGCCACACCCTGCGGCGAGGCGAGGTCCAGGAGCACGCCGCGCTTGTTCCGGTTGACCGAGATGAAGGCGAACTTGGTCTCGCGCGGCGGCGGGTCGCCCGACTGGTCCAGTTCCCAGCCGCGCCACCAGTCGGGGTGGGCGTCGGACTCGATCTTCACCACGTCGGCGCCCAGGTCGGCGAACCAGCGGGTGCAGAGCGGGCCCGCCCAGCCCATGGTGAAGTCCACCACCTTCAGGCCGGCGAACGGCGCCTCCGGCCCCGAGGTCTCGAAGGCGGGAACCGGCCGGCCCGTGAAGGTCGCGCGGTAGGGCAGCGTCGGGGCGCGCGCACCGCCGGCGTCGAAGGGGCCGAAGGCGCCGCGCTGAGCCCAATGCGGCACGTCCGGCATCGCCGCCAGGTCGGGCATGTCGGTGATCGGCACCCGCGCGCTCTCGCCCAGCGCCACCCACTCCGCGGTCGTCCTGGTGAGGAACAGGGGGGTGATAATGGCGTCGATCTCGTCGGCGAACACCAGGCGCTCCAGCGTGGTGTTGTACTTGAGCTCCGGCCCCAGCTCCGGCCGGCCGATGATGTTGCAGAGGCCGCGCCACTGGCCCGGCGTCACCGTCGTCACGCCGATCCAGCCGTCCTTGCTGCGATAGCTGGAGCAGGGGTAGATCGGCGCGTGGCGGTTGACGCCCAGCCGGATGCCCTCCCCGCCCAGCATCAGCGCCGAGATCGCGCCCGGCTCCGTCAGGCACATGTAGGCCTCGTAGACGTTGGCCTCGATCCGCTTCGGGCGCGGGTTGGCCATCAGGGCGGCCAGCCCGGCGTTGAAGGCCACCACGGCGCCGGTCACCTGCGGGGCGTGGCCCTGCGCCAGGGTCGGCGGCCCCTCGACCGCCCCGAACGAGTGGGCCATGCCGGTGAGCGCGTGGATCAGCTCGTCGCAGCCCTGCCAGTCGGCCCAGGGCCCGTCGGCATGGAACCAGCGCAGCGCCAGCAGCGACGCGCCCAGCTCCGCGGCCACCGCCTCGCCCGCGGTCACACCCTGCGCGTCCAGGCCGGCGATCACCAAGTCCACGGGGCCTGGGGCGTCGGCGACCTTGCGATGGTCCAGCCAGCGGCCATAGGCCTCGCCGGCGGCGCCGCCATAGCCGATCGCGGTGTCGACGCCGCCCCCGCCACCCACGATGGGCGCGCGCACCACGGTGGCCCCCATCTGGGCGAACAGGCGGCCGCAATAGCGCACGGCCACGGCGCGCGAGGCCTCGACGATGGTCAGTCCGGCAAGAAGCGTGTCCATGCCGGTGAGCCTAGGGCATCGACGTTCGGCGAGGCCAGGGGATTTCGACGCCGGGCGGCGTCCAGATCGCGGCCCGCCTGGCCTTGTCGGCCCGCGCGCCCTTCAGCCGCGCCTTGGCCGCGATGCTCTGGCGGATCGAACGGGCCAGCCGCTGGCGGGAGTGTAGAGCGGGGCTACGTCAGATGCGGACGTGGCGGGGAGTCGGCGCGCGGCTGTTTCCGGGCTCCCGGCTGCACACCCGGCCGGCTGGCGATCGAGACGGCGACGGCGCCTGGATCGCCCCGTGAACACGGGCCTTCATCCACTGCCCGACCCGGGCCGTACCTGCTACGGTCGACCCGCGACCGTTCAACCCAAGGACCCGGCGATGCCTCCGTCGAAACCGCAGCCTCACGCGAGCGAACCCACCGAACTCGACACCGACGCGCTGGACAAGGTCGCGGGCGGCCGGAAAGCCGGTGAAGGCCAGAAGGACTTGCTGGAGCCTCCGCCACCCCCGCCGCCGCCCCCGAAGCTCTGACCTAGC
>NZ_CADEGK010000174.1 GCF_902826855.1 uncultured Phenylobacterium sp. | reverse complement strand
CTACCAGCTCCTCGGCGCGTCCAGCCCGGCTCAGGTGACCTTGTTCGCCACCGGCTCCGAGGTCGGCGTCGCCGTCGCCGCGCGCGATCTTCTGGAGGCCGATGGCATCGGCGCCCGGGTGGTCTCAGTCCCCTGCTTCGAGCTGTTCGCCGCCCAACCGGCCGACTACCAGGCCAGCGTCCTGGGCGAGACCGCCGTGCGTGTCGCGGTGGAGGCCGGCGTGCGCCAGGGTTGGGACCCGATCATCGGGACCGACGGCGGCTTCGTCGGGATGAGCGACTTCGGCGCCAGCGCCCCGTTCGAGAAGCTCTACGACCACTTCGGCATCACCCCCGCCGCCGTGGCCGCGGCGGCGAAGGCGCAGCTCTAAGGCGCCGCAGGCGTCTGTCGGACGCAAAGACCACCAAGAGCACAAAGGCCACGAAGAGCCTGGGCCGCCCTGGTGGTCTTCGTGTTCTTGGTGATCTTCGTGTCTAAAGCGGCGCTGAAGCGCGCAACCCTCCGCTCATCCCGCCTGCATCGTCTGCGCGATCGACACGACGATGAACTCCTCCGGCCTGGCCACCGCGACCCCGATCGTCACCCACAGCACCCCGCCGTCGACGTCGCCCTGGGTCATCGTGTCCCCCAGGCCGCAGCGCACGAAGAACGCCTCCTCCGGCTTCGTCCCCGCCAGGGCGCCCTGCTTCCAGATGTTCACCAGGAAGTTCTCGATCATCCCCCGAACGATCACCCAGGTGCGCGTGACGTTGGGTTCGAAGACCATCGCCTGCATGGCCAGCCGACAGCTCTCCTCCAGCATGATCAGCGTCCGGCGCACGGGCACATAGCGCCAGTCCTGGCTGTTCCCGTCCAGCGTCCGGGCGCCCCACACCAGCACGCCCTGCCCGGGAAAGGTGCGGATGGCGTTGACCGACTTGCCCGTCACCGTGACGTTCAGGTCGTCGCCCTGCGCCTGGTCGATCGCCACCGCCGTCTCGAAGACGCCCGGCAGGCCGACATTCGCCGGCGCCTTCCAGACGCCGCGCGCGCCATCGACGCTGGCGTAGATGCCGGCAATGGCGGCGCTGGGCGGCATCAGGTTCAGCATCCGCGCCGCGGCCGTCCTCAGGTGAGCCGCTTCCACCGACGAGATCAGCGGAAGGTCCACGCCCTCGAAGTCCGCCTGCGCGAGGTCGCCCGGCGCGACCGCGTTCGCATGGACCCACGGATAGTAGGCCGCGCCCCAGCCCAGGTGCTCGGGCCCGATCCCATCGCGAAACGCCGCCACCACATCGCCGCGCGGATCGTCGCGCGGGCGGTCGCCGTCGTAGACATCCAGGATCGCGAAGCGGCTGCGCATGATCGCCCCGCAGTGGGCCAGCATCTCGCGCTGCAGGGCGTAGCAGTCGGCCGCGACCGCCAGGCCCACGGCGTCCGGGATCACGAGCAGCGCCGGCTCGCGCTCGGCCTCCAGGGCCGTCAGGCCGCCCGCCAGCGCCGCGCGGTCGATCGCTCTGCCCTCGTAGCCGCCCACCGAGACGATCCAGCACGCGCCACCGCCGCTCTGGAAGAACTGCAGCATGGCCGTGTGCAATCGAAACGGCGGGCCCAGGGCCGTCACCCGGTCCGGCGCCTCGACCCGCACGCGCGGCCGCGGCGGGCCGCCGAAAAAGCGCTCGAATTCGGTCATCGAGCTGATCCGGAACGCCTGGCCCGCGAGCGGCGTCCCGTCGTTCGACGCCGTTTCGGTGTAGCCGACGAACGCCGCCACCGAGGTCTCGACCCCCATCACCGAATTGGGGAAGGCGCTCTGCTCTTCGACATAGACGCCGGGCGTCTTGTAGGTGGCCACCGCTACTGGCCCGGCTCGAGCCACGTGTTGAACTTCGGCGCCCGTTTCTCGCGGAAGGAGGCGCCGCCGTCGCGGGCGTCGGGGTGGTGGTCGGTCACGGCGGTGCGCACGGCGATGTCGTCCAGGGCCTGGGCGAAGGTGGATTCCGCCGCCACATAGAGCGAGCGCTTCAGCATGCGCATCGCTACCTGCGGCCCCTCGGCCAGTTCCGCCGCCAGCGCCATCGCCGCCGGGAGCAGCTCATCGGGCGCCACCACCTCGTTCAGCAGGCCCAAGGAGAGCGCCGTCTCGGCGTCCACGATCCGCTTGCGCAGGCAGAAGTCCAGCGCCCCCGCCAGGCCCAGGTGGCGCACCAGCAGCACATGGCCGCCTTCGTCCGGCAGCAGGGCGAAGCGCAAGGTCGCGCTCCCCAGCTTCGCCGCGGTCGAGCCGATGCGGAAGTCGCAGCTGAGCGCCAGCGACAGCCCCGTCTGGATCGCCGGCCCCCCGATCGCGGCGATCGTCAGCTTGTCCAGGTTGCGCACCGCCACGTTCAGCGCCTGCGAAAAGACCCGCAGCGCATTTTCGGTGCCGATCGCGGTGGAGTGCCCGCCGCCGATCTTCGCCACGCTGGCCGGCTCACCATGGTGATAGCCGCCCATGTGGTCCCCGGCGCAGAACGCACGCCCTTCGCCCGCGAACACGACCACGCGCACCGCGTCGTCCATCTGCGCGCGTGTAACCAGCTCGATCAGGTCGCGCTTCATCGCCTGGGTGAGCGCATTCAGCCTGGCCGGCGCGTCCAGGGTGACCACGAGCACGCCCCTGTCGTGCAGCTCGGCCCTCAGGTCCTCGCAGACCTCCATGTAGCGGGCGGGCGACGGTGCGGCTGGGGTCATGACCCGCCTCCTGGGCTGCTCCGACGCACCGTACCCTCAGGCCCGCGCCCCGCGCCATCCCCGGTCGGCAAGCCAACGCGCCGGCGTCGACGCTCCAGCGCTAGCCGACGCGGCTGTAGGCGAGCGCCCGTTCGGCGAGCGCCCGCTCGGCCACCGCCCGCTCGGCCACCGCCGGGCGACCCAACAGCTTCAGCACCGCCTCCACATAGGCCTCGATGTTGCGGCGCGCGGCCGGCACGCCGCTGACGCCATGTCCCTCCAGGGCCGCCAGTCCGCCGCCAACTTCGAACAGCGCCCGGAACGCCTCCTTCTCGATCAGCGGCGCGGGCAGGATCTCGATGTCCCGCGCCCGCAACTGCTCCACCACCGCCGCCAGGGAACGCGGCTTCAGCGCCGCCGGCACCCGCGACAGCAGGCAGCGGTGCAGGAGGTCGTTGCCTGCCCGCTTGCCGAACGAGGCGACCAGCTCCGAGGCCTTGATCGCTTCGATGGCGTCCATCTGCGAGCCGGTCAGCGGGGTGATCACCAGGTCGAACCGCAGCGCGGCGAACACCATCGCCCCGCGGACCGAGCCCTCGGTGTCGACGATCGTCCAGTCGGGGTCTCGGCGCCGCGCCTCATAGGCGGCGTCGCGGATGTCCTGCACGGTCGGCGCGGCATGCACGCTGATCGCATCCGGCCGCCCGCTGAGGCCACCCCAGCGCAACAGCGGCTTATTGGGATCGGAATCGATCAGGGCGACCCGCGCCCCGCGCTCCGCCAGGCCCAGCGCCAGCAGCAGCGCCGCCGTGGTCTTGCCGGCCCCGCCCTTGGGGCTGATGAAGGCGATGTTCGGCACGCGGCAATACCCCCCTTGTCATCGCGACGGACGCCGGTCCACCGACGATACATCCTCGAATCGATTCGGCGCCCGCCTACTTCACCAGCGCGTCATAGACCCATGCGCGGTTCTTGCGCTGGTACTCCATGGCCAGGCTCGGGGCCTGGATCATGAACATCACGAAGACGTCGTTCTTCGGGTCGACCCAGAATTCGGTGCCGGCGATGCCCCACCACGAAAAGGTCCCTGCCCCCGGCCGCTGCACCGTGTCGTCGTTGACCAGGCTGAACCCCAGGCCGAAGCCCATGCCGGGGCCGGGGAAGAACGTCCCCGCCCGGCGGATCTCCGCGGTCGTCTCGTCCTGCCGCATCCGCGCCAGCGTCGCCTTCTTCAGGATCCGCACGCCCTGGTACTCGCCGTCGCCGGCCAGCATCAGCACGAACCGCAGGTAGTCCTCGGTGGTCGACGACAGCCCGCCGCCCGCCGACAGCAACGGCGTCGGCTTGGTGTAGTCGTAGAACATCCCCGGCATGCCGCCCTGGCCCTCGGCGAACCGCGCCTTCTTCGACGCAGGCTGGAAGAAGGCCGTATCCGCCATGCCCAAGGGCCCAGTCACCTTCTCCTTCACCAGCACGTCGAGGGTCTTGCCGCCTGCGGCTTCCACCACCGCGCCCAGCACGTCGGTGGAGCGGCCGTAGTTCCATGCGGTGCCGGGCTCGGCGCGCAGCGGCAGCTTGGCGATGACCTTTGCGTATTCGCGGTTGGTCAGGTCGTCACGGTTCTCTCCGCCCGCGGCCCATGCCCTGGCGATTGGCGACGTCGGCTGGATGAAGCCGTAGATCAGCCCGGAGGTGTGGCTCATCAGGTGGCGCACCAGCATCGGCTGGGTCGCCGGCTTGGTGGTCCCGTCCGCCTGCCAGACGACCAGGTCCTTGTATTCCGGCAGGTACTTCGAAACCGGCGCGTCGACGTCCAGCTTGCCGTCTTCCACGAGGGTCATCGCCACCACGCTCACCAGCGGCTTGGTCATCGAGAAGATGCGGAAGATCGTCTCCTCGGTGACCGGCGCGGTTTGGCCCGGCCCCTGCACGCCGAATCCCTCCTGGAACGCCACCTTCCCGTGGCGGCCGACCAGCAGATAGGCGCCCGCGATCTTGCCACTCGCGACGTCGGCGTTCAGAGCCTGGCGCGCGATATCGAGCTTCGCCGGATCGAACCCCAGCTTCGCCGCGTCGCCCCGGGCGATCGACGAGGCCTTGGGGTCGGCGGTCTTCGCCAACGCCGGGGCGGCGCCAAGCGCCAGCCCCACCGCCAGCCCCGCCACCAGCATCGCCTGTCCTACCCGGGCCGTAAGCCTGGTCCGCATCTAGTCCCCCCGTGTCCCGCAACTGGCGCCCAGCTTCACCGTACCCTTCCTTCCACGGGGAAAGTAGGGATGCGCGGCACTTTTTTCGTCGCGGCCGCGGCGAATTCCCGTGACCCGGGCCTCAGGGTTGCCGCGGGCTCGACCACTCCGCAAGGACATCGGGATCGGCCTCCTCCGCGCCACGGGTCTCGCGCAGCGCGGCGAGGTCCTCGGTGGCCAAGAGCCGCGCCAGCGACCAGACGGCAGCGCCACGCACCATCGGCGAAGGATCGTCCAGCCGCCGCTCGGCCACGGCGGCGAGGGCGGGGTCACCGGAATTGCCGATCGCGTACAGCACGTTGCGCACGAACCGGTCGCGGCCGATGCGCTTAACCGGGCTCTTGGCGAACAGCGCCCGGAACGCTGCGTCATCCAGCCCGGCGAGGTCGGCGAGGGCGGGGGCCCTCAGGGCCTCGCGAGCGGCTAGCTTCTGTTCGCGGCCGGCCTGGGCGAACTTGTTCCAGGGGCAGACGGCCAGGCAGTCGTCGCAGCCGTAGATGCGGTTGCCCAGCGCCGGCCGGAACTCCCTCGGGATCGGTCCTTTCAGCTCGATGGTCAGGTAGGAGATGCAGCGCCGCGCATCCAGCTGGTAGGGCGCCGGGAAGGCGTTGGTCGGGCAGACGTCCAGGCAGGCCTGGCAGGACCCGCATGTGGTGGGCTCAGCCGCGTCTGGCGTCAGGTCCAGGGTGGTCAGTATCGAGCCCAGGAACAGCCAGGAGCCGAACGCGCGGCTTACCAGGTTGGTGTGCTTGCCCTGCCAGCCGATCCCCGCCCGCTCGGCCAGCGGCTTCTCGAGCAGCGGCGCGGTGTCGACGAACACCTTCAGCTCGCCGCCGAACCGGCCCTGCAGCCAGCGGGCCAGGGCCTTCAGCCGGATTTTGATCAGCTCGTGATAGTCGTCGCCCTGCGCATAGACGCTGATCGCGCCCTTGGCCGCCTGATCCAGGATCGCCCGGGGATCGCCGGCCGGACCGTAGTTGACGCCCAGTACGATCGCGGAGCGCGCGTCGGGCCACATGGCGCGGGGGTGGAGGCGGCGCTCCAGCGTCTCGGCCATCCAACTCATCTCACCGTGCCGGCCTGCCTCGACGAACTCGCCTAACCGCGCCGCCGCCGGCCAGGCCTCGTCGATATCGGTCACCCGGCAGAGGTCGAAGCCGAGGCTGAGCGCCTCGGCTCGGATCAGGTCTTCAACGGTCTCAGAAGTCGAGGTTGTCATAGTGGCCAGCGGGCGCGAGCCCCGGCCAGCGGTCCGTGAGCAGGGGACGGAAGCATGGCCGGGACTTCACCTTCATGTACCAGGTCTTCACCGCGGGGACGTCCCGCCACGCCACGTCGCCGAAGTAGTCGATCACCGACAGGTGGGCCGCCGCGGCGAAGTCCGCGAGTGACAGCCGCCTGCCCGCCAGCCATTCGCGCGCCTGCAGGAGGTCGTCCAGCATGAACAGGTGGACCTTCAGCGCGTCCTTGCCTTGCCGCAGGTTGGCGAGATCCGGCGCGCCCAGGCCCATCAGCCGCTTCTCGACCTTCTCGTGCAGCAGATAGCCGCCGGCCTCGAAGGCGAACTTGGTCTCGAACCAGGTCATCAGCCGCCGGGCCTCCGCCCGTTCCGCCGGTTCGCGGCCCAGGAGCGCGGGCTCCGGATAGGCTTCCTCAAGATGGTCGAGGATGGCGCGGCCTTCGCACAGCACGAGCGGCGGGCCCTCACCCTGGTTCTCCACCAGCACCGGGATCATCCCCGATGGGTTCAGCTTGGTGAGTTCCCGCGGCCGCTCCCAGTACTTCACCGAAACCTCGGCGAACGGCAGCCGCTTTTCCCCCAGCGCCAGGCGCACCTGGCGGGAGACGGGGTCCAGCGGGAAGTGGTGCAGGATGCGTTCGACGCTCATCGGACTTTTGCACTGCGAATCGGCGAAGGCTCACCTGAGCCCGCCGGTGTTAAGGGGTCGTTTACTGCGTTGGCGTGCGCGTTCTAGCGATTGGCTTCAGCGAATGCGCCGCCGTGCGGTTCCGCGCGGCCATGCGGATCGGCGTGGATGATGATGTCGGCGGCCGGGAAGGCTTCCAGAATGCGCTTCTCCGCCGCGACGATCGCCTCGTGCGCCCGCTCCAGGGTGACATCGGGGTCGAGGTCGACGTGCATCTGGATGTGAACATAGGGGCCGGAAGCGCGGGTGCGCAGTTGGTGGACGTTGGCCAGCCGGCCGTCCGCCGTTGCGAGCGCCACGATCTCGGCGCGCTCGGCGTCCGGCAGCTCACGGTCCATCAGTTGGTTCGACGCCTCGCTGAACACACCGACCGCGCCCCATAGCAAGAGGGCGGCGATTACCAGAGCGGCGGCCGCGTCGAGGCCGTGAATGCCCAGCCAGCCCGCCGCCGCAATCCCGATCATTGCGATCAGGTTCGAGGCGAGGTCCGAGGCATAGTGCGCCCGATCACCGCTGACGGCGACGGAGGAGGTCCGGCGCAGCACGCGCGTCTGGGCGGCGATCAGGAGGCCGGTGAGCAGGGTGGAGATGACCATCACAGCCACGGCCCAGCCTTCCGCTCGCAGCGGCGCCGGGTGCAGGAATGCCTCGATGGCCTCGCGCGCAACCAGGGCTGCCGAGGCGAACACCAGGCCCGCCTGCACCAGGCTGGCGAAAGCCTCGGCCTTGCCGTGCCCGAACCGATGCTCGGCGTCCGGCGGCGCGGCGGCGTAGCGCACGGCGTACGCGGTGGCGAGGGAGGCGATCAGGTCGAGGCCGGAGTCGGCCAGCGAGGCCAGCAGCGCCGTGGATCCCGACGCGACCCAGGCCGCCAACTTGATGGCCACCAGCACCGCCGCCACGGCGATCGACAGCAGCGTGACCCGTCGCGTCAGGACGGCGCTCTCGGCGGCGGCGAGGCGGGGAGAACTCATCGTGACGACCCCTACGCCTCCTTCAGCACCTCGGCCAGGAGCCGGCCCTCGGCGCGGCGGTTCGAGCCGGCGCGCCAGGCGACGACGATTTCGCGGGCGGGATGGTCGGCCTCGATGGGGCGGACGGCGACGTCGGCGGCCTCGGCCAGGCCGGCGTTCACCGCCATGCGCGGTAGGAACGTCACCCCCAGGCCGGAGCCCACCATCTGCACCAAGGTCGGCAGCGAGGTGGCGGTGAACGGCTCCTCGCCATTGCTGGTGCGCGGCGGGTTGAGGCGGCAGGCCGAAAGCGCGTGCTCGCGCAGGCAGTGGCCGTCCTCCAGCAGGATCAGGTTCTCCTGCTCCAGCGCCTCCGGCGTGGCGGACTTCAGCTTCGCCAGCGGGTGGTCGGCAGGCACGGCGGCCAGCAGCTCGTCGTCGGCGACATGCGCCCATTCCAGCCCGGCCATGTCGAACGGCAACGCGATCAGCGCCGCGTCCAGGCGGCCGGCCTTCAGCTGAGCGATCAGCCGCTGGGTCAGGTCCTCCCGCAGGAACAGCCTCAGCTTCGGGAAGCGGTCGCGCAGCAGCGGCAGCACGCCCGGCAGCAGGAACGGCGCGATGGTGGGGATCACGCCCAGGCGGAAGCGGCCGGTCAACGGTTGGCCGGCGTTCTTGGCCGCCTCGACCAGTTCCTCGGCCTCGTTGAGGATGATGGTCGCCCGGCGCAGCGCCTCCTCGCCCACCGGCGTCAGGATCACGCCGGAGCGGGCGCGGTCCACCACCGGGGCGCCCAGGGTGCGTTCCAACTCCTGGATGCCGGCCGACAGCGTCGGCTGGGTGACGTGGGCGGCGTCGGCGGCCTTGCCGAACGCGCCGTGCTCGGCGAGCAGCTTCAGGTACTGCAGTTGGCGGATGGTGGGGAGCATGACCCCTACATAGGGTCGCTCTATTCAAATCGCAAAAACTATCGATTGGAATTGTACCCCGCCGATCCCTATCTCCTCGTCATCGGCGGCCGCTCCCCCGGACCGCCAGTAAATTCAAGGAGATGAGTTACATGCTGGGTGTTGGCCAGACGCTGCCGGACTTCAAGATCGTGGGCGTGAAGCCCAAATTCATGCGTCACGAGGAGAACGGGCAGAGCGCCTTCGAGACCCTCACCAAGGCGAGCTTCCCGGGCCAGTGGAAGGTCATCTTCTTCTACCCGAAGGACTTCACCTTCGTCTGCCCGACGGAGATCGCCGAGTTCGCCCGCCTGAACCGCGACTTCGCCGACCGCGACGCCGTGGTCCTGGGAGGCTCGACCGACAACGAGCATTCCAAGCTGGGCTGGCGGCGCGAGCATCCGGACCTGCATGAGCTGGCGATCTGGAACTTTGCCGACAACGGCGGGGCGCTCGCCCGCGCGCTCGGCGTGCTGAACGAGGACGAAGGCGTCGCCCAGCGGGCCACCTTCATCGTCGATCCCGACAACGTCGTGCAGCACGTCTACGTCACCAACCTGAACGTCGGCCGCAACCCGGCCGACACCCTGCGGGTGCTGGACGCCCTGCAGACTGACGAGCTCTGCCCGTGCAACCGCTCGGTTGGCGGGGAGACCCTGAAGGCCGCGTAAGCACACACCGCGCGACCTCAGACTGTCCCGGGCGGCGCGCCCTCCTCCCCCACGCGCCGTCCGGGGCTTTTTCCAGATTTGCGGAGATACCCATGTCCCTAGACACCCTGCGCGACACCCTGCCCGCCTATGCCAAGGACATCAGCCTCAACCTCTCGAGCCTGGCGGCCGAGACGGTGCTGAGCGACCAGCAGAAGTGGGGCGCCTTCGTCGCGTCCGCCTATGCCCTCGGCCAGCCCGACGTCGTGCGCGCCGCGGAGGCCTCGGCGGTCGCCGCCGGCCTGTCCGCCGAAGCCCTGACCGCGGCCAAGGCCGCCGCCGCGATCATGGGCATGAACAACGTCTACGCCCACATTTCCCAAGTAAGGCGCTGATTTCGCTGTCCTGACCATTATATTTCC
>NZ_CADEGK010000173.1 GCF_902826855.1 uncultured Phenylobacterium sp. | reverse complement strand
TGCTGCGCGAAGCCGGCCGTGACGCCGGCTGGATGATCGGCGCGATCTCGCCTTCGCTGCCGGACACCGGCCACTGGGGCAGCGCCCCGGAAGTGATTCTCGAGGGCGATGAGTACATCGTCGGTCCCGCCGACCGCCGTTCGAAGTTCGTGCTCTACCACCCCAGGGATGTGTTGCTGACCTCGCTGGTCCACGACCACGTCAACGTCTTCCCGACCTTCGCCGACTACGAGGCGCCGTTCCGCGAGCTCCTGCGTCTGCTGCCCGCCGATGGCCTGCTGGTCGCGCGCGACAGCGCGCCGATCCGCGCCATCCAGGCCGAGGCCGCCAGCCGCATCGTCTGGTACGACACCTCGCCCTGCGACGGCTGGTACTCGGAAGACGTCAGCTACGCCGAGACCTCCCGCTTCACCCTCGTCGGGCCGGGCGGTCGCCGCATCGACCTCGCCACCACGCTCCTGGGCGAGCACAACATCGAGAACATCGTCGGCGTCAGCGCCTACCTCCTGGAGCGCGGCTTGGTTGGCGAGGAGGCGCTTGTGCGCGCCGTCGGCAGCTTCGCCGGCATCCGCCGGCGCCTCGACCGCCTCACCAGGCGCTCCGCCGTGCCGCTGGTGGAAGGCTTCGGCTCCTCCTACGAGAAGGCCCGCTCGGCCATCGAGGCCATGCTGCTGCACTACCCGACCCGGCCGCTGACGGTTGTGTTCGAGCCGCATACCTTTTCGTGGCGCAACCGCGAGGCGCTGCCCTGGTACGACACGGTCTTCGAAGGCGTGGCCAACGTCCTGGTCGTCCCGCCGCCGCGCCACGGCGAGGGCAGCCACAACCAGTCGGGCTTCGATGAGATTCTGGCCCGGGTCGCCGCGACGGGCGTGCCCGTAGAAGGGGTAGAGACCGCGGAGGCGGCCACCCAGCGGCTCGGACGCCTCGCCGGGGGCGAGGTCGTCCTGCTGCTTTCTTCAGGCCCGCTCCTGGGCCTTCCCGACAGCCTGCCGGTGGTTTTCGACAGGCTGTACGGGGTCTAGGCGCCGCGGCTCAGCGGCTGTTGTTCGCGGGGATCGGCTGGACGTATTCGTCCTTGGACTTCTTGTCGCTCTCGTTGAACGCCTTGAACTCGGGGTCGCCCCGCTTGGGTCCGAGGTACCCGAACAGGTAGGCGCCCACCTTGCGCATCTGAATCTCTTCCGAACCTTCGGTGATCCGGTAGCGGCGGTGGTGGCGGTAGATGTGCTCGAACGGCGTGTGGCGCGAATAGCCCATGCCGCCGTGCGTCTGCATCGCCCGGTCGGCCGCCTGGCAGACCAGCCGGTTGCCCCAGTAGTTGCACATCGAGACCTTGTCCGAGATCGTCTTCTCGATCTCCTTGTGCTCCATGCGGTCCATCTGCCAGGCCGTCTTGCGGATCAGCAGCCGCAGCATCTCGCACTGGGTCTGCAGCTCGATCAGCGGCCACTGGATCGCCTGGTTCTCCGCCAGCGGCTTGCCGAACGGCTTGCGCTTGCGGGCGTACTTCACGCTCTCGTTGACGCAGAACTGCGCCGCGCCCAGCGACGAGGCCGCCTGGCGGATGCGGTTCTGGTGCACGAAGCTCTGGCCGATGCCCAGCCCATGCCCGATCTGGCCCCAGTAGCTGTCCTCCGGGATCCAGATGTTGGTCAGGCTCACCCGCGGGTGGTCCGTCGGCATGTTGAAGGTCCACATGTACTCTTCGATCTTCACGCCCGGGTCGTCGGCCGGCACGATGAAGCAGGTGATGCCGGTGGCGTCCCCGGCCTTCCCGCTCGTCCGCGCGAACGTCATGATGTAGTTCGCGTGGTGCATACCGCTGGTCCACATCTTGGACCCGTTGATGAGCCAGCCGGGCTTGCCGTCCTTGTCCTGGCGGACCCCGGTGGTTTCCATCCACGTGGCGTCGGAGCCGTGGTCAGGCTCGGTCAGGCCGAAGGCGGTGCGCATGCGGCCGTTGAGCAGGTCATCGGCGTAGCGGGCGTACTGCTCGTTGGTCGCGAACTCCTTGAACATCAGGACGAAGGGGTTGTTGCCAACGATCGAGTGCTCGGTCTGCAGGTCGTTGAACAAGCCCAGGCCCTTGGCGGCCAGGTGCTCGCGGATGATAGCCATGGCGAGCTGGCTACCGCCCTTGCCGCCCATCTCCGCCGGCCAGGCGTAGCGCAGGTGGCCGGCTTCATCGGCCAGCCTGCGGGCCTCGCCGAGCAGCGCTTCCCACTCCGGCCGCGGCAGGCCGTGGTTGTCCCAGTCGGTGCGAGCGTGCTCGCGGCGGTGGTCGAAGAACCGCTCGTTGTCGTCCTTCGCCTGCAGCGGCTTGATCTTCGCCTCGATGAAGGCGTCGAGTTCGTCCAGGTAGTCCTGGATGTCTTTGGGTATGTCGAAGTCCATGTACTTTCTCCCGGGCGAGTTCTTGGGCGGGTGACGTCGCGGGAGGCGTTTACAAGCCGTCCCGCAGGCCGCCAGATCGGGGCCAGATTAGACCATCCCGGAGCTTACCTACGGTCATGACAGTGGATGTCCGCGCCGGCCTTGAACGTCTCGCCGAACGCCTTGGAGGCGCCGGTGCGCGGCTGACCGAAGCCCAGCGCCTGTCCGGCGGGGCGAGTATGGAGACCTGGGCCTTTGGGTTCGAGGGGAAGGACGGGCCGGAGAGCCTGATCCTGCGCCGGCGCAGCGTGCCCTTCGACCCGGAGAACGGCCGCGCGATCAGCCTGCAGACCGAAGCTGCGCTGATCCAGGCGACCGGCGCCAAGGGCGCGCGTGTTCCTCATGTGCGTCACGTCTGCGAAGAAGCGGACGGGCTGGGTGAGGCCTATGTGATGGTCCGTGTCGCCGGCGAGACCCTGGGGCGCAAGATCACCAGCGACCCGCGATTCGACGCCGTTCGCCCCGATCTGGCCCGGCAGTGCGGCGAGGTGCTCGTCCCGATCCACGCCACGCCCCCGCCACCCGGCCTGAACCTCAAGGTGACCGACGGCCAGATCGAGATCGAGCGCTACGAGGAGATCTATCGCGCCACCGGGGCCGAGCGGCCGATCCTGGAGCTGGCGTTCCAGTATCTGAGGAAGCACGTCCCACCGCCGGTCGAGCCCACGCTGCTGCACGGGGACTTCCGAAACGGCAACATCATGTTCGACCCGCAGATCGGCGTGGCCTCCGTGCTCGACTGGGAACTGGCCCACGTCGGCGATCCCGCCGAGGACATGGGATGGATCTGCACCAACTCCTGGCGCTTCGGCCGCCCCGACCGTCCGGTCGGCGGCTTCGGCGACTATGCGGACCTGCTGGCCGGCTACGCTGCGGCCGGCGGGCGTCCGATCGAAGTTTCCCGAGTGCGATTCTGGCAGATGCTGGGGTCGCTGCGCTGGGGCGTGATGTGCCTGGGCATGTACCTGTCCTGGCGCGACGGCGTGACGAAGTCGGTGGAGCGCCCGATGATCGGCCGCCGGGTCTCCGAGACCGAGGCCGACCTGGTGGTGCTACTGGAGGAAGGCCTGTGATCACCCATCCGCGCACCGAGGAGTTGGCCGAATCGGTCCGACTCTGGATCGATGAGATCCGGCCCACCCTGGACCCGCGCAACGCCTTCCTCGCGCGCGTCGCGGCCAACGCCATGGCCACCATCTACCGCGAGCTCACCCAGGGCCCGGCCGCCGAAGCCGCAGCCGTCGACGGCATGAGTTCGGTGCTGGGCCATGAAGGCGCCTTCGCCGAGCTCAACACCGAGTTCTGCGCCCGAATCCGCTCCGGCGCGCTGACGGTTGAAACCCCCGGCGTCCTGGCCGCGCTGCAGGTGATGGCCCGCAACCAGATCGCCATCGACCAGCCGAGCTATCGCCCCGAGGGGACGCCTCCGCCCGCCGGGTGAACTCCTGGTTGCCGCCCTAGGCCGCCAGCTGGGTCTCGAACACGCGGACGATCTGGCTTTCGCGCTCGTTCCAAAGGATGGCGACGCGGCCTGCGCGGTCGGCATGGGCGCCCAGCGCCGCCTCGACCTCGGGCTCGTGCAGGCGCCGCTCCGAGAGGCGGAGTAATGTGCGCTCGCCCCCTTGATCCAGCGCCACGTCGTGGAAGCGCAGCACCGCGTCAACGACCGCCGCCGGCGGCAGAGTCGGCATCGGCGCGACCGGGAGGGGCGCCTTGAACGGACGGGGCTGAAACTTGCGGGTGCGGCGGGGCTGAAACTGAGAAAAGGAAGCCATCGGAATTCTCCGTTGCGTCGGTGCGATGTTTCCCTTCTATTCACGGGGTACGACAGAAACGGACGTAGGCAGGAAAGAATGCGTCAGGAAAAGGCGGCGCGGCTCCTGGAGCTCGCGCGGATTCTCGCGGGAACGGCCGAGGGGTTGACGCTCACCGAGATTGGCCAACGCTTCGGCGTCGGCCGTCGCACCGCCGAGCGGATGCGGGACATGGTGGCCGCGGTCTTCCCTCAGATGGAGGAGGTGGACGATCCGCCGACCAAGCGCTTCCGCATCCCTTCCGGCCTCGACCACCTGTTCCAGGCGCCTACGCCGGAGGAGATGACGGCCCTCGCGGCGGCGGCCGAGACCTTCTCCAACATGGGCTCCGGAGCGCGCGCTGCGGCGCTGAGGTCACTGGAGCATAAGGTCCTCGCCGCCACGCGCGCGGCCGCTCGCCGCCGCCTGGCGCCTGATCTCGAGGCCCTGTTGCAGGCCGAAGCCATCGCCGTTCAGGCAGGGCCGAGGCCGTTCGAGGAGGACGCCGTGCTCTCTGCGGTACGCGAAGGACTGAAGTCACTCTCCACCCTGCGCTTCCGCTATGAAGGCGGGTCGACGCCCGGCCGCGTGCGGGAGGTGATCCCGTACGGCATCCTGTTCGGCCGTTCGAACTACCTGGTGGCCGCGGAGGAGGGCGTCGACTCCGGCCCGCGCAACTGGCGGCTCGACCGGATCCACGACATCAAGGTCACCGGCGACTGGGGTGCCCGGCTGGAAGACTTCTCCCTGCAGGCTTATGCCGACGAGAGCTTCGGCATCTATCAGGATGACACCGAGGACGTGGTTCTGCGGGTGACGCCTCAAGGCCGCGAGGACGCCCTGCGCTGGCGCTTCCATGCCAACCAGGCGGTCGAGGAGGAGCCAGATGGGTCGGTGGTCGTCCGCTTCCGCGCCAGCGGCATGCGCGAACTGGCCTGGCACCTGTTTACCTGGGGCGACAAGGTCCGCGTGATGGCGCCGCCGGCGCTGCAGGACATGCTGGTCTCGGAAATTGAGCTGGCCCGCCAAACACACGTCCGGAACTGACGTACCCCCCGCCTAGCGTCGCTCCATCGACAAGGGAGCCACGCCATGACCAGCCTCGACTACGCCACCGTCTACGAGACCCAGTTCCGCGGCCGCCGGCGCCTGCGCCGCGCCCTACTCGGTTTGTCGGCCCTGTGCATCGCCGCCGTGCCGATGACGGTCGTCCTGCTGTCGCACTTCGGCTGACGCAACGCTTCGGACGGCGCGTGACGCCAAGGTGGCGGCGGGCTAGCCTCGCGACACCATGTCATCGAAAGCCCCAGCATGCGTCTGTCCGCCGCCGCGACACTGGTCGCCGGAATCTTCCTGATGGCCGCAGCGCCATCCGAGGATCCCTACGTCTACATGGAGGAGATCGAAGGGGCGCGGGCGCTGGCGTTCGCACGCGCCGAGAACGCACGGTCCCTGCCACAACTGCAGAACGACCCCCGCTATCCCAGCCTCTACGCGGACGCCCTGGAGATCGCCACCGCCAAGGACCGTATCCCTGCGATCGAGTTCGCGGGGGAGGGCGGCGCCGTGCGCGACCACTGGCAGGACGCAGACCACGTGCGCGGGATCTGGCGTACGGCCAGCCTCGCCGGCTATCGCTCCGGCGCGCCGCAGTGGAAGACGCTGATCGACCTGGATGCGCTGTCCAAGGCCGAGAAGGCCAACTGGGTCTGGAAGGGCGCCGACTGCCTGCGCCCGGTTGAACGCTATTGCTTGGTCAGCCTCTCGGACGGCGGCAAGGACGCCGTCGAGGTTCGCGAGTTCGACGCCGAGACCGGGCAGTTCGTAGACGGTGGCTTCAAGCTGCCGCAGGGCAAGCACCGCTTTGACTGGATCGACAAGGACACCCTGCTGGTCGTCACGGACTGGACGAAGGCCGATGTAACCACGTCGGGCTACCCCTTCATCGCGAAGATCCTGAAGCGCGGCCAGATGCTGGCCGAGGCCCGCGAGGTCTTCCGTGGCGCTAAGGACGACGGCGGCTACGGCGTGGGCTCGATCGTGTTGCGCGAGCCGAACGGGGCGGTGGCCGCGGTGATCATCCAGCGGCCGCTGGACACCTTCAACGCCGAGTACCACCTGCTGACCGAGACCGGCACGAAGCGTCTCGACCTGCCGAAGAAATCGTCGATCCAGGGTTATCTCGCCGGTCGCCTGTTGGTGAGCCTCGAGGAGGACTGGGCCGCCAAGGCCAAGGAAGGCGACCTGGTCGACTTCGACCTGGCCGCCGTGAAGGCCAACCCGGCGGCGCTCGCGCCCGCGCTGGTGGTGCGCCCGACCCTCAGCCAATCGGTCGAACAGGTGGCGACAACCCGCGACCGCCTGGTCGTGTCGATGCTGGACAACGTCAAGGGGCGGATCGTCAGCTATGAACGGAAGGGCGGCGCCTGGGCGGCCACCACGCTGGACCTGCCGAAGGACTCAACGCTCTCGATCGCCTCGGCCTCGGACAGCGACAACAGCCTGATCGTCTATTCGGCGAGCTTCCTGACGCCGTCCAGCCAGTGGCTAGCCGATGCCGCCGGCGGCGCGCCTTTGACGTTGCGGGCCTTGCCGGACCGCTTCGATGCCTCACGCTTCGCCGTGCAGCAGTTCTGGGCCACGTCCAAGGACGGCACGAAGGTCCCGTACTTCGTGGTCCACCGGAAGGACATCAAGCTGGACGGGACCAATCCGACCCTCCTGAACGCCTATGGGGGGTTCCTGGTCAGCCAGTCGCCGGCGTACTCGGGTTTCGTCGGCAAGCTGTGGCTCGAGAAGGGCGGCGTGTTCGCGGTGGCCAACATCCGCGGCGGCGGCGAGTTCGGGCCCCGTTGGCACAACGCCGGCCTGAAGCTCAACCGCATGCGGGTCTATGACGACTTCTTCGCGGTCTCCGAGGACCTGATCGCGCGCAACATCTCCAGCCCCAAGAAGCTGGGTATCATGGGCGGCTCGAACGGCGGCCTGCTGATGGGCGTGGCCATGACCAAGCGGCCGGAACTCTACAACGCCATCGTCATCCAGGTGCCGCTGTTCGACATGATCGGCTACGACCACATCGGGGCCGGAGCCTCCTGGATCGGCGAGTACGGCGACCCGAAGGTGCCCGAAGAGCGGGCGATGCTGATGAGCTACTCGCCGTACCAGAACCTGAAGCCCGGCCAGCCCTACCCGCGGGTGTTCATCGAGACGTCGACCAAGGACGACCGCGTGCACCCGGCTCACGCCCGGAAGGCCGCCGCGCGCCTGAAGGAATATGGCTACGACTATCTCTACTACGAGAACATCGACGGCGGTCACGCCGCGGCGGCGAACCTCAACGAGCGGGCCCTGCGCGCGGCGCTCGAATACACCTACCTGCACCAGCGCCTGATGGACTGAGGCGCCGCTCAGTCCTCATTCACTCCCCGCGCGTCGGCCGCCGCGCGGACCAGCTGCACAAACTCCGCCCGCTCGCCGAACGGGTCCGCGCCGCGGCCGGTCTGGGCGAGGTGGACGATGTCGTTCCAGCCGAAGCCGTCGGCGACGCGCGGATCATGCCGCAGCTTCTGGCCGAAGCCCGCCACCGCCACGGCCCAGCGCGTGGGCTCCGGCGCCGCGGCCAGGGTGGGGACCGCGTCGGCGCGGGTGATCGGACGCTCGATCACTCGCGACCGGACCTCGCCGGGCAGCTTGTAACGGATCTTCAGATAGGCCAACTCGCCGCCTGGACCGGGGACCGGCGCCGCTCTGCCATAGCGCAGCGGATCGGCCGACCCGGCAGCGCCTGCGGGCGTGATCTCATAAAGCGCGGTGACTGACGCGCCAGCTCCGACCTCGCCGGCGTCGACCTGGTCGTTGTTGAAATCCTCCCGCTCCAGCATGCGGGTCTCGTAGCCGATCAGCCGGTACTCGGAGACCTGCGCCGGATTGAACTCGACCTGCACCTTCACGTCGTTGGCGATCGGGAACAGCGACTTGGAGAAGTCCTCGCGGAACAGCTTGCGGGCTTCCTGCAGGCCATCGATGTAGGCCGCGGTCCCGTTCCCGTTCTGCGCCAGGGCCTGCATCATCGTGTCGTTGTAGTTGCCGCGCCCGAAGCCGTAGACCGATAGGTAGACGCCACTCTTGCGCTTGTCTGAGACAAAGTCCTTCAACTTCGAAGGATCGGACACGCCGACGTTGAAGTCGCCGTCGGTGAGCAGGATCACCCGGTTCACGGCGCGGGGGTCGAAGTTTTCCCGCGCCAGGGCGTAGGCCAGCGCCAGGCCCTGGCCGCCCGCGGTGGACCCGCCGGCGCCAAGGGCCTCCAGCGCGCAGCGCATCTTCAACTTCTGCCGCCCTTCGGTTGGGCCGAGCACAGCGCCAGCGGAGCCCGCATAGGCCACCATCGAGACGCGATCCTGCGGCCGCAGCTGGTCGATCAGCAGGTTCAGCGATCGCTTGGCCAGCGGCAGCCGGTCGGAAGGCATCATCGAGCCGGATGTATCGATCAGGAACACCAGGTTCAGCGGGGGCTGTTCGGCGCGCGCGATGTCGTAGCCCTGCAGCCCGATGTGGAGGATCTGCCGCTGTTGCGACCACGGAGACGGCGCCAGCGCCACGTAGGCCCGGAAGGGCGTAGCCCGATCGGCGGGGCGCGCGTAGCCGTAGTCGAAATAGTTCACCAGTTCCTCGACCCGCACCGCGTCGGTCGGGGGCCGCACGCCGTCGTGCAGGAAGCGGCGGACATTCGTGTAGGCGGCGGTGTCCACGTCGGTGGAGAAGGTCGAGACCGGCTCCTCCGCGGTGCGGCGGATCGGGTTGGCCTGGGCGCTGGGATAGCGCTCGGTGTCCTGTGCCCGCGGCGGGGGCGCGTACCCATAAGGGCCGCCGGGCGAGGGAACGCGCTTGCCGGTGGTGACCACCATTTCGGAGACGCGGCCTTGCGCGAGGGCGGGCGGCGGCGGCGAGCGCGGTTCCTCGATGCGACGCTCGACCGGGGGCACAGGCGACGGCGGGACCGGCGGCGCGTGTCGCACACCGGCCTGCGGCGCGCGCTGGGCTCTGCCGGCGACGCCATAGTCGCGCTGCCGGGGGTCCGGCCGGAAGCCCAGGGCCTCGCAGGCGGCGGCCGAGGGCGCACCGTCGCCGTAGCGGCCTGGCTGGGCGATGGAGGGTTGCCCGGCGAGGGCCGTCAGCCCGGCCATGGCCACGACGCGCAGGCGATGCATCGGCATCGGTTCACTCCCGGTCTTGGTCCCTCGCCGCCACCTCGCGCCGACATCGTGGCCTTCACATGGCGAAGCTTGGGCAGAAACTTACGAATGTAAATTAAAGCCACGAACGATGGGCCCGGGTAGCCGCACTCGCACCCGCAGCGGTCGGCCGGCCGTTCCACCGGCGCGCGGCTCAGCGAACTGAAGTAAGAATCCCACGGAAGGAGACCCCGAATGACTGCTGAGACTGAGGCCGGGCTGGAACGCGCCATCGCCATCGCGGCCGAGGCCCACGCGGGCCAGGTCGACAAGGGCGGGGCGCCCTACATCCTCCACCCGCTGCGGGTGATGTTGTCGCTCTCCGGGCGCCCTACATCCTCCACCCGCTGCGGGTGATGTTGTCGCTCTCCGGGTCCGAGGAACGGATCGTCGCGATGCTGCACGACGGGGTCGAGGACAGCGCCTGGACCTTCGAGGCCCTGCGGGCCGCCGGCTTCAGCGCTGCGGTCATCAAAGCCCTTCGCGCGCTCACCAAGGTGGAGGGCGAGGCCTATGAGGCTTTCATCGAACGCGCCAAGGCCAACGCCATCGCCCGGCGGGTCAAGCTGGCCGACATCGCAGACAACAGCGACCTCAGCCGCATCTCCCAGCCCTCCACGGAGGA
>NZ_CADEGK010000172.1:2838-10109 GCF_902826855.1 uncultured Phenylobacterium sp. | reverse complement strand
GGACCCAATCCCTGGTGATCTCGATCGACGCCATGGGCGGTGACCACGGACCGTCCGTGGTTGTCCCCGCCTGCGCGGCCGCCCTGGCCGGGCTCGGCGAGGCGCGCCTGCTGCTGCATGGCGACGAGGCGGCGATCAGTCCGGAACTGGCCCGGCACAAGGCGCTCGCCGCCCGCTGCGAGGTCCGCCACACCGACCGCGTCATCGCCATGGACGAGAAAGCCTCCCAGGCCATGCGGCGGGGCAAGGGCACGTCCATGTGGAACGCCGTGGAGGCGGTTCGCGAGGGCCAGGCCCAGGTGGCGCTGTCGGCTGGCAACACCGGCGCCCTCATGGCGATCTCCATGCTGATCCTGCGGATGACCGCCGACCTGGACCGGCCGGCCCTGGTGGCCAACATGCCCCACTCCAAGGGTGTCACCACCTTCCTGGACGTGGGAGCCAACGTCGACTGTGACGCCGCCCGGCTGGTGGAGTTCGCGATCATGGGCGAGGCGTATCATCGGGCCGCCCATGGTGTGGCCAAACCGACCATCGGCCTCCTGAATGTCGGTGTCGAGGAGACGAAGGGCCACGAGGAGGTCCGCGAGGCCCACCGCATCCTGCGCGAGGGCGCCTTGGATCTGAACTATAAGGGCTTCGTCGAAGGCGACGACATTACCGCCGGTACGGTGGAGGTGGTCGTCACCGACGGATTCACCGGCAACGTCGCGTTGAAGTCCATGGAGGGGGCCGGGCGCTTTATGAGGGGCGAACTGCGCGCCGCCCTGTCCGACGGGCCGGTGACCATGCTGGGCTACCTGCTGGCGCGCAAATCGCTACTCCAGTTTGGCGAAAAGGTGAGTCCGCCACCGACGGCCCCACTACTGGGCCTGAATGGGCTGGTCATGAAATGCCACGGCAGCGCCGACGTGCGCGCGTTCGCCAAGGGGGTGAAGGCGACGGCCGATCTGGCGCAAAGCGGCTTTGCCTCGGAGATCGAACGGAATATGAGGCGGCTCCCCGCCGCGCTGGAAACCACCGGCGCCGCGTCCGCGGATGGAGCCGCCTGAATTGCCCAAAGTCCTGCGGAGCGTCGTGACCGGGGTGGGCGGGTATCTGCCCCCGCGCATCGTCACCAATGACGAGTTGTCGACGCGCGTCGACACTTCGGATGAATGGATCCGCGAACGCACCGGCATTCGCCAGCGCCGCCAGGCCGCCGACGACCAGCCGGTCTCCGACCTCGCCGTCGAGGCCGCGAAGAAGGCCCTGGAGGCGGCCGGGCGCACGGCGGCCGACGTGGACCTGATCATCGTCGCCACCACCACGCCGGATCTGACCTTCCCGGCCACGGCCACCATCGTGCAGCGCAAGCTGGGCTGTCCCATCGGCATAGCCTTCGACATCCAGGCCGTGTGCTCGGGCTTCGTCTACGCGCTCTCGGTGGCTGACGGGTTCGTGGCCCGCAACCGCTCCAAGGTCGCCCTGGTGATCGGCGCCGAGGAGATGACCCGGCTGATGGACTGGACCGACCGCGGCACCTGCGTGCTGTTCGGCGACGGGGCCGGGGCCGTGGTTCTGGAGCCGCAGGAAGGCGAGGGCACTATTGCCGATCGCGGCCTGCTGGGCTGGGCGCTCAGGGCCGACGGGACCAAGCAGGACCTGCTCTATGTCGACGGCGGCGTCTCCACCACGCGCTCGACCGGCTACCTGCGCATGCAGGGCAACCAGGTGTTCCGCCACGCGGTCGTCAACATCTCCGAAGCCGTGGTGGCTGCGGCCGCCGACGCCGGCATCGAGGTGTCCAGCGTCGACTGGTTCATCCCGCACCAGGCCAACCAGAGGATTCTGGAGGGTGTGGCCCGTAGGCTGGGCATCGATGAGACCAAGGTGATCTCCACGGTCGCCGAGCACGCAAACACCTCGGCGGCCTCGATTCCGCTTGCGCTGGATCAGGGCCTGAAGGACGGTCGCATCAAGCCGGGACAGCTTCTGCTCATGGAAGCCATGGGCGGCGGTCTGACGTGGGGCGCTTGCGTCCTGCGCCTGTGACGGCCAGGCGGCTCATTTCGCTGTAGAGTGTGACTTGAAGTCTTTGTGACGATAGGACAATCAAGATCCATGAACGACGTGGGGGCAGGGGCGAAAGCGGGCATGAAGGGCGCGACGGTGACGCGGGCCGACCTCTGCGAAGCGGTGCACGAGCAGGTCGGCCTGACGCGACAGGATTGCTCCGAGCTGGTCGAGCGCGTGCTGGAGCTGATGTGCCAGGCGCTGGAGCGCGGCGAACAGGTCAAGCTTTCCGGCTTCGGCGTGTTCCAGGTCCGCGCCAAACGCGCCCGCATGGGCCGCAATCCCAAGACCGGCGAGCCGGCCGCCATCGATCCGCGCCGGGTGATCGGCTTCCGCGCCTCTCAGGTGATGAAGGCCCGAGTCGACCACGCGTTGTCGCGGTAGGGCCCGTGTAGTCCGGTGGCCAAGGGGCCCGACGCTTTCCGTACGATCTCCGAAGCGGCGGACGAGCTTCACGTGCCCCAGCATGTGCTCCGGTTCTGGGAGACCAAGTTCACCTTCATCAAGCCCATGAAGCGGGCCGGCGGGCGGCGCTTCTATCGCCCGTCGGACATCTCCGTGCTGCGCGGCGTTCGCCACCTGCTGCACGACGAGGGCTACACCATTAAGGGCGTGCAGAAGCTGCACCGCGAACAAGGGATCAAATGCCTCGTCGCCGCCGGTCAGGGCGAGGCCGCGACGCAGCCGGCGCCAGCGCCCGCCGCGTCCCGGGGTGACAAGACTGCCCTCCTGGAAGCGCTTCGCGACCTGGAGAGCGCCAAGGCCCGGCTGGACGGCCTGCTGAAGGGCTAAGCCCGGCTTTGTCACGCATCCGCGGAGCCGGACGCACCGTATCGGGATTGTACGCTTGGCGGGTAACCATGGATGCAAGTCTGGGCTGTGACATTGAGGTCGCTAGACCAGAAATAGTCTCTGTAGTCTGATCGTCGCGAACGGAGAGCTACGCGATGGCGCGATTCCGCAAGCGGCCGGTTGAGATCGACGCCTTCCGCCTGCCGCTGGAAGGCGACATGCCGGACTGGCTGAGCGATGCGGTGGCGTCCGGCAAGATCCGTCCCTACCGCGGCGGGGCCAGGATCGACACCCTGGAGGGCTTGCTCACCGCCACCCCCGGCGACTGGATCATCCGCGGCGTGAAGGGCGAACTCTACTCCTGCAAACCCGACGTCTTCGCGCTCACCTATGAGGCGGTGGAAGACGACCGCTCCGCGCCGGCGAGGCTGGTGGGCGGAATGGGCCGGTAGGCCTGGGCCGCTGCTGGGACCCGGGCGCGGTCGGGTGATTCGCCGAACATCCAGGTCGGAGGGAAATTCTCGCCGCCGGCCGCTGGTCGGAGCGACAGGATTTGAACCTGCGACCCCTTGACCCCCAGTCAAGTGCGCTACCAAGCTGCGCCACGCTCCGAAGGGCCAGGCGGCGAGGCGCGTCTTCTAGCGGATGGGCCGGTGAGGGCAACGGGAAACTTCCGCGGCGCTACTCCCGGTTCATCCACTTGATCAGCGGGAATAGCGGGAAGCCCCACACAGTGCCCACGACTCCGTAGTACGCCAGCCGCACGGCCCAATGATCCGGCAGGTGATCCCCGATCGTCACCGCGGCCACGATGTAGGCGAGCACGAAGCCCAGGATGGCGAACATGCCGATGAACTTGCGCAGGCGAGGGGACATCGTGGCCTCATAGCGGGCTGGGCGCGGCGGCGTAAGCCCGCTAGGAAGCGCCAACATTCAGCCGTGAAAGCCGTCCACCTCAGCCCATGACCTCGTTCCTGCGTTCGGACCGCTCGAAGCCGGTTGCGACCTGGCTGTTCGTCGTGGCCGCCCTGGTGCTGGGGATGGTCATCCTGGGCGGGGCGACGCGGCTGACAGACTCCGGCCTGTCGATCACGCAATGGAAGCCGGTGACCGGCGCCCTGCCGCCGCTCTCCCAGCCCGACTGGCTGGCGGAGTTCGAGCGCTACAAGCAAATCCCCCAGTACGCCCAGCTGAACCCCGGGATGAGCCTGGCCGACTTCAAGACCATCTACTGGTGGGAGTGGTCGCACCGGTTCCTGGGCCGGCTCATCGGCGTGGTGTTCTTCGCGCCGTTCGTGGTGTTCGCGATCCGCCGCGAGCTGCCGCGCAGGCTGTTCCTGCGTCTGGCGGGCATCTTCGCGCTGGGGGCCCTGCAGGGCGCGGTCGGTTGGTGGATGGTGGCCAGCGGGCTGGCCGGCCGTGTGTCGGTCGCGCCGGAGCGGCTGGCGGTCCACCTGGGGCTCGCCTTCGCCCTTCTGGGCCTGCTGCTGTGGACCGCGTTCGACGCCTGGGCCGGCGCCGCGCGGCAGACCCTGCCCAGCCCCTGGGGACGGTGGGCCGCGGCCCTGATCGGGGTCATCTATCTGCAGATCCTGCTGGGCGCCCTGGTGGCCGGCAACGACGCCGGGCTGGTCTACAACGACTGGCCGCTGATGAACGGCGCGCTGCTGCCCGACGACTACTGGGTGGGGAGCCTCTGGAGCAGCCTGGCGCATAGCCAGGGCGCGGTGCAGCTGCATCACCGGCTCGTCGCCTATGGGCTGACGATCGGCGCGGTGGCGCTGGGCGTGGGGGCGTGGCGCTCCGGCGTCCTCAGTCGCGAGGCGCGTTGGCTGGGCGTGGGCGTGGCCGCCACCATTCTGGCGCAGGCGGCGTTGGGGATCGCCACCCTGATGGCCCGCGCGCCTGTAGGCCTCAGCCTCGCCCATCAGCTGGCGGCGGCCCTGTTGTTCGCGCTCGCGATCGGCTTTGCCTGGCGCGTGCGGCGTCTCTAGGCGCGGCTGTGGCAGGAAACGCCGCCTTCCTGTCATTGCGGCCAGGGTCGGAACGCCGCAAAACGGCGTTACGAGTCAGGGGTGACGTCATGAAGCTGCATATTCTGGGCATGTCGGCCGGCGTGGCCGTGGCCGTGTCACTGGCGGGCGGGGCCATCTCGCAGGCACAGCCGCCGAAGCCCGCCGCCACGTTTCTGCCCGACGGCAGGATGGCGTTCCCCAGCGACTACCGCACCTGGGTCTACCTCTCGTCCGGCATGGATATGGCGTATGGCGAGAACGCCGGCCCGACCAACGCGCACGTGTTCGACAACGTCTTCGTTGACCGCGTGGCCTACGCCCACTTCGAGAAGTCCGGCCGCTGGCCGGAAGGGGCCGTCTTCGTGCTGGAGATCCGCGGCGCCGCGGCGGAGGGATCGATCAACAAGCGCGGCCATTTCCAGACGAACCGGCTGGCGACCGAGCTCCACGTGAAGGACAAGCGGTTCAAGAGCGGCTGGGCGTTCTTCGCCTTCCGCGGCGAGGGGCCGGGGATCGAGTTCCCGCAGACCTCCGACTGCAACGCCTGCCACGAGAAGCACGGGGCTTCGGACACCACCTTCGTGCAGTTCTATCCGACCCTTTTGCCCATCGCCCGCGCCAACGGAACTCTCGATACGACCTACCTGGCCACTGAAAATGCTGCGGTAAAATAATACCCCAGTCGTTTTATTTCATGAAATCAGTCGACTAGCGTTTGGGTGGGGCGCTCATCCATGTTGACGTCGATGTTCTTTGTCGGCATAAGCCCCGCCTCACGTCGGGGGCGCGCCAAGCGAACCCCCGCAGGTTCTATTGGACACGTCCCTCATGCTGAAGAGCACCACGGCTTCGCTGAAGCCCGCCGAGGTCGAGAAGAAGTGGATCGTGATCGACGCCCAGGATGCCGTGGTCGGCCGCCTGGCGTCGTTCATCGCCATGCGTCTTCGCGGCAAGCATCGGCCTGACTACACCCCGCACGTCGATTGCGGCGACTTCGTCGTCGTCGTGAACGCCCACAAGGTCAAGTTCACCGGCAAGAAGGCCACCGACGAGGTCTACTACTGGCACACCGGCCACCCGGGCGGCGTGAAGCAGCGGACCCCGGCGCAGATCCTGGCCGGCAAGTATCCCGAGCGCGTCCTGCAGAAGGCCGTCGAGCGGATGCTGCCCAAGGAAAGCCCCTTGGCCCGTAAGCAGATGACCCACCTGCGCATCTACAATGCCCCCGAGCACCCGCACGCGGCGCAGAACCCCGAGACCATCGCGTTCGCCGATCTGAACGCCAAGAACGTGCGGAGCGCCTAATGAGCGAAGCTGAAACGCCGACCGAAGCCGCCACCGGCTTCGACGCCCTGAAGGGCATGGGCACCCAGGCGGAAGCGCCGGTGCATGAGCGCAAGGTCGATGCCCAGGGCCGCGCCTATGCCACCGGCAAGCGCAAAAACGCCGTCGCCCGCGTGTGGATCAAGCCCGGCAAGGGCTCGATCACCATCAATGGCCGCGACCAGGAGGTCTATTTCGCCCGTCCGGTGCTGCGGATGATGATCGCCCAGCCGCTGCAGATCGCCGACCGCCTCGGCCAGTTCGACGTTGTGGTGACGGTGGAAGGCTCAGGCCTCTCCGGCCAGGCCGGCGCCGTGCGCCACGGCCTCTCCAAGGCCCTGACCTACTACGAGCCCGGCCTGCGCGCCGTGCTGAAGCCGCATGGCTTCCTGACCCGCGACAGCCGCGTCGTGGAGCGGAAGAAGTACGGCAAGGCCAAGGCTCGACGCAGCTTCCAGTTCTCGAAGCGCTAGCCGCGCGCGAAACTCGCGTTTGTGGACAGGGGGCGCTTCGGGAAACCGGAGCGCCCCTTTTCTTTACGCCCTTTCACTCGGACCGACGGACCATGGCTCACACAGTCTTCATCGACGGCGAAGCCGGCACTACCGGGCTCCAGATCCGCGAGCGACTGGCGCGCCACGACGGCGTCGAGGTGGTCTCGATCGATCCGGCTCGGCGCAAGGACCCCGACGCGCGGTCCGAGCTCCTGAACGGGGTGGACGCTGTCGTGCTCTGCCTGCCGGACGATGCTGCGATCGAGGCGGTGGGGATGATCACCTCCAACAGCGTCAAGGTGGTGGACGCGTCGACGGCGCACCGGGTCGCGCCGGACTGGACCTACGGGTTCGCCGAGATGTCGCCCACACAGCGCGACGCGATCCGCGTGTCCACGCGGGTGTCGAACCCGGGCTGCTACCCGACCGGGTTCATTGCGCTGGTGCGGCCGCTGGTGGAAGCGGGGCTCGTGCCGGCGGCCTTCCCGCTGACCGTCAACGCCGTCTCGGGTTACTCCGGGGGCGGCAAAGGGCTGATCGCAGAGTTCGAGACCGGCATGACGCCGGAAGGCACGAACGATGCCTTCCGCGC
>NZ_CADEGK010000172.1:0-2738 GCF_902826855.1 uncultured Phenylobacterium sp. | reverse complement strand
GAGTGCGCTGAACTCGCCCGGGTGCGGGCGGGCGCTGCCGGCTACGTCCAGGCCCTCGATCCGCAGGCGCTGAACGGGACCAACCGCATGCGCCTGTTCGTTTTCCCCAACGCCGCGGGCACGCAGGCGCGGCTCGTCGCGCTGTTGGACAACCTCGGTAAGGGCGCATCCGGGGCGGCGGTGCAGAACCTGAACCTGATGCTCGGCCTGGCGGAAGACGCAGGGCTGTGACCCGCGGCCAACGCGCGGCAGGACGCGCCGGCCGCTCGGGGTAGAGCAGGCAATTTGTCGCAGGCGCGGAAGCGGGCGGTTAGGGCTCGTTTCAGAGATCGCCGTGAAGTTGCGGGGCCTAGATCCAGAAGAACGGTCCCGTCAAAATGACTGTGGAACACGAAGCCCGCGAAGCGCTCAACGCACTCCTGCGCCTGGCCAGCCAAGCCTGCGGGCGTCCTGTGGAATTCCTGTTCCGCGCCGCCGCGGCTCCGGCGCCTGGCGCCCGGGTGGCCTGGATCGACGACCATTGCCAGCCCCATTCCGCTTCGTGCATGCGGGCGGACGCCCCCGTCCCGACGGCGGGGGGCAAGGCGGCCGTCCTCTGCGTGGCGGGTCTCTCCTCGCATGACGAGGCCATCGAACGGATCCTGGCCGATTGCGCCGCGGCGGCCGGCCAGATCCTGGCCCGCATGCCCGCGCCCGGCGCCGGGCCGACGGGTGAAATACCGGCCCAGCTCCGCTATTTCGTGGAGAACGCCCCCTTCGCCATCGCCATCCACGACCGCGACATGGTTTTCCTGTCAGTCAATGAGCGCTGGCGTTCCGACTTCGACGGCTTCGTGATCGGAGAGGTGACCAACCGATCCCTGTACGATATCGAACCCACCTGGCGCGCCCTGGCGCCGGTGTTCGACAACTGCATGGCCGGCGAGCGGCTGACGGCGCCGAGCACCCCGATATCCTTCGCGGATGGGCGGGTGGTCTACGTCAATATCACCGCGATCCCTTGGCGCACCGAGGCCGACGAGGTCGGCGGCGTCATTCTGATGCATCGCGTCGTGGGTGACGAAAGTGGGGACAGCTTCGAGTTGGTCCGCACGCAGCAGCGCCTGGACAGCGCGATCCGGCTGGCTGGCATCGCCGTATGGGAGATGGACTACACGACCAAGTCCTCGTGGGGGCACGGTCTGGATGGTGTGCTGATGGAGGCCGTGGCCGCCTCGGACAGCGGCAGCTTCCAAGCGATGCAACAGGACCCCTTCGCATCCGTGCTGCCAGAGGACAGGCCGATGTGCGAGGCGGAAGCCGCCCGCGCCCTGGCGGAGAACCGGCCGTTCCGAGCCGAGTATCGGCTCAACCTCCCCGACCGCGAGGCCTGGATTTCCGGGTCGATGGAAACGACGGTGAAAGACGGCGCTATCGAGACCATCCTCGGCGTGATCACGGACATCACGGCGCGCAAGAAGCAAGATCAGGCCCTGGAGGCGGCCCTGGCCGCCGCCGAAGCCGCCAACCAGGCGAAGAGCGAGTTCCTCGCCAACATGAGCCACGAAATCCGCACGCCGATGAACGGCGTGATCGGGATGAACGGCCTGCTGATGAAGACGCCGCTGAGCCAGGAGCAGCGCAAGTTCGCCGAGGCCGTGAAGATCTCCGCCGACTCGCTGATGCTGATCCTCAACGACATTCTCGAGGTCTCCAAGTTGGAGGCCGGCCGGGTCGAGCTGGAGACGGTGGACTTCAGCCTGATGGAACTGGTCGAGGACGCCGTCGAGCTGTCCGCGCCGCGGGCGCAGGAGAAGGGACTGGAGCTGGCAGCCTACGTCGAGAAGGCTGCGCGGGGGATGTTCCGCGGCGACCCGACGCGCCTGCGACAGGTCCTCCTGAATCTGCTCTCCAACGCCGTGAAGTTCACCGAGACTGGCCATGTGCATGTCGAAGTGCGGGGCATCGAGCAGCCCGACGGCGACACCGGCGTTCGGATCGAGGTCCACGACACGGGCATCGGCCTGTCGCCCGAAGCCAAGTCCAAGCTGTTCCAGAAATTCCAACAGGCGGATGGGTCGATCACCCGCCGCTACGGCGGCACCGGCCTCGGCCTATCGATCTCACGGCAACTGATCGAGCTGATGGGCGGCGAAATCGGGGTCGAAGATTCGCCGGAGGGCGGGGCGGTGTTCTGGCTTGAGCTAACGCTGCCGCGCGGCGCCGAACACCCGCGGCTTTGCCGCCAGGATCTCCACGGCCTCGCCGTGCTGGTGGTCGACGACCTGGAACTCAATCGGGTGATCTTCCGGCGACAGCTCGAGGACTGCGGCGTGGTGGTGACCGAGGCGGATGGCGCTGTGGCCTGCTTCCAGGCGCTCGACGCTGCCGCCGGACGAGGAGAGCTGTTCCCGCTGATCCTCCTGGACCAGATGATGCCGGACATGGCGGGCGAGGCGGTGGCCGAACGCATTCGCGCCACCCCGGCCTGGGGCCAGCCTGCCATCGTCATGGCCTCGTCGATCGGCGAGCCGCCGAACGCGGAGGCGGCGGCGCGCGCCGGCCTCGACAGCTTCCTGACCAAGCCCGTGCGTCACCATGATCTGATCATCAGCCTGTGCGACGTGCTGGGCAATCGCGGCAATATCGGCGCGGCGAAGGCGGAGGCGGAGGTCGCGCCGACGGTAGTCGTGGACAGCGGCATACGGGTGCTTCTGGCCGAAGACAATGAGATCAACACGCTGTTGGCCACGACCATT
>NZ_CADEGK010000171.1 GCF_902826855.1 uncultured Phenylobacterium sp. | reverse complement strand
GATCACGGCGCTGGAGGACGCCGAGGTGGTGCTGGTGGACGCCGCCTGAGACGGCTGCCTGTGGCGGTTTGGGTCCCTGGCTGGGGCGACCAGGGACCCGTTCCGCACGTCCGCTGTCTTCTGGAGGGAGAGCTTTAGCGGGCGGCGAAGCTTTGCGAAGCTTGCTCGAGGCGGGCGACCTTCAGCACGGCCAGCTTGTCGCCGAGCTCGGCCTTCACACCGGCGAGGCAGGCGGTGCGCTTTTCCAGGGTCGCTTCCGGCAGGCAGAACTTGCGGGTCGCCACATCGGCGCGCCGGTTGAACTCGGCCACGCCCTGCGGAGTCAGGACGTCGATGTCGGCCACCTTCACCATCGTGGCGGCGTGCGATGCGGTGGCCAGGGCGGCGATCGGGAGTGCGGCGAGCGCCAGCATCGCGGCGCCGGAAATCTTGGAAGCGAAGTCTTGCATGGTCGTATCCCTCTGAGCGGTTGCGCGGCCCCCGTCGTTGTCCGGTGGCAGGGAACGGATACTTCCGTGCGTCGAATATTCCTCGTGAATAGGGAGTAATGACGGTGATTTAAGAAAGTTACGGCGACTTAATACTTTAACACTGTGTAATCCGCCGTCAGCCCGGCCCGCCACGACGCACGGCCGTGCGGCGCTCAGTGCACTGCGGTGGGCGCCACGAGGGTCTCATGCCAGTCGCCGTCGGCGTCGCAGATCAGCACCGGCCAGGGCATCTCGATCAGGCGCATCCAGTCGCCCGCCGCGGCGAGGGCTTCGTCGCGCGTGTCGTAGGCGCCCAGGTCGCCGCATTCGGCGTCCTGCAGAACCCAGAAGCCGCTCCTGGCGCGCACGGTAAAGTCGAACATCCAGCCAGTCCTCAATCCATGCGCATTGTCGCCCGGGTTGGTTTCGCATTCACGAAGACCGGAGGCCGCAGTGGCTGCGGCGCGTCCGCGCAGGTAGAGGCCGAGTCGCAAACGGCGCCGGAACCAAGGCCAAGCTTATGAATTTAGGAATGGGGGAGGCCAAATCCGGGCGCCGCCGGGAGATGCACGGTGACGCGCGAAGCCCGCGACATTCACGCCGTGTTCAACTAGACCTTGCTGGAATGAAGGAATGGCCGATCACGATTCTCACCCGGGCGCCGGAGTCCTCGCAATGACTGCTCCTCCGGACCTCTCCGGCCTGCGCGTTCTCGTCGTCGAGGACGAGATGATGGTCTCGATGCTGATCGAGGACATGCTGAGCGACCTCGGCTGCACGGTCGTGGGACCGGCGTCGCGGCTGGACGAGGCGATCGAGCTGGCCAATACCGCCGAACTGGACTGCGCGGTCCTCGACGTGAACCTGGGCGGCCAGCCGATCTTCCCGCTGGCCGATCTGTTGCGGGAAAAGGGGCGGCCCTTCGCCTTCGCCACCGGCTACGGCGACGCGGGCCTGCGCGACGTGGATCGCGGATCTCCGGTGCTGCAGAAGCCGTTCCGGGAAGGTGACCTGGCCCGCGTCCTCGGAGAGTTGCGGACCCGCGCGGGTTAGATCCTAGAGGTACGGGAAAGACTGCCCGGCCCAGTCACTGAGCAACAGGCTAAACGAACCCACCAACGCTGCGACTGACAGCAGGATCTTCACGGCTTGGGTCTCCTCGTTCAACACCCGTATCGATGTTGTCTGAGCAGATAGAGTGGAGCTTCGGCCGGAAACAGTCCCGTTTGCGCATAGGTGTTCTGCACTTTTGGCGGAAGCCCCCAGGCCTTGGGTAAGGCTGGCTAGCGACCCTGGGCTATGAGCCCTGCCAGCAGCTTATCCGGCGTGATCGGATAGTCGCGCACCCGCACCCCGCAGGCGTTGTAGACGGCGTTGGCCACGGCCGCCCCGGCGCCCGAGTTGCCCAGCTCGCCGACCCCCTTGATGCCCATCGGATTGGCCTTGTCGTCCACCTCGTCGAGCATGATCGCGTCCACCTCGCCGATGTCGGCCTGCACCGGAACCAGGTACTGGGCCAGATCCTGGTTCAGGAACGAGCCATAGCGGACGTCGACCGGGTTGGCCTCGGTGAGCGCCGAGGCGGCGCCCCAGATCATGCCGCCGGTCAGTTGGCTGCGGGCCGTCGCGGCGTTCAGGATGCGGCCGGCGGCAAACACCCCCAGCATCCGGCGCACCCGCACCTCGCCGGTGACCGGATCGACGCCGACCTCTACGAAGTGGCTGCCGTAGGTCTGCGTGCTCCACTGCTGGGCGTCCTGCGCGGGGCGGACCTCCCCCTCGACGGTCAGACCGTCCGGCGCGGCGCGGCGGATCAGGTCGGACAGGGTTTCCGAGCGGTTGGAGATGGCGATCACGCCGTCCTGGAAGGTCACCTCGTCCGGCGCTCCGGCGTGCAGCGGCGAGCCCGGATCGCCCGTGGCCAGCTCGGCGATGGCCGTGCGCAGCTTCATCCCCGCCATCAGCGCCGCCGAGCCGGCGGTGGCGGCGCCGAACTGGCCGCCCGAGCCGGGCGCTGGCGGCAGTTCCGAATCGCCGATCTCCACCCGCACCTGGCCCAGCGGCACGGCCAGGGTCTCGGCGGCGATCTGGGCCAGGACCGTGTAGGTCCCTGTGCCGATGTCGGTCATGCCCTGGCGCACCACGATCGTGCCGTCCGGCTCCACCGTGAAGCTGCACTTGGCCGGCAACAGGAAGTTGCCGCGGATCGCGGCGGCCATGCCCATACCCACCAGCCAGCGCCCGTCGCGCACCTGGCCCGGCGTCGGCAGCCGACGATCCCAGCCGAACAGTTGCGCGCCCTCCTTCAGGCAGCGGACCAGCTGACGCATGGAGAAGGGCCGACCGTTCTCCGGGTCGACCGCCGGCTCGTTGCGGATGCGTAGCTCGAGGGGATCCAGCCCCAGCTTCTCGGCCAGTTCGTCCATAGCGCACTCGAGGCTCATGGTCCCGGATGCTTCGCCCGGCGCGCGCATGGCGCCGGCGGCCGGAAGGTCCAGGCGGACCAGCCTGTGTCCCGTCAGCCGGTTGGGGGCTGCGTAGAGGGCGCGGCAGAAGTTGGAGGCGTGCTCGGTGAAGTTCCCACCCTTGTGGCAGTGGGTCCAAGTCATCATCGACATCGCGTCGAGCGTCCCGTCCCGGCTCGCCCCCAGTCGCACACGCTGCACGGTCGCGGGCCGGTGCACCGTGCCGTGCATCATCTGCTGGCGGGTGAAGGCCACCTTCACCGGCCGGCCGAGCGCCTTGGCGCCCAGGGCCGCCAGTGTCAGGTCGTCGTAGGTCTGGCCCTTCCCGCCGAACCCGCCGCCGATGTAGCGGGTCATCAGGTGGACGTTGTCGCGCGGTATGCCGATGGTCTCGGCGAGGCCGTGCTGAGCCGGCTTCACCATCTGCACCGAGGTATGGGCGATGCACTTGTCGCCCTCGAACCAGACCAGCGAGGCGCAGGGCTCCATCTGGCAGTGGTTCTGGATCGGCGTGGTCCAGGTACCGTCGACCTGCACCGCGGCGGCCGCGAAGCCGGCGGCGAAATCCCCGATCTCCACATCCTGCTCGCCGGGCGGCTGGCCGGCCTCGTCCAGGCGGGCGAGGAAGTCCACGTCCGGCGCATCGGCGTCGTAGGTCAGCTTGACCAGATGCGAGGCTGCGACGGCGTTCTCCAGGGTGTCGGCGATCACGAAGGCCACCGGCTGGCCGAAGTAGGCGACCCGCTCGTCCTCCAGCGCCGGACGCGACCCGGCCGAGCTGCGGGGATGCGCCTTGGTCCCGCGCGGCGCCTGTTTCGGGACGTTGAGGTGGGTCCAGACAGCCAGCACGCCGGGCGAGGCCTCGGCCGCGGCGATATCGGCGCCGGTGATGCGGCCGGCGGCGATCGCCGCGCCCACCATCACGCCATAGGCCGGCGGCGACGGCGGCTGCACCTCATAGGCGTAAGGCGCGGTCCCGGTGACCTTCAGCGGGCCCTCGTAGCGCTCGACCGCCTTACCGATCAGGCCGGTGCGGTTGGTCTTTACCGGATTGGTGACATCCCAGTCGTGGACGGAGGTCATCAGCCCCTCCCGTTCGCATCGTCGATCGCCGCGGCCGTCAGGCGGGCGACCAGTGGAACCTTGAAGTCGTTGCGCCCGAGAGGGCTCGCCCCCTCCAGCTCCCTGGCGATCGCCTCGGCGGGCGAGGCGCCGGCGGCCAGGGCGCCCTCGGCTGCGCTCGCGCGCCAAGGCTTGTGGGCCACCATGCCCAGCGCCACCTGGCCGCCGGCCACGGCCACGCTGGCCAGGCCGCCGGCATAGGAAGCCCGGTCACGCACCTTGCGATAGGTCTGCCCGCCCGCCGGCGGCGGCGGCAGCACCACCGCGGTGATCAGTTCACCGGGGATCAGCTCGGTCTCCAGGTGCGGGGTGTCGCCGGGCAGGTAGTGGAGTTCGCTGACCGGGAAGCTCCGCGGCTGGCCCGACGGCGACAGCGCCTCCACCCGCGCGTCGAGCGCGACCAGGGCCACGGCCATGTCGGAGGTGTGGGTGGCGATGCAGGCGCGGCTGGCGCCGAAGATCGCGGCGTTGCGGTTCAGCCCCTCCAGGGCCGCGCAGCCGGCGCCGGGACGGCGCTTATTGCAGGGCTTGGTGGTGTCGTAGAAGTAGGGGCAGCGGGTGCGCTGCAGCAGGTTGCCGGCGACACTGGCCTTGTTGCGCAGCTGCGGCGACCCGCCCGCCACGATGGCCTCCGACAGCACCGGGTAGCGCGCCCGCACCGTCGCGTCGGCCGCCACGGCGCTGTTCGACGCCGCCGCCCCGATTCGCAGGCCGCCCACGGCCGTGGGTTCGATCGCGGCCATCGGCAGGCGGCTGACGTCGATCAGGTGGGCCGGCGTCTCGATCTCCAGCTTCATCAGGTCGATCAGGTTGGTGCCGCCGGCGATGAACCGCGCGCCGGGCGTCAAGGCGGCGGCCCTGGCCGCGGCCTCCGCGCTTGTCGCCCGCTCGTAGGTGAACGGCCTCACGCCATCTCCTCCGCGGCGCGCTGGATGGCGGCGATGATCTGGGGATAGGCGGTGCAGCGGCAGATGTTTCCGCTCATCCGCTCGCGAATCTCTGCGCCGGTGAAGTCGGGCTTGGCGCCAGGCGCGGTCTCCTGGCTCGGGACGCCTGCCTCCAGCTCGCGCAGCATGCCCAGCGTCGAGCAGATCTGGCCCGGAGTGCAGTAGCCGCACTGGAAGGCATCCTCGGCCAGGAACGCCTGCTGCACCGGATGCAACCTGCCGACCGTGCCCACCCCCTCGATGGAGACCACCTCGTCGCCATCGTGCGACACCGCCAGCGTCAGGCAGGAATTGATCCGCGCGCCGTTCACCAGGACGGTGCAGGCGCCGCACTGGCCGTGGTCGCAGCCCTTCTTGGCGCCGGTCAGCTTCAGGTGCTCGCGCAGCATGTCGAGCAGGGTCGTGCGCGTGTCGAGGTCGAGCGACCGCGCCTCGCCGTTGACGGTTATGGTCGTCCGCAAGCCGTTCCTCCCGCGTCGGGCCGCACGTGGCGGCTCTTGATGTCAGTCCCGAGCCTGGCGGGGCCCCTACCCCTCCCCAGGGGCGAGAGCCTTCACCGACAACGCGTGGACCGGGCCGGCCAGTTCCTCCGCGAGCGCCCGGTAGACCATCCGCTGGCGCGCCACCTTGTTCGCCCCAGCGAAGGCCTGGGCCTCGATCGTGACGTTGAAATGGCTCTCGCCGCCTTCGCGCGCGCCGGCGTGGCCTGAGTGTCGGGCGGAGTCGTCGACCACCTCGAGCCGGATAGGCTGGAACGCCGCCTGAAGCTTGTCTTGGATGGCGGCAATTATGGCGCCCATTGGCATGCTCTTCAATTCTTGTACGGAAGTTTCTCCCCCCCATACTTGGCTCATGGCCGGCGCGTTTCAATACAAGCCCAAATTCGTCGACATCCGCGTGCGTCCGCCGTCGGAAAAGGACGAGTCGAAGGACGACGTGAACGCCCTGAAACCGGGCGAGCGGGCCTGTGACCACCCGGACTGCCGCGTGGCGGCCACGGCGCGGGCCCCCAAGGCCCGCGACATGCTGCACGAGCACTACTGGTTCTGCCAGCCGCACGCGGCGGAGTACAACCGCAACTGGAACTTCTTCGCCGGCCTGTCCGACGCCGAGATCCGCCGGCGCCAAACCGACGAGCTGATGACCGGCGGACGGCCCACGTGGGACATGAAGGCCGGGCGCATGAGCCGAGAGGCCGCCGCGTTCGCCGCCAAGTTCGGCAAGGGCCAGGGTTACCGCGACCCGTTCGGCATGTTCGGCGGCGCCGGCCAGCAGGCTCCGCAAGCCGAGAGCCGCAAGCTGGGCAAGATCGAGCGCAACGCGCTGGCCGACCTGGACCTGGACGAAAACGCTGACGGCCCGAAGATCCGCGCCCGCTACACCGAGCTGGTGCGCCGCCTGCACCCCGACGCCAACAATGGCGACCGGTCCGGCGAGAACCGCCTGCAGCGGGTGATCCGCTCCTACCAGTCCCTGCGCAAGGCGGGGATGGTCTAGGTCCCTCGGCTAGCGTGCGTCGGAAGACAGCGCGAAGCCTTCGTAGCCCTTGGCCGCCACCTCGTTGCACTTGTCGCGATATACGGGGAAGCCGCCGATATAGGGCATGAACACCCGAGGCTTTCCGGGGACGTTGGCGCCCAGGTACCAGGAGTTGGCGTGGGGGTAGATGGTGGTGTCGGCCACCTCGTTGACGTGGGCCACCCATTCGTCCTGAGCCGTCTCGGTGGCCTCGATGGCGCCCAGTTGCCGCTGGCCCATGTACTGGATGCAGTCGGAGATCCACTCCACGTGCTGCTCGATGGCGACCGCCATGTTGCACAGCACCGAGGGGCTGCCGGGGCCGGTGACGATAAAGAGGTTCGGGAAGCCCGCGATCATCAGGCCGAGGTAGGTGCGCGGCCCGGCGGCCCACTCCTCCTTCAGCGCCTGGCCGCCCCGTCCGCGGATGTCGATCTTGCCCAGAGCGCCCGTCATGGCGTCGAAGCCGATCGCATAGACGATGGCGTCGACGGCGTATTCGCGCGCCGCGGTCTTCACGCCGGCCGGCGTAATCCCCTCGATCGGTTCGTCACCCAAGTCGACGAGGCTCACGTTCTCGCGGTTGAAGGTGGCGTAGTAGCCGGTGTCGACGCAGATCCGCTTGGAGCCGATCGGGAAGGTCTTCGGGACCAGCTTCTCGGCGACGACCGGGTCCTTGACGATGCCGCGGATCTTATCGGCCACGAACTCGCCCGCCGTCTTGTTCGCGGTCAGGTCGCTGATCAGGTCGGTGTAGGCGCCCAGCATCGCAAAGCCGCCGATCGCCCAGCGCCGTTCGTACTCCGCTCGCCGCGCCTCCTCGCTCACGTCGAAGGTCGCCACCTCGCCCTCCGCGGCCATCCGCAGCCCGAAGCCGGTATTCCGCGCCTCCTCACGGTACCGGGCGCGATTTGCGGCCCAGTCGGCGAGCACCTCGGGGTTCGGCGGGCCGTTGTGGGCGGGGATGCTGAAGTTGGGGGTGCGCTGGAAGACGGTGACGTGGTCGGCCTGGGCCGCGATCTGCGGGATCGACTGGATCGCCGACGAGCCGGTGCCGATCACCGCCACCTTCTGGCCCGTGAAGTCGACACCCTCCTTCGGCCAGCGGCCGGTGTGCCAGGTGGGGCCCTTGAAGCTCTCCTTGCCCGGGAACGCCGGCTCGTTGGGAACCGACAGACAGCCCGTGGCCATGACGCAGTAGCGGGCCGTCACGGTCTCGCCGGCGTCGGTGGTGATGGTCCAGCGGTTCGCCGTCTCGTCGAAATGGGCCGAGGTGACACGGGTCTCGAACTGGATGTCCCGCCGCAGGTCGAAGCGGTCGGCCACGTGGTTCAGGTAGGAGAGCAGCTCCGGCTGCGAGGCGTAGCGCTCGCTCCACTTCCACTCTGCATCGAGCTCGGGCGAGAAGGAGTACGAATACTCCTGGCTCTCGATATCGACCCGCGCGCCCGGATAGCGGTTCCAGTACCAGGTGCCGCCGACGCCGGTGGCGGACTCGTAGATCCGCGCCGTCAGTCCCTGCTGGCGCAGGCGATGCAGCATGTAGAGGCCCGAAAAACCCGCCCCCACGATCACCGCGTCGAAGCTCGTTTCGCCCGCCATGGTTCCGCTCCCGATAGGTTCTTTGCGGGCACGATACCGGAGTTGTGCGCCGCTGGGATGCCCCGACGTGGCGTAAGCTGGCGTTGCGGCTAAAGTCGTCGAAAATCGGGAGGTCACCAGATGTTCGTCCGCCACCTGCTCAGCGCCGCCGCGGGGGCCGCGCTACTGCTCTCCGGCGCCGCCAGCGCCGCGCCGAACGCGCTCAAATCCGTCGAGCTCTATGCGATCGACTGCGGGCGGCTCGACCTGCCCAATGCCGACGCCTTTTCGGACGACGGCGCCTACAAGGGCATGGCCAAGAAGATGGTCGTCCCCTGCTATCTCATTCGGCATCCGAAGGGCGACCTGGTCTGGGACACCGGCCTGCCGACCTCGAAGCAAATGCTGACCGATCAGCTGAAGCAGCTGGGCCTGGCCCCAGCGGACGTCGAATACCTCTCGCTCAGCCACGGGCACTTCGACCACATCGGCAGCGCGGGGCTGTTCGCGGGCGCGACCTGGATCGTCGACCCCGACGAGAAGGCGAGCCTCTTCAACGAGGCCGCGCGGAAGAGCCCCCAGTTCGCCGCCTATGCGTCGCTCGAGAACGCCAAGGCCAAGCTGATCGAGGCACCCACCTTCGACGTGTTCGGCGACAAGTCGGTGGTGATCTACCAGGCGCCGGGCCACACCCCCGGCCACACGGTGTTGCTGGTGCGCACCAAGGGCGCCGGCAATGTGCTGCTGACCGGCGACCTCTGGCATGTCGCCGAGAGCCGCGCGGCCAAGCGGGTGCCGCGGTTCAATTTCAACCGCGCCCAGACGCTGCAGTCGTACGAACTGGCCGAGAAGCTGGCCGCCGAAACCAAGGCCAAGGTGATCCGCCAGCACGTGCCGGAGGACTTCGACGCCCTCCCCAAGTTCCCAATGCCGTTGAAGTAGAGACCAGACCATGGGCGCCCTGATCAGCGGCAAACGCCGCCTCGAACTTTCAGACATGCAGGCCCGCGCGGCGCGGGCGGCGACGGGGTTCAAGAACCTCGGCATCGGTGCGGGCGACGTCATCGCGCTCTACCTGCGCAACGACTTCCCGTTCATCGAGGCCAGCACGGCCGCGGGGTTGCTGGGCGTCTACGCGACGCCGGTGAACTGGCACTACACGCCTGACGAGGCGGCCTACCTGTTCGAGAACTCCGGGGCCAAGGCGATCGTCATCCACGCCGACCTCATCGCACCGATCGCCTCGGTGCTGCCCCCCGGCGTGCCGGTGCTGGTGGTCCCCACGCCGCCGGAGATCGCCGAGAGCTACGGCATCACGCCGCCGCCGACCCCGCCGGGCATGCTGGAGTGGGATGCCTGGCTCGCGGGTTTCGAACCGTATGCGGGCGAGCCGTCGACCGGCGGCGGCACGGTGATCTACACCTCCGGCACCACCGGCCGGCCGAAGGGCGTGCGCCGCCACCCCCCGACGCCGGAGCAGGTGGAGGTGTACGGCCGCGTCCTGATGCGCGCCTTTGGCTTCTCGGGCTTCGGCGCGCCGCAGGACGTGGTCACCGTGGTGACCGGCCCGATGTACCACTCGGCGCCCAACGCCTATGGCCTGTTCGCCGCGCGGGCCGGTGGGACGGCGATCCTGCAGCCGCGTTTCGACCCCGAGGAGCTGCTGCAGCTCATCGAGAAGTATCGCGTCACGCACCTGCACATGGTGCCGATCATGTTCCACCGGCTCCTCAAGCTGCCGGAGGACGTGAAGCGGAAGTACGACCTGTCCTCGCTCAAGTTCGTCGTGCACGCGGCCGCGCCCTGCCCGCCCCCGATCAAGCGGGCGATGATCGATTGGTGGGGACCGGTGATCGAGGAGTACTACGGCGCGACCGAAGTCGGGGTCGTGGTGTCCTGCAACTCCGAGGAGTGGCTGGCCCACCCGGGGACCGTCGGCAGACCCATCCCCGAGGCCGAGGTCCGGGTCATCGACAAGGACGGCAAGGACGTGCCCCAGGGCGAGGTCG
>NZ_CADEGK010000170.1 GCF_902826855.1 uncultured Phenylobacterium sp. | reverse complement strand
GCGCGGGCCGGGCAGAGGGTTGAGCGTCTGCGGGGGCGGTATCGGGCGTTCGATCCGGTGGTGGCCGAGCGGCTGTATGTGCGGCTGTTCAAGGGCGGGGCGAGCCTGCGCGACGTGCTGGCGTCGGACCCGGCGTTTCCGTCGATGGCGGTGCTGGCGCGGTGGCGGCGGGAGGCGCCGCGGTTCGACGCCATGCTGCGGTTCGTGTTCGACGGGTGGCGGACGAAGCCTAGGCGGCCGGGCCGGGGCAAGTGGTCGCCGGAGCTGGAGGCGGCGGTGCTGGCCGGGATCGTGGAGGGCGGGTCGCTGCGCTCTCTGGCGGCGCGGCCGGACATGCCGTGCGCGCGGACGCTGTATGCGTGGTGTCGGACGCGGCCGGGGTTCGCGGCGGCCGTGGCGCAGGCGTGCGTGGACCGCGAGGACTGGTACCGCGACCAGCTCCTGGAGATCGCCATGGGGGTGGAGCGCGGCGGCGTGGGCGCGGCGCGCAGGGCGATGGCGCCGCTGAACGCGCAGCTGGTGCGGCTGAAGAAGCGGCCGGGGTGGAAGTCCGGGGCTGCGCGGGGATGAGCGGGGATGAGCGGGCCTGGGGTCGGGTCTAGAGGATGTAGTGGTCGCCGGCGGCGCGGACGGTGATCTCGCCGATGGAGACGCCCCAGGGCTGGTCGATGGCGTGCAGGACCGCGTCGGCGATGTGCTCGGGGGCCAGGGCCAGGTAGTCCATCTCCTCGGGGTCGAGGCGGCCGCCGGCGAGATTGCCCTCTTCCCCATTTGCCTCGTTTAGGGCCCCCATGGCGGCCATGAACTCGGGCATGTTGTGGCCGAGGATGCCGACCACGGCGGCGGGGTTGACGATGGCGGCGCCGAGGCCGGTGGCGGGCACGCCGGTGGGCTTGACGGTGGTGACCTTGATCTTGCCGCGCGTCTCCATGCGGAAGGACTCGGAGAGGAAGTTCACGGCCGCCTTGCTGGCGCCGTAGACCGCCGCGCCCACCACCGGGAAGTTGCCGTAGATCGAGGAGATGTTGACGATCTGGCCGCGGCCGGCGGCGATCATCGGATCGTAGGCGGCGACCATGCCGTTCAGCACGCCCTTGATGTTGATGTCGATGCAGCGGCTCCAGGCCGCGTGGGCGGCGGCGTGGTCGGAGAAGAACGCCAGCGGCATGATCCCGGCGTTGTTGACCATCACATCCACCCCGCCGAACGCGTCGGTGCTGGCGCGGACCAGGGCGACCAGGTCCTCCAGGCGGGTGACGTCGGCGGCGAGCGCCTGGGCCTGGCCGCCGGACGCCGTGATGAGGTCGGCGGTCTCGCGCACGGCGGCCGCGTCGATATCGCCGCAGGTGACCTTGGCGCCCCGCGCCGCGGCCTTCTGGGCCACCAGCCGGCCGAAGCCGCCGCCGGCGCCGGTGATGACGATGGTCTTGCCCGCGATGTGGTCGGTCATGACGTGCGCTCCCGTGTGCGCCACGAGCGTAGGGCGATCTCCGCAGGGGAAAGCGAGGGGCGGGGCGCGCGCCTTGCGTGACCGTGACGATTACCGGGGAGGTAATCGCGCGGGCGGCAGGGATCGCGCACATGTCCGGCTGTCAGCCAAAGGAACGCCCATGACCCCCGCCAAGCCCCTCGACGTCGTCGCCGCCTTCCTGAACGCCATGGAGGCCATGGACTTCGAAGCCGGTTGCCGCCTGGTGGCGCCGGACTGCGAGTACACCAACCTGCCGATGGGGACCGCGCGCGGCCCGGAGGGGGTGCGTGCGACGCTGGAGCCGTTCTTCGCGCCCACGCTCAGCAACCAGTTCCTGGTGACGCGCCAGGTGGCGGACGGCGACACCGTGGTGATGGAGCGACTGGACCGACACCAGCTAGGCCCCGAGCGGTGGGCGGAGCTGCCCGTCATCGGCATCTTCGAGGTGAAGGATGGGCTGATCACCGTCTGGCGCGAGTACTTCGACCTGGGCACCCTGCTCGGCCAGTGGCCCGAGCTGCAGCAGGCGATGGCGTCGCCGCAAACGTAGCTGGTAACTGAGGGCGCGGAGGCGGCGAGCTCAGGGCTGGTCCCAGGCGGCCTCGTCGGCGAGCCAGGCGGCGCATTCGGCGAGGCTGGCGCGGGCCCGGGCGCGCCAGGCGGCGCGTTCGCGGGGCGCCAGGTTGGTCCAGGCGGGGAAGCTGTAGTGGGCGCGGATGCGCGAGAGGGTGGTGCGGCGCGCCATGTCGCCGGCGCGCTCGCGGCAGTCGCTCTCGTAGAGGGCGACGGCGAGGGCTTCGATCCGGGCGGCGGCGTCGGCGGGGTCGGGGTCGGGCACCAGGGTCCATAGCACGATGCGGCGCGCCGAGGGCGGCGGCGTCAGCGCAGGTTGCGGAAGGTGAGCGAGTAGCGGTGGGCGGGCGCCTCCGCCAGGCTGTGTTCCCAGTCGTGGCGGGCGGGGCCGCCGAGCAGGTAGGCCGAGCGGGGCGCGAGTGGGACGTTGATCCGCTCGAACCGCGGGCCGACGCGGCGGCGGAAGCGCATCACCGCAGGCGACTTCAGCGAGACGCCGACCACGCGGTCGAACACCGGGCGGTCGCGGTGCCAGCCGATGGGCGCGCCCTCGCAGTACTCGTTGATCAGCAGGTGCTCGAAGGCCTGCGGCGGCAGGCCGGCGAAGGCGGCGGCGCGCTCGCGGACGGGCTTGAGCCAGTCCGGGATAGGCGGGGCCTCGACGAGGCCCGGGCCGTTAAAGTCGTAGCGGCGGCCGAAGGAGCAGACCTGCCGGCGGCCTTGGAAGCCGCGGAACTGGAACGGCTCGAACGGCAGCTCCGCCAGGCGGGCCAGCAGGTCGGCCTCCTCGGCGGGGGTCACCAGGTCGGGGCGGTAGGCGAAGCCCTCCGGGGCCGCGGGGGGCCCAATGGGGGGAAGGTCGAAGAGGTCGGCGGCGCTCATGGGTGGCGAGATGGGCGCAAACGAAGGCGGCGGGAAGGTCGCCCTTCCCGCCGCCGGTCGTTGGACGTCCGCGGGTCGCTAGTAGCGCGGATAGTTGTTGTAGCCGTAGCGGTCGCCGTCGCGGCGCTCGTAGCGGATCTGGGCCGAGAGGGCGTCGAAGCGGCGATCCAGGTCGGCGCGTTCCCAGCCACTGAGGCCGTTGGCGCGGTAGCGGTTCTCCAGGTAGGCGATGCGCTGGAACTCCCGGCGCAGGCGGATGGCCTCGCGGCGGTTGAGCTGGCCGTTTTCGATGCCGCGGTCAATGCGGTGGTCGAGGCGGGCCTGGCGCTCGTTGATGCTCATCCAGCGGCCGCCGTCGTGGCGCGCGCCGTAGTGGGGCTGGGCCGAAGCGGCGCCGGCGCTGAGCGCGGTGGCGGCGGCCAGGGCGATGACGATGGTCTTCATGGTCTCTCTCCTCAAGGCGTGGGGGTGTCGTCCCTCGTCTTGGGGGTTAAGAACGAGGGACTGCGGGTTTGGTTCAGCGCGCGGATCATTCGCGGCTGGAGCCGTAGCCGCCCCCGCGGCCCATTTGGTTCCGGGAGCCCTCGCCGGCCGGCGGCTAGTGGAGCGCGTCGATGGCGTCGGCGACGGCGCGGGGGCGCTCCAGGGTGACCATGTGGCCCGCCTCCGGGATCGAGACCAGCTCCGCGCCCAGGATCGCCTTCTTGAAGGCGTGGGCATAGACGGGCGGGATCAGCCGGTCGGAGTCGCCCCAGACGATCACCGTCCGCGCCCGGATCCGGTGCAGCCGGGTGGACAGGCCGCGCTCGGGGATCGGGAACAGGATGCGCCCGGCCATCCCCAGCTGGCGCGCGTTGGCGACCAGGTAGGTCTGCAGGAAGTTGGGATCGGTGACGTTGCGCCCGGCGGTCAGCATGGCGGCGCCGGCCTCCACGTCGTGGAACAGCAGCGCCGGCATCTCATAGGGCATGGTCGCGAACAGGTCGGCGATCGGGTGGGCGTCGTCCCACAGGCCGGCTGGAGCGATCAGGGCCAGGCGCGAGACGTCGCGCGGCTGCACCGCGGCCATCTCGGCGGCGATCATGCCGCCCATGGAGTGGCCGACCAGAACCGGGTCCCTCAGGCCCAGCGCGATGGCCACGTCCCAGGTGTGCAGCGTGAAATCCAGCATGTCGCGGATCTCCGGCGCCTCTTCGCTGTCGCCGTAGCCGGGGATCAGCGGGGCGTAGACCCGGTGCGACTTGGCCAGCTCGGCCAGCAGCGGGTCGTCGCCGGTGACGCCGCCGGCGCCGTGCAGGAAGACCAGGTCGGGCCCGGCGCCGCCAACGTAATACTGGACGTTCGCGTAGGTGGTCTGGACGGTGCGCAGGTCCATGCTCACGCCTCCACGCCGTAGGTCTTCAGGAGGTCCGCGGAGGTCGGCGCCTGCTTGGGCAGCGATCCCGACGTGACGCGCTTGTCGAGCGGCGAGGTCCAGAAGCGGTTGTCGTCGGCCCAGTCCGGGAAGACGTTGCGCAGCTTGGGCATCACCTTCTCGGCGAACAATTTGGTGGAGTACATGCACTTGTCGGCCGGCATGTCGCCCACGTGCATCAGGCAGAAGATGTTGCCGACATTCAGCCCCTTGGCGAGGTCCTCCAGCCGCTGGCGCACCGTTTCCGGCGACCCGGCGATCACGTGGCCGCCCTCGACGAGATCCTTCCAGGTGAGCTGGCTGTAGCCGCCCACCGGCGGGGCATACTGGGACAATGCCCCGGTCTGGATGGTCTTTATGGTGCGGTAGCCCGGCGCATCGGCGAACCCCGGATAGACGTGCAGGCAGCGGTTGTAGAAGTAGTTCACGTGCGGCCAGTAGAGCCGCTCGGCCTCCTCGTCGGTCTCGGCCACGCAGATGGTCTGGGCGAAACCGGCCCGGTAGGGGCTCTTGTCGACGCCGCGTTCCTCGACCCGCTTCCAGTAGCCGTCCATCAGCGCTTGGGCGCGGAGGTAGCCGGAGAAGCTGAGGTACGAGTAGGAGTACTCGTTATCGAGACAGAAATCGTAGGTCTCGACGGACCCGCCGCCGGGGATGTGCACCGGCGGGCGCGGCTGCTGGATCGGCCGCGGCCAGATGTTGACGTGGCGCAGCTTGTTGTAGCGGCCGTTCCAGGCGAACGGCTCGCGGGTCGTCCAGGCCTTGATGATCAGGTCGTGGGCTTCCTGGTACTTCTCCCGCGTGAGCGACGGAATCTGGCCGTAGCAGTAGTTGGTGTCCATGGAGGTCCCCACCGGGAACCCCGCCACCAGCCGCCCGCCGGAGATGCAGTCCAGCATCGCGAACTCCTCGGCCACCCGCACCGGCGGGTTGTAGAGGGCGATCGAGTTGCCCAGCACCACAATGGCCGCGTCCTTGGTGCGGCGCGCCAGGCCGGCGGCGATGATGTTGGGGCTGGGCATGATGCCGTAGCCGTTCTGGTGGTGCTCGTTGACACCGACCCCGTCGAAGCCGAGCTGATCGGCGTATTCGAGCAGGTCCATGTAGGTGTTGTAGACCTCGTGACTCTTGACGGGGTCGAACAGCTTCTGGTCGATGTCCACCCACACCGAGCGGTGCTTCTCCCGGAAGTCGTCCGGGAGATAGGGCCAGGGCATGAGGTTGAACCAGGTGAACTTCATGGCTTCCTCCCGCGCCGCCCCTTCCGGGCGATCAACTGAACGACGATAATCGAAAGCGGCCCGGCGCCAAGCGGCGATCGGGCTCGGAGGGGCGCGGAATGACGGTGGAACTGCGCAGGGTGGAGACGGTCTACCAGGGCTATGTGACCATCCTGGCCGCCACCTTCACCGGGCCCGATGGCCAGTCGTTCCGGCGCGAGATCGAGCACCACGGCCGCGCCGCCTGTGTGCTGCCCTATGACCCGGCGCGGAAGACGGCGCTGCTCGTGAACCTGCCCCGCGCCCCGGTGATCTGGTCCGGCGGCCCGCCGGAGCTGCTGGAGGCCCCGGCCGGGATGGTGGAGGACGAGGACCCTGAGGAGACCGCCATCCGCGAGGCCATGGAAGAGTGCGGCGTTCGGCTGACCCGCCTCGAGGCGGTGGGATCACCCTATGCCAGCCCGGGCGTTTCCAGCGAGCGGATCGACCTGTTCCTGGCTGCCTACGGCGAGGCCGACCGCCTCGGCCCCGGCGGCGGAACCCCGGGCGGAAATGAGCAGATCACCGTAGAGGAGGTCCCGCTCGCCCAACTCTGGACCTGGGTGGAACAGCGCAGGATCGAGGACCTGAAGTCCCTCGCCCTGATCCTGGCGCTCCGGGTGCGCCGGCCCGAGCTGTTCGGGTAGCGGATTGTCAGCGACCGGGCTGAAAACGCCTCGGCCAGCACGCAAGAGTTCCCCGACCATCAGGTCAGGCGCGGATTTGACGTCTGGGTCGAAAAGGTTGGGATGCGGAAAAGAAACGGCCCGCAGCGGGGGATAGTCGCTGCGGGCCGCCTTGAGCAGTCGCTCTTATTGAGCGGGCGTTTCCTCCCCGAAACGCCGGAGACTTCGGGACTAGCGCCTTCATGTCTCTCGCCAGATGACAAAACGGCAATTTTCGCCCCAAGTCAACGGGCCCGGACCCTACTCAAGGCATGGGAAGCGGGAAAATCGCCCGCAAGGGAAAATTTTACGCCGTCTTTTGACTGTTGTGTCAAAACACGCGGGCTTTCAGCGCCTCAAAGGCGGGGCAGCCCACATCGAAGACGAAGTCCGGCTTCAGTGCGGTCACCGGGCCGAGCCCTGCGGCGCCCAGCGCCAGCGAGGCGTCCGCGACCTGCGCCGAATCAACCAGGAGCCCGTTGGGCCGCCGCGTCGCCCCCTTAGCGGTCAGCGCCTCGACCACCGCAGCCTCCTCGCCATCGCCGCGGGCGGGCCAGGTCAGGGTGGCGCTACGCAGCGCCGCGGCGCGGGCCTCCACGATCCGAAGCAGCCGCTCCGCCGCCGCCAGCGCCGGGGCGTCCCAGGCCGCGCGCAGGCTGGCCGCCAATTGCGCCTGGCTCTTCAGTATGACGCCGTCGGTCAGCACCTTCAGGCCATTGGCCACGAGAGTCGCCCCCGTGGTGGTGATGTCGACCACCAGCTCGGCCGTGCCCGCCGCCGGCGCGCCTTCGGTGGCGCCGCCCGACTCGGTGATGCGGTAATCGGCGATCCCATGGCGGGCGAAGAACGACCGCGTCTGGCTAAGGTACTTGGTCGCCACCCGCATGCGCCGGCCGGTCCGGGCGAGGTAGTCGTGCGCCACCTCCTCCAGGTCGGCCATGCTCTCCACATCGAGCCAGCTCTTCGGCGCCGCGGTGACCAGATCGGCGCGGCCGAAGCCCAGCGCCCGCAGCAGCAGGACGCGGCCATCCAGGTCCTCCCCGCGCTCGCGCAGCAGGTCCTCGCCGGTGACGCCCAGGTGCGCTTCGCCCGCGTCCAGCGCCTCCGCGATATCGGCCGCCGACAGCAGCCGCACCTGCGCGCCGTCCACGCCCCTCAGGCTGGCCAGGTAGCCGCGCGCGCCACCGGTGACCTCGAGCTTCAGGCCGCAATCGGCCAGCCAGCCCTCGACCTGTTCCTTCAGCCGGCCCTTGGAGGGCACGGCGATGATCAGCCCGCTCATGTCTCGCCCCCCGCGTAGGCTCGCCAGGGTCGGACCATGCAGCCCACCGCGCCGCCCGAGGCGCCGCCGCCCAGGCGCGCCAGCAGGCCGTCGTAGCGGCCCCCCACCGCCACCGCGCGTTCGGCTCCCACCGCGGCGCTGCGCACCTCGAAGGTGACGCCGTCGTAGTAGTCGAAGGCGTGGCCCAGCGCGGGGGTGAAGCGGATGCGCTCCACCGGCACGACCTCGGTCAGGTCGGCCAGGCGCGCGTCCCAGCCGGCGAGCGCCGCCGTGAGGGCCGCACCGCGCTTCCCGGCCAGTTCGCGCATGCGGGCGAAGGCGGGGCCCGGCGCATCGTCGATCGCCATGAACGCCTGCACCGCGGAGCCCTGCATTTCGGTGAGCGCCGGGGCCTGGGCGGCCTCGGCCTTGCGGACCAGGCGCGCGGCGATCTCGGCGGGCCCGCGGCCGCCCACCGGCTCCACGCCCGCCAGCGCCCAGACTTCCTCCAGCAGCGCCGCGGCCTTGGCCTCGGACAGGCCAGCCAGCAGGCCGGCGAGCGCGCCGCCGCCGCCGGCCGGGGCCGCGTCCCCCATGCGGGAAAGTTCCGCCGACAGCAGCCGCGGGCGCCCGGCGACCCGCCTGAGGCGGCCGCTGAGCGTCTCGCCCAGGTCCAGACTCTCGATGAACGCCCCGAACAGCGCCACGTCGCCCAGCCAGAGCGAGAGGTCGTCTCGCCCACCGGCCGCGGCCGCACGCCAGGCGAGCCCGGCGACCTCGGCGTCCGCCGCCACTGCAGCTCCGTCGGGCGGCGCAAACACTTCCAGCCCGACCTGCACGAACTCCTCAGGCCGGTCGGCCGCCGTCGAGGCGCGGAACGCCGCGCCCTGGTAGTGGTAGCGTCCCGCCGGGCGGCCGCTCTCGATGTGCTGGCGCGCGATGGCGATGGTGAAGTCCGGCCGCAGGCAGCGCTCGGCGCCGCCCTCTGACTGCACCACGAACAGCCGCGTGCGCATGGCCTCGCCGGCCAGGTCCAGCAACAGATTCAGCGGTTGCAGCAGCGGCGCGTCGGCCCGCTCCGCCCCCCTGCCCTCCAGGGGCGCTCGGATGGCGGCCAGGACGTCGGCCGGGACGCTGGGCTCGACGCGCATCAGCCTGCGCTCCCGGACGCCGCCAGGATGGCGCGCAGAACGGCCACGAGTTCGCCGCGTGGCACCGTCTGCTGGCCCGGCCGCTCGGCGCGCCACTCGGCGTTGTCGGTGACCTTGGCGGCCAGCGCGCGGCCCAGGTCCAGGTCCTTGATGGTCACCGTGCCGGCGGCCAGTTCGTCGTCGCCGACGATGATCGCGGCGGGGGACAGGCGGCGGTCGGCGTACTTCATCTGCGGCCGCATCCCGGAGGAGCCCAGATAGACCTCGGCGGCAATGCCGGCGGCGCGGATCTCGCGGGCGACGGCGAAGTAGTCGGCCATCCGGTCGGGCGAGAAGGCGATCACCACCACCGGGCCGCGCGACGCCGACGCCAGCTCGCGCCCGGAAGCCTTGAGCGCCGCGGCCAGTCGCGAGACGCCGAAGGAGAAGCCGGTCGCGGGCGTCCGCTCCCCGGTGAAACGGGCCACCAGGTCATCGTAGCGGCCGCCGCCGCCGATCGACCCGAACCGCATCGGCTGGCCCTTGTCGTCCAGGGTGGAGAGCAGCAGCTCCGCTTCGAACACCGCGCCGGTGTAGTACTCCAGGCCGCGCACCACCGACGGCTCGAACACCGCCCGGTCCACGCCGACGCCGAGGCCAGTCAGCGCCGCGTCGATGGCGGCGAGCTCGGCAAGACCCTCGTCGCCCTCCGCAGAGCCGCCGACGACGTCGGACAGCTTGGTCAGCGTCTCCGAGCGCCCGCCGGCCCCGGCCGCCGTGAACGCCAGCACCCGCTCGGCGGCGGCCGCATTGAGGCCCGCTCCCTTGGTGAAGTCGCCGGACTCGTCCTTGCGCCCCTCGCCCAGCAGCAGGCGCACGCCATCCGGACCCAAGCGGTCCAGCTTGTCGACCGCGCGCAGCACCGCCAGCTTCTGGCCCTCGCTGGCCACGCCGGCGGCCGTCATCAGGCCGTTCAGGAGCTTGCGGTTGTTGATCTTCACCACCGCCGAGCCGGCGGGCAGGCCGGCGGCCTCCAGGCCCTCGACGGTCATGGCGATGATCTCGGCATCGGCCTCGGGCCGCGAGGAGCCCACCGTGTCGGCGTCACACTGCACGAACTCGCGGAAGCGGCCCGGGCCCGGCTTCTCGTTGCGCCATACCGGTCCGTACGCATAGCGACGGAACGGTTTGGGCAGGCTCTCCCAGTTCTGGGCGGCGAACCGCGCCAGCGGCGCCGTCAGGTCGTAGCGAAGGGCCACCCACTGGTCGTCGTCGTCGGTCAGGGCGAACACGCCCTCGTTGGGCCGGTCGGTGTCGGGGAGGAACTTGCCGAGCGCATCGACATACTCGAACGCCCCGGTCTCCAGCGGCTCGAAGCCCCAGCGTTCGTAGACCCCGCTGACGGCGGCCAGGATCGCCCTTTCGCTGGCCACGTCGCGCCCCCGGCGGTCGACGAAGCCCCGCGGCGCGCGGGCTTCGGGGCGTGTGGGGTCGTTGGC
>NZ_CADEGK010000169.1:5062-10259 GCF_902826855.1 uncultured Phenylobacterium sp. | reverse complement strand
GGTAGTTCCAGGTCGCCGCGCCATTCTTCAGGGCCGCCTCGGCGCTGTCGGCGCGGACTTCCTTGCCGATCAGCGAAACAGCGGTGGACACCCCCGAGCCGGTGTTGCCGACCAGCTTCTTAAGGAGGTCGTTGGTGAGCAACTGCTGCTCGACCCCCGTCATCTGCACGATCTGCTGGGTGAACTGGTTGGAGTCCAGCGGCGACAGCGGATCCTGGTTCTTCAGCTGCACGGTGAGCAGCGACAGGAAGGTGTCGAAGTTCTCGGCGAGCCGGGCGCGGCCCAGGGCGCCGGAGTCGGCGGCGCCGACGGCGGCCGTGGTGTTGATCGCGTCAGCCATCGTCAGATCCTCATGTCCAGGCCGGCCGTAACGCCACGGCGCAGGCGCAGCGCGCCCCCGAGCGCCGCGTTCGCTGCATCGCCGGCGGTGTCGAGTGCGGCTTGGAAGGCTTGGCCGCGGAAGGCGCGGCCGGAATTGTTGTCAGTCTGGTCCTGCCAGGGCTGACCCTGGTGGCCGCGGTCCTGGGCGACGTCGAAGCTGACTCCGCCGGAGAGGTTGAACCCCGCCTGTTCCAGGGCCCGCTGCAGCTCGGCCGCGCGCGAGCGCAGCTCCGCGGCGGCTTGCGGATTGTCGAAGCTCATAGCCGCGGTGATCGCGCCGTGGGCCCCGATGTCGATCCGCACGTGGACCTTGCCCAGACCTTGAGGGTCCAGCTCCACGTCGAAACGGGTCGACTGGCCCTCCAGCTTCTTGATGATCTGGGCCGAAAGGTTGGCCACCGTCTCAGGAGAACCACGGACGGCGTGGGCGACCTGTTGGCCCGGCGCGCTCGAGGCGTTCGCGGCGCGGGCCTCGACGGTGGGCGTGAAATCGGGCTGGTCGGCCGCGGTCTCCGCTGTTGCGGCGTCGGGGTCGAGATCGGCGGACTGGGCGTCGGCCTGGGCCGTCGCGGGCCTCGCCGCGGCCGTCACGGCGCGCGCCGTCGCCGGTTGGTCGGCGGCGACCGAGGCCTTCACGTCGCCGGGCGCCGCGGCGTCAGTCGTCGTCTTGCCGCGTTCTGATTTGGCGGGCTTGGCGGGGGCGGCGGGCTCAGGCCGCGCGGCTAGGCCGGCGGCGACAACGGGGACCGCAGTCTCGACGGCGGCCGGGGCCGGCGCGGCCTCGGGCGCGGGCACGGAGTCCGGCGAGGCTGTGTCCGCCTTCTGGCCGAGCTCGGCCTTGGGACTGGCGTTGGCCAGGGCGGGGGCGGCCGCTTGTCCCGCGGGCTTGTCTCGGCCCCAGGCGGGAGGCGCCTGCTTGGCGTCGGGCGCCGCCTGGCCGTGGGCCGTGCGCGGAGTTTCGGGGCGGGCAGGTTCGTCCGTCGCAGCGTCATCGCCGGTCGCCTCGGCATCGGGTGCGGTGGTGTTGGGCGTCGCGGCGTGCGTCTGGCGGAGGAGTGGCAGGATGGCTGCGCGAGCCGCGCCCGTCGTGCGGGCGGCGTCGGTGGCGTTGGGGGCGGCGGAGGACGGCGGGGGCTCGACAGCCGCGGCCGTCGTGGCCACCAGAGCGGCCGCGAGCGCCGCGTTCGCATCGACGACGACAGTGGACGCGCCTGTGATCTCGCCGTCGGCGGCCTCGCCGTCCTTGTCCGCGCCGCCCGCGAGGAGGTCGGCGGCGGCCGCCGCCGCGCCCGGCAGATCGGCGCCCGGATCGGCCGGCGGGAACAGGGCCGCCAGCAGGGCGTCGAAGCCGGTCGCGGCGCTTCCGGCCGCGGGCGCGGTTGCTCCGGGCAGGGCCGTGGCCGTGTTGAGGGCGTTGATCGCAGGCGCGGTCATTTCGGGGGAAGCTCGACTTCGGTCTGGAGGGGCAGCGCTTCCTGCGCCGGGCCTATTCGACCTTCGTAGAGCAACCCCTGGGCCATCTTCCTAACCAGCTGAATAATTTGAGAAAAGCTCCCGAGTCGCCAGTCGGGTGATAGCGCCGAACGGAGGAAATTGCCGGGCCATGACCGTCCAGGTGGGCCGTTCCCTGCCGCCCCCGCAGGCCCAGCCACCTGTTCACCCAGCGGCGTGATCGCCGGGCTTGCCCCGGGCCGCTGCGATGGCGCCACAGGACACCGCCGCAAGTCGCCTGCACGGCTGCCGTCCGGGATGGTCTCGACGGCTGGCCCATGATGAACGAGCGGGCGCGCGCGCACCCATGCCCACACGCGCGCGAACGGCCCGGGAAACTGGCCCAGCTCTTGCGCTACCCATTGGCGAACCCTTCGGTCCGTAGAGTGACCATGTTGAAATTATTGAAAAATTCCCGGCCTGACGCGTGCGCGTTCACCAATGTCCCGGCAGAATCCGCCGGGTCATACGTCAGCCTTTGCCGGGCGGAGGCTTAACCGATGTCGCTCGGCGTCGCCCTCAACACCGCCGCTTCGGGGCTTCAGGCCGCACAGGCCTCCCTGCGCGCGGTCTCTGACAACATCGCCAACGTCAACACGCCCGGCTACGTGCGTAAGGCGGTCAACCAGACCCAGCAGGTCGTCGACGGCGTGGGCATGGGCGTCAAGATCGACGGCGTCCGTCGCATCACCGACCAGTACCTGCAGATGGCTTCGTTGACCGCGGCGTCGGACGCCCAGCGCTGGGGCGCGGTCTCGCAGTACCTCGACAACGCCCAGAGCCTGTTCGGCGACCCCGCGGCGGACAGTTTCTTCTTCAACCGTCTGGACAAGATATACGGCGCCTTCGCGACGGCCGCCGACGACCCATCCTCGACCCTGCTGCGCAGCCAGGCGCTCTCTAACGTCGAGGACTTCCTCACCGAGTCCGACCGGATCAACAGCCAGGTCGTGGCGCTCGGCGACACCGTCGAGACCCAGATCAACGCCGGTATCCAGCAGGCCAACGGCCTGCTCGAGGAGATCAGCAAGCTCAACGCCGAAATCGGTCGCGCCAAGCTGGTGGGAGCCGACGCTTCCGGCTCCGAAAATATCCAGAGCCAACTCCTCGACCAACTCGCCGGCCTGATCAACGTGCGTCCCACTCCGCGCGCGGGCGGCGGCGTCGATGTGCGTTCCTTCGAAGGCGTGCTGCTGGCCGGCGACGGCCCGGCCAAGCTCACCTACACCTCCACTGGCACGACGCCCGGATATGTCAGCGCCCAGCCGGCCGGCAGCGCCAGCGTGCAGCCCATCCAACTCACCAGCGGGTCCATCAAGGGCCTAATGCAGCTGCGTGACGAGGAACTGCCCAAGCTCTACGACCAGCTGGGCGAGTTCGTGAGCCGCTCGGTCGACCAGATCAACGCCGCCCACAACAACTCGGCCGCCTATCCCGCGCCGGCCTCGCTGGTCGGTCGCGACACCGGCCTGGACCTGGTCACGGCCGTGAGCGGGTTCACGGGGACGTCGACCATCGCGGTGGTCAACCCCGCCGGGCTTCTGCAGCGCACGGTCGCCATCGACTTCACCGCAGGGACCATCTCGGTGAACGGCGGGGCCGGCGCAGCGTTCACCCCGGCCACCTTCCTTGCCGACGTCAACACCGCGCTCGCAGGCGTCGGCTCGGCGACCTTCACCGGTCGTGCGCTGACCCTCAACGCCACGGGCGGTAACGGCTTGGCCATCGACGAGGGCACGTCGGCGAAAACCGGGCGCGGCTTTTCGCACTTCTTCGGCCTGAACGACCTGATCAAGACCACGGGTTTCACCAACTACGCCACCGGCGTTCAGCCCGGCGACGTCCACGGCTTCACCCCCGGCGACCAGATCACGGTGCGGCTCTCCACACCGGACGGCCGCCCGGTCCGCGACATCGCAGTCACCGTGCCGGCCGCGCCACTGATGAGCGACCTTCTAAACGCCCTGAACAACAATGCGACCGGCGTTGGCCTCTACGGCCAGTTCAGCCTGGACGCCAACGGCGTGCTCACCTTCGCTGGCGTCCCGCCGTCGGACTCCGAGCTGTCGCTGGTCACAGACAACACCCGCCGCGGCGTCGGCGGGCCCTCGATCAGCCAGTTGTTCGGCCTGGGCGTGCAGGAGCGCTCCACCCGCGCAGGCCGGTTCGTGGTGGACCCGGCGCTGAACTCCGACCCCACCAAGCTGTCCATGGGCAAGGTCGACGTCACTGCCGCGATCGGCACGGTGGCGACCCGTCCCGGCGACGGGCGCGGCGCGCTTGCCCTCTCGAATTCTGGCGACGTGCCGATCCTGTTCCAGGCTGCCGGCTCGCTTGGCCAGGTCACCATGACCCTGCAGCGCTATGCCTCCGAGTTCGGCGGGGCGATCGGCCGGGGCGCCGCCTCGGCCGAGACCCGCAAGGCCAGCGCCGAGTCCGTCTCCGCAGAGGCCACAAACCGCCGCCAGTCCGTCGAGGGCGTCAACCTCGACGAGGAACTGGTCAACCTCACCACCTACCAGCAGGCGTTCAACGCGTCGGCCCGCATGATCCAGGCGGCGGCCGACCTGTTCGACACCCTGCTGAGCATCGTTTGAGGGCGTCGAACATGGTCACCCGCGTCACCACTCCCGGAAACTACTCGGCGGTCCTCGCCAACCTCCTGATCGCGCAACGGCGCCAGATGGAGGCCGGCGACAAGGTCGCGACCCAGCGCAACGGCAACGACCTGAAGGACTATGCCAAGAACTCCGAGATCCTCACCGCGATGAAGTCGGTGCAGGCCCGCCTCGGCGTCTATTCCGAGCAGGCCAAGACGATCGCCGACAAGCTCGCCACCCAGGACACCGGAATCCTGCGCGTGGCCGACGCCGCCCAGCAGATCCGTCAGATCATGAGCGAGGCCATCGCCTCGGGTCGCGTCGACACCCTGGTCGAGGACATCCAGGCTCAGATGAGCAATGCCGTCGAAGGCATGAACGGCCGCTATGGCGGCAAGTACCTGTTCGCCGGCGGCCAGGTGGACACCCGCCCGGTCACCGCCCAGACCTTGGGCGACCTGACCTCCGGCCCGCCGATCGCCAGCTTCTTCAAGAACGACCAGTTCAAGGTGCAGGCCAAGCTGGACGAAGCGACCACCATCACCACGGGCGTCCTGGCGAACGAGATGGGCACGGCGATGCTCACCCAGCTGCAGAGCTTCCAAGCCTTCAACGAAGGCGCGTCCGGTCCCTTCACCGGCGCCATGACCGACGCCCAGCGAACGTTCCTCGAAGGCCAGTTGGCCGCCTGGGAGACCGTGCGCCTCGATGTCACCAACACGGCC
>NZ_CADEGK010000169.1:0-5052 GCF_902826855.1 uncultured Phenylobacterium sp. | reverse complement strand
CGCAACGGCACCAACCAGCGCCGCGTGGAAACCGTGGTGACCGACCTGACCAGCCGCGAGAACTCGCTGGCCGGCATGGTCGGAGACATCACCGACGCCGACATGGCCGAGGCCGCCGCCCAGCTGCAGCAGGCGCAGCTCTCCGTGCAATCGGCGGCCTACGTCTTCCAGGCCCTGCAGGAATCCTCGCTTATCAACCTGCTGCGCTGAGGCCGGCCCTCCCCATGGCGGGGCAGGGGGACTATATGGCGTCCCCATGAACGCCCCCGCGGCCATCCCCGACGTCCTGAGCGACGGTCTCGTCGAGACCGTCCGCGACGCCGTGCGCCTGCCGGCCGGGACCCGCATCGTGGCCGCGATGTCCGGCGGGGTGGACTCCACAGCGACGGCCGCCCTCCTGGCCCGCGCCGGCTACGATGTGGTCGGCGTGACCCTGCAGCTCTACGACCACGGCGCCGCGATCCAGAAGAAAGGCGCCTGCTGCGCCGGCCAGGATATCCACGACGCCCGCACGGCGGCCGAGGCCATCGGCATCCCTCACTACGTCCTCGACTATGAAAGCCGCTTCCGGGCGCAGGTCATCGAGGACTTCGCCGACAGCTACCTGCGCGGCGAAACGCCGATCCCCTGCATCCGCTGCAATCAGACGGTGAAGTTCCGCGACCTGCTGGATGTCGCGCGCGAACTCTCCGCGGAGGCGATGGCCACCGGCCACTACGTCCGCCGCATCGTGGGCCCGCACGGTCCGGAACTTCATCGCGCGGCCGACGCGGCCAGGGACCAGTCCTACTTCCTCTTTGCGACAACCGCCGACCAGCTCGCCTACCTGCGCTTCCCGCTGGGCGGCCTGCCCAAGCCCGCCGTGCGGGCCGCGGCGGCCGAGCTGGGCCTGGCAGTGGCCGACAAGCCGGACAGCCAGGACATCTGCTTTGTTCCCGAGGGCCGCTACACGACGGTGATCGACCGCCTGCGCCCGCACGGCGCCGAGCCCGGCGACATCGTCCACCTGGACGGCCGCGTCCTCGGCCGCCACGAAGGCGTGACCCGCTACACCATCGGCCAGCGCCGCGGCCTCAACGTCGCGGTAGGCGACCCGCTGTTCGTTGTGCGCATCGACGCCGAGGCGCGCCAGGTGGTCGTTGGGCCCCGCGAGGCCCTGCTCACGACCGCGCTCAGTCTCAAGGAAACCAACTGGATCGGTGACGGATCGTCCATCGCCGCCGCCTGCGCCGCGTCCCGGCCGGTCCTCGCCCGCGTCCGCTCGACCCGCGAGCCCGCGCCGGGCCGGCTGGCGCTGGTGCACGGAAGTCCTGGCGTGGTCTTCGACGCCCCGGAAGAAGGCGTCGCGCCAGGCCAGGCCGCGGTGCTCTACGCCCCGGAAGCTCCCAGCCGTGTGCTGGGCGGCGGCTTCATCGCCGCCACGGTGAGGGCCATTCCCTCCCATTGAGCGCAGGGAAGCGCTATATCCCCCGCATGAGCAACACGTCCGACCCCGTCGTCATCGCCAGCTACGCCCGCACCCCGATGGGCGGCTTCCAGGGCAGCCTCTCCGGCGCCAAGGCCACCGAACTCGGCGCGGCCGCCGTGCGCGCCGCCGTTGAGCGTTCAGGCGCCGATCCTGCCGCTGTCGAGCAGATCGTCATGGGCTGCGTGCTGCCCGCCGGCCTCGGCCAGGCGCCCGCCCGCCAGGCCGCGCTCGGCGCCGGCCTGCCCAAATCGGTCGAGGCCACGACCATCAACAAGATGTGCGGCTCGGGCATGCAGGCCGCGATCCTGGCCCACGACGCGATCGCCGCCGGTTCCGTCGACGTCATCGTCGCCGGCGGCATGGAGAGCATGACCAATGCGCCGTACCTGATGACCAAGCATCGGTCCGGCGCCCGCATCGGCCACGACACGATGTACGACCACATGTACCTGGATGGCCTGGAGGACGCCTACGAGCCCGGCCGCCTGATGGGCTCGTTCGCCGAGGAATCGGCGCGGTCCTACCAGTTCACACGTGAGGCGCAGGACGAGTACGCGATCGGCTCCCTCGCCAAGGCCAAGGCCGCCATCCAGTCCGGCGCCTTCGCCCGCGAAATCACGCCCGTCACTGTCACCGACCGGAAGGGCGTCGTCATCGTCGACACCGACGAGCAGCCCCTGAAGGCCGATCCGGCCAAGATCCCGGGCCTGCGCCCGGCGTTCGCGAAGGACGGCACGATCACCGCAGCCAACGCCAGCTCCATTTCCGACGGCGCCGCCGCACTGGTGATGACCCGCGAAAGCGTGGCCCGGAACCTGGGCATGACCATCGTCGCGCGCGTCGCCGGCCATGCCGCCCACGCCCATGAGCCCGGCCTGTTCACCACGGCCCCGGTCCCCGCCATCCAGAAGGCCCTGAAGCGGGCGGGCTGGAGCGTGGCCGACGTCGATCTCTTCGAGGTCAACGAGGCCTTCGCCGTGGTCGCCATGATCGCCGAGCGCGACCTCGGTCTCGATCGCGCGAAACTGAACGTCAACGGCGGCGCCTGCGCCCTGGGCCATCCCATCGGCGCCTCGGGGGCCCGCATCCTCGCCACCCTGCTGGCCGCTCTCGAGGCCCGCGGCGGCAAACGCGGCGTCGCCAGCCTCTGCATCGGCGGAGGAGAGGCCACCGCGATGGCGGTGGAGCTGGCGTAGGGCCACCCGCGATTCCCCGGATCAGCCTGCGGCTGACCGTGGGATGACGACATGGGGACTCAAAGGTTCCGGGCGACCGCTTCCATCTGCTCGGCGCACACGCCCCAACCCTCAAGGAAGCCCATCTGCTCGTGTTGCGCCTTCTTCTCCGCGGTGGGGTGTCCCACGCGGGCGGTGTAGAGCGTCTTGCCGCCCTCGGCGGGTTCGAAGGTCAGCACCGCGGTCATCATCCCGCCGTCCTCCGTCGGGACCCAACCCTCCGTGTAGGCGTCGGTGAACACCAGCTTCCGGTTCGGTACGACCTCGAGGTAGACGCCCGGATTCGGCGCCACCTCGCCGTTTGGCCCATACATGGTCACGTCCGAGGCGCCGCCCGGCCGCAGGTCCATCTTCGTCGCCTCGGCGCGCCAGGGCTTGGGGCAGAACCACTCCGGATAGGTCTCGGGCGTGGTCCACGCGCGGTACACCTGCTCCGGCGATGCATCGATGATGCGCGCCAGCACCAGCTCGCGGTCGTTGTTCGGGGTCGATGCAACTGCGGTGGTCATGGCCGTTCTCCTGATTTTGCCCCGAAGGACGGACCAGTCGCGCCGGCTCCGACATGCGCGGCTACTTTTTCGCAGGCCCCGCTTGCTTCATCTGGGCCTGCATTTCCTCGAGGTTCATCTTCATCCCGGCGGGCATGCCGGCGATCTGCAGGTCGCCCCCCTTCATGCCGGTCGGGCAGGGCCCCTCCCACTTTGCGGTGATGTCCACGGCGTGCGAGCCGTTGGCCTGGGGTATGGTCGCCCCGGTAGTCGTGGACGCGACCTTCACCTTGTAGGCGGAGTTGAAGTCGCCGCTGACCGTTGACGTCGAGGTGATCGTTCCGGATGGTCCCATGTCGCAGACGCTGTCGATCTTGAAGCCGCCGGGAATGGGGACGACCGAATTCTTCGAGCATGGGTTGTCGTCGCCCATCGCCTGGCCCCAGACGGCCATCTTCTTGTCGGTGTCGGCGTCGAAGCAGATCTTCATCGTCTGATCCATGCCGCCGGTGGAGATGGTCTGGCTCCACAGGCCGGCCTTGCGTGACGGCATGGCCATCGGGCCGGCCGGCGCGGTGGCCACCGCGGGGGCTGCATCCCCAGTCTTCGCCGCCTCGTCCTTCTTCGAGCAGGCCGCCAGGGCCAGGAGTGGGGCGAACAGGCTTACGCCCAACACCAATGTACGACGCATCTTGATCCCTCCAGGAACGTTCCCCAGGTTCGGACCCTAGCCCGGAGAGGACGCCTTCGAAATGGCCGACACGCTGAACGACACCGGCGACCGCTACGAGATCGTGGAGGAGGGACAGACTGTCTACGCCGACTACCGCAAGACGCCTGAGCGCCTCTACATCGACTACGTCTTCAGCCCCGTGTCCCTGCGCGGAACGGGCGCGTCGGGCCGCCTCATGGCCGCGGTCGCCGCCCAGGCCCGCGCCGACAACCTGAAGATCACCCCCATCTGCGGCTATGCCGCGGCCTGGCTTCGACGTAGCCACGAGTTCCGCGACCTGCTCGCGTAAGCGCGAAGGGTCGACATCCCCTTGGTTCACAAGGCTGAGCCCCCGCTCGCACGGGGTGTCCAGCGGCCTCGTCCGTTAAGGGTGGCTGCTCGCCGTATGCTTTAAGAAATCAGTTAATTCGGCGGCTGGTCCGCCGGCGCCCGATGCGCCTGGCGGCGATCGGGGGAGGGCCGGGCGCGGCGCGCCGGCCGGCGTCCCCTTCTGGGACGCCGCGGGTCGCGCGGACCTAGGTCCGCGCGGAGATGGCGTCCACCGTCTGGACGCGGGCGTCCAGGTCTTCGGCCAGACGGCGCGCGATGTCGCGGATGCCCGGCGCATAGGCGTCGCCGCCTTCGGCGATCTCGGCCGCGAGCTGTTCGAGGTCGATCATGGCGGTGGTGAGCGACTTGACATGGTCCTTGGCCAACTGGCGGGCTTCCGTCTGCAGGCGCTGCACGCGCTGGGCGACGGTCTCGCTCTTCGGAAGGGCCTTAAGGTCGTTGTCGGCGACCACGCTGAGAGACGGTGACATTCTGTAGGTCCTCAAAATTCCTGTACTCAAGGTCTCAATACGGCCCGCAACCCCCGATGGATTGCCCCAAGGCCCACCTTGTTCTGCCTGGAAGTTACGTCCCGAGACAGCACAGGTTCCCTGACAGCCGCATGAACGGGGCCAGTTAACTCTGCTGTAACTAAAGGTGGGGATTCCGGGCCACGGTTTGTAGTTAACGTAGGGGCTCGTTGCTATGCTGAAACGCAACAGGCTCCAAAAATGCGCGCGGCCCCAGTGTCCGGGAGCAGGGTTTTACAATACGTGGGGGCTGAGCTGTACCACAAGTACGGCATCCGCGCCTCAGACG
>NZ_CADEGK010000168.1 GCF_902826855.1 uncultured Phenylobacterium sp. | reverse complement strand
TGGATGAGGATCCCTCCAAAGCGCGCCTGGAGCTCAGCTACGATCCCTTCATCGGAAGCCCTCTCGGCCGCACCGCCAAGATCGGTGTGCGAAAGAAGTTCTAGTCCAGAGTCTCGCGTTGGACGGCGCCGCTCCCGAAAGGGGGCGGCGTTCTTCGTTGCGCTTCAGGGCTTCACAGGCTTCTCGGCGCCCAGGATAGCTTCCCCGATCTCGTCGGCCTTCTTCGCCAGGATGGCCTGGGCGTCGTAGAGACCCTGGTTGTAGTAGTGCGGCCCGAGGCGTTCGGTGATGAAATCGACCAGGAAGACGGCGTCGAACCCCTTCACGTCGAGGTCCAGTTCGTCCTTGAGGTACTTTGAGAGGGATTTCGCGGCCGCCTCGGCGGTGTCTTTGGGAAGTTCGATCTTCGACATGGCGGGCGCACGATGACGGCGAGGCTCTACGGTATCAAGAACTGCGACACGATGAAGAAGGCCTGGACCTGGATGGACCAGCACGGGGTGGCCTATGACTTCCACGACTACAAGAAGGCGGGCATCGACCGCGCGACCCTGGAAGGCTGGGTGCGCCAGCTTGGCTGGGAGGTTCTGCTGAATCGCGCCGGCACGACCTTCAAAAGACTGCCCGAGGCCGATCGGCAAGGCATCGATGAGGGCAAGGCCATCGCGCTGATGCTGGCGCAGCCGTCGATGATCAAGCGCCCGGTGCTGGATGCGGACGGAAAACTCTATGTGGGCTTCAAGCCCGACACCTATGCCGCGCTGAGCGACTAGGCGGCCAGCTGGCGGTCTTGCCTGGGAAGGCGCCGGGCTCAAACATGACTAAGGTTTCATCCGGCGCCTGCATCTGATCGAGAGGGCTAGCGGCTCTCACCATCAGAGACGGGCCCGGGCGCCCGCCCAGTTGGAGAGGAGAACTACGCGAATGGAAGCGATCGTCATTCTGTTGATCATCTTCGGATCGATCGCCTCGCTGTTCCTGGTGCCGCGCTACCTCAAGAGCGTCGAGCGCCAGAAGATGGCCGACACCCTGCGGATCGCCATCGAGAAGGGCCAGCCGTTGCCGACGGAGGTCATCGAGGCCATGTCGACCAACGTTCGCAGCCCGGCCCTGCCGCCGTCGCCGCAGCGCGATCTTCGAACAGGCATCGTCTGGATGGCGGTGGGTGTCGGCTTCGCGGCCCTGGGGCTGGCGATCAGCTTCGACTGGCCCGACGCGCTCTACCCGCTGCTCGGCCTGGCCTGCTTCCCGATCTTCATCGGTCTGGCGTTTGTCGCCCTCGGTCTGCTCAACAAGGCCAAATAGGCGCTGACAGGGGATCAGGCCCATGTCGGGCGACATCCAAGCCAGCCTCGCGAGCCTTCACGACGTAGAACTCTGCGCCTACGCCACGGCCGGGGAACGGCGCGCCTTCGGCGAACTGGTGCGGCGGCACGGCTCGGCCGTACGTGGGTTGCTCCGCCGCATGGGGGCGCAGGCCGCCGAGGCCGACGACACCGCTCAGGATGCGTTCCTGGCCGCCTTCGAACGCATCGCCGAGTTCCGCGGGGAGGGGACTTTCGCAGGGTGGGTCAAGAAGATCGCGGCGCGGCAGTACCTGCGCCGGATCCAGCGGGACAAGCGGGTGACCGCCATCGCCGCTGAAGGTGTCGAGCAGGCCGACATCTCGGCCAGTGACGCCGACCACCGCATCGACCTTGACGAGGCGCTGAAGGGCCTGTCCGCGGCCGAGCGGCTCTGTGTTTCCATGTGCTACGGCGCGGGCCTGTCCCATGGAGAAGCGGCGGAGGCCTTGAACCTGCCGCTCGGAACGGTCAAATCACATGTCAAACGTGGTCTGGAAAAGCTCAGAACGCGACTGGCGCCGCCCCAGGGTGCAAAGGGCGACGGCGCCGCTCTTGAAGGGAGGCGCGGGAATGGCTGAGCTCGATTTCGAACGCCGCCTCGAACGCCTGTTCGGCGACGCGCCGCACATGGCCGACTCCCAGGCTTTCGCCGAACGGATCGAACGACGGCTGAACCGAGGCTGGACCGCCCGGCGCTGGCTGATCGGAGCTGCGGGTCTCGCAGGGGGTGTCGTCGGCGCCAGCCAACTCCTCATGTCCAATGTCTTCGAGCGCGTCGAGAGCGCTGAACAGTCGGCCCGGGTGCTCAGCCAGGGTCTGGCGCGTGTCACCCCGGGCGCAGACATGGTTTCGGCGCTTTCCGGGGGCTATGGAGTGTGGATCGCTGTGGGCTTGGCCGTGATCACCATGGGCTTCGTCGTCTCACGGGTGATCGAGGAGATCTGACGTGTCCAGTCATCGCCAGGATGCCGTCCGGCGCATCGCCGCACCGGATATCGCCGCGCGCAAGGGCGGAACGCCGATTGTCTGCCTGACGGCCTACACCGCGCCGATGGCCGAGATCCTCGACGAGTATTGCGACCTGCTGCTGGTCGGCGACAGCCTGGGCATGGTGATCCATGGCCTGCCCAACACTGTTGGGGTGACCCTTGAGATGATGATCCTGCACGGTCAGGCAGTCATGCGCGCCTCGAAGCGGGCCATGGTCGTGGTCGACATGCCCTTCGGCTCCTACGAGGGCTCGCCGCACGAGGCCTACGCCAATGCGACGCGGATCATGAAGGAGACCGGCTGCAGCGCCGTGAAGGTCGAGGCCGGGCCGGCCGTAGCCGACAACATCGACTACATGGTCAAGCGCGGCATCCCGGTGATGGGCCACGTGGGTCTTCGCCCTCAGGCGGTGATGGTCGACGGTGGCTTCAAGGCGAAGGGCCGGGTGGGCGCCGAGCGCCAGCAGATCCTGGACGAAGCCCGGGCCGCCGCGGACGCGGGCGCCTTCTGCGTGGTCGTGGAAGGCGTCGCCGAGGGTCTGGCTCGCGAGATCACCCAGGCGATCGCCGCGCCCACGATCGGGATCGGGGCGTCGGTCGGCTGCGACGGCCAGATCCTGGTCACCGACGACATGCTGGGCCTGTTCGATTGGACCCCGAAGTTCGTCCGCCGCTACGCCGACCTGCGCGGCGAGATCGGCGGCGCTGTCGGCCGCTATGCCGAAGACGTGCGCCAGCGCAGGTTCCCCGGACCTGCCGAGATCTACTTCGCCAAGGCGGGTTAGCCGCGGCGTCGGTTTCCCGGGGCCAGTGGCCCAGGCAGAGCGTCCTGTTCCACAACGTCGCGCCCACTTCCCAAGGGTCAGCAACGGCGCAATATTGCGTTTGCTGGTGAGGTGACGGGCGCTGGCGAGTGAAGTTTGAGCGCGCCCAGGACGTCACACGATGCCGCAAGTGAATCTCTCCACCCTGAGCGGGCCGGAGCTCCGGCAGATGCTCGACGCGAGCCGTCGGCGCGGCGAGGCCAAGCTTGCCTACCAAATCCTCCAGGAGATGGCGGCCCGACGGGATGCCCGGCCCGAACGCAACGGCGCGCGTGGCATGCTGCGCCCGGCCGAGCCGCGGATCATCGATATCGACCTCGGCGATCCGATGGACCCCAAGGACGATGTGCCGCCCATGCCCGGGTGGCGCGCGCCCGTAGCGGAGCCGCAGGCCGCGAAGCCGCCCGCGCCTGTCTCCGAACCCCCTAAACGCAACGCGCGTCGCGGCAAGCCCGCGCCGGCGCCCACGCTGGCCGACGCCATGGCGGCCGGTGTTGCGGGCCTTGACGTCGAACCGGCGGCCCCATCCGTCGAACCGCAACCGCGAGGCGTCTGGAACGATGATCCGGAACCCCTCGAGGTACCTTCTCCCCGACCGGTGAGGGGGCGTCGGGCGCCCGGCGGCCTTGGCCGTGGGTTGGCCGCAGGCTTCGTGGCGGGCGCGGCGGCGGGCGTGGCCCTGGGCTGGTGGTTCGGCGCCGAGTCCGACGTGTTGTCCGCGGCGATCGCGCCGACTGGCCCGGTCGAGATAGCAGCCCTGGCGTCTCCGTCGACCCCGCCCACCGTGGCGCCAGCCCCTGCCGCACCCGAGCCGCCAGCCGCGCCGGCTGCCGCCCTGTCCGTCGAGCTCGCGCCGCCGGACACCGCGGCGGCGCCGGCCGTCGAGACCGAGGCGGCGCCCATCGAGGCCGTGGAGCCGGGAAGGCCGGCGGAAGCGCCGCAGCTGGCGGTGGCGCGGGCGGCCTCGGCCCCCTCCGACGCCTGCGCCGCCGAGCCGACCCCTGCCGACCGGCAGATCTGCAGCGACGAGGAGCTCCGGCGCCTGCAGCAGGCGTTGCGCCAGGCCTATGCAGAGGCGCTGGAGGCCCACCAGGACCGGGCGCTCCTGCGCCAGCGCCAGCTGGCCTGGCGCACCGCCCGCGACCCCATCTCCGACCCCGTCCGCCTGGCTGAGCTCTACGCCCAGCGGATCCGCAAGCTCGATGCCGCCACTGCCGAGGCGCGGCAGCTGCGGTAGATCACGGCTACTCGGTGTGGATTTCCACCGTGTTGGAAGGCGGCGCGCGCGGCGGCTTCAGAAGGATCACGGCCGGCACGATGATGCAGGTGATTAGGGCCATCCACATGAAGATGTTGACGTAGCCGAGCATGCCGGCCTGGCGGGTGACCTCGCCGTTCAGCATCTGCAGGCCGGTCGACGAGTTCGGGTCCATCATGCTCGGCAGGAGATCCCGCAGCATCGGGCTCGACGGGTCGATGCGACCGGCGAGCTCGCTGTGTCCCGCGGAGCTGTTGCGCAACACGGTGGCCAGGACGATCGAGATGCCCACGCTGGACCCCAGGCTGCGCGCCATGGTGGAGACGATGGTGCCCTCGACCCGATGGCTCGGATGCAAGGTCACGTAGGCGAGGATGCTGAGCGGCGAGAACAGCAGGCCGGTGCCTAGGCCCTGGATGAACCCGCTCACCAGGATCGGCTGGGAGGTCATCTCGAGGTTGAATTGGCCCATCATCCAGATGCTGCCGATACTGAGGATCAGGCCGGCGAGAAGGCTGGTCCGCGGACCCAGTCGCGTCATGACCGTCGGGACCAGCAGGAACGACACCAGGGAGCCCAGGCCGCGGGTCATGCTGGCCACGCCGGCCTGGGTGGCCGAGTAGCCCAGTAGATTCTGCATGAACGAGGGGAGGAGGGCGGACGTGGAGAACATCAGCACGCCCACGAAGAAGCTGAAGATCGTGGTGCCGATGAAGTTGGAATCCTTGGCCAAGTCGCGGTGGAAGAACGGGTGCTCGGCGGTCGCCGTCTGGACGATGAAGACCCAGAGGCCCGCGATGGCGATCCCCGCCTCGATCCAGATCTCCTTGGAGTCGAACCAGTCGCGCCCCGGCCCCCGGTCGAGCATCATCTGCAGGCCGACGACGAAGGCGATCAGGCCTCCGAATCCGATGAAGTCGAACGGCCGTTCGCGACCCCCCGGATCGCGCCCCATGAAGCGCATAACGCCGAACGTCGCCAGGATGCCCACCGGCAGGTTGATGAAGAACACCCACCGCCAATCGATCTCCTCGGTGATCCAGCCCCCCAAGGTCGGCCCTGCGATCGGGCCCAAGATGACCGCCGAGCTCCAGATGCTCATCACCCGTGGGATCATGACCATCGGGAAGATGTCGAGCATCGTCGCCTGCGAGAGCGGCATCAGGCCGGCGCCGGCCAGGCCCTGAAGGACGCGGAAGCCCACCATCTGCGGCACGTTCTGGGCGAGGCCGCAGAGCATCGAGGCGATCGTGAAGCCGATGATGGAATAGACGAGCATGCGCTTGCGCCCGATCTTCTGGGCGAGCCAGCCGGCCAGCGGCGTCATGACGGCGGTGGCGAGGATGTAGGAGGTCAGCACCCAGGTGATCTCGTCCTGGGAAGCCGAGAGGCTGCCCTGCATGTGAGGCAGGGCGACGTTCGCGATGGTGGAGTCCAGCGTGTACATCAGCGTCGCCAGCATCAGCGAGCCGGTGATCGGGATGCGGTTTTTAACGTCCTGGGCTAGCGCCATCAGACCCTCCCGCGTTCGCGGCGTCGCGCCAGTCGGCCGCCGAGGCCGCGTACAGGCCCACAAGGTCGGAGAGCCGTTCGGCCTGGGCCTGCGACAGGTCGCGTCGGTCGAGGTAGAGCTGGCGACGCGCCTGCACGACATCGCCAGCAGTTCGCGCGCCCAATCGTGCGGCGGCGAGCGTGACGTCGGCGACGTCGCCGCTCAACGCCACCGCTTGCGTAAGGGCGTCCAGTCGCAGCTGGTCGGTCTGGAGGGCGGCCATGGCGTCGGACACCTCCACGAAAGCGCGCAGGACAGTGAGGCGATAGCGGGCCAGCGCCGCACGCGCCTCGGCCTCCGCCTGGCGCGTTCGCGCCTTGCGGGCTCCGCCGTCGAAGACCGGCGCGGTCAAGCCGCTCAGCAAGGTCCAGCCGCTTGAGTCGAGGGAGATCAGGTCGACGGGGTCGAGGGCCGATAGCGCCCCGTTCGCCGAAAGCACGATGTTGGGGTACTGGTCGGCTCGGGCGATCCCGATCGCGGCCGTTCGGACGTGCAACTCGGCCTCGGCGGCCAGGATGTCCGGGCGTCGGCGGACCAGCGCGGACGGCAGGCTGACCGGGGTCACGGCAGGCGGGGTGAAGTGCGGGAGCTCGAAGTCCGGCGCCGTCCATTCGGCGGGCGCGTGGCCGACCAGCAGGGCCAGCTGATGGCGTGCGGCGTCGTGACGGCGGCGCAGCGGCGGCAGAAGGGCCTCGTCCTCCGCGAGTTGGACCTCGACCTGCTTCACCGTGATGCGGGGGATTCCACCGAGGGCAAACGACTTGCGCGCCAGGTCCAGGAGGGTGCGATCATCGGTGACGATCGCCTCCAGCGCCGTGAGTTCACCCCGCAGGCCGGCGAGTCGCACGGCTTGCATGGCCACGTTGGCGGAGAGCGCCAGGAAGGCTGCGTCAGCTTCGTGAGCCGCCTGCTCGGCGCGTGCTGTCGCCGCCTCGACGCGACGGCGGCCGGCCCCGAACAGGTCCAGGTCGTAGCTGACGCGGCCGCCCAGGCTGAACAGGTCGAAGGTCCGGGCGCGACCAAAGCTGATCGATCCGGGCGTGTCCGTCGCGCCTTTGAATCCGAACGCGGCAGGGTTGAACTTCTGGCGCTGGGCGTTGGCGGTGGCTTCCGCCTGAGGGCCGCGCTCGCCGGCGGCCTCCTGCTGGGCGGCCTGGTAGCGCTCCAGGGTGGCGCGGGCCTCGGCGACGCTGGGACTGTCGGCCAGCGCCTGTCGGATGGCGGCGTCCAGCGCCGGCGAGTTGAACGCCTGCCACCAGGGCCCGGCCGCGCGCGAATCCGGATCCAGGACCACCGCCGGCGCCGGCCGGTCGCCGGCCATCGCGTAGCCTGTCGCCGTGCTGACCGGCGCGGGCGGTGTGAAGTCCGGCCCTACCGTGGTGCAGGCCGAGAGGGCCAGCGCTGCCCCTGCAAGGACAACGGAGAGGCGAGAGGCGAGGGCGGCAACCATGCGTCCTACTTGGCCGCCGAGGCGCTGCGCACGTCGACCTTGACCGTGGCCGATAGGCCGGCTCGGCCGGCGCGCTCAGGCGGCGGGCGGTCGAACTCGATGCGCACGGGCAGTCGCTGGGTGACCTTCACCCAGTTGCCGGTGGCGTTCTGGGCCGGCAGGACCGAAAACGCCTGACCGGTGCCGGGCGCAAAGCTCGCCACATGGCCGCGTAGCGCCCCGCCGGGATAGGCATCGACGTCGATCTCGGCGGGCTGGCCCACCTGCATGTGGCCGATCTGGTCTTCCTTGAAGTTCGCCTCGATCCACGGCCGGCCCGAGAGCAGCCAGAACGCGGTCTGCGAGGCGTTCAGATAGGCGCCGACCGGGAGCTGATCGACACGCGCGACGATGCCGTCGGCGGGCGCCACGACGGTCGCGAAGTCCTGGTTCAACCGCGCGCGCGCCAGCTGGGCCTTGGCCCGCATCACGGCCGGCGCGCCGTCGCCGATGGCCGGATCGCCTCCCAGTGCCGCCAGGGCCAGCGCGGCCTGTCGCTGAGCCACCGCGAGCTGGTCGCGCGCCTGGTCGGCCGCATGCACCGCCTGGTCGACCGCCTGCCCGGAAGCCGCCCCGACGGCGTTGAGCTGCCGCTGGCGACTCACTTCACGGGTGGCGAACGCCAGGTTGCTGCGGGCGCCGGACACGTTGGCGAGTTCGCGCTGGTAGGCGACCTGCGCCTGGCCGACTTCCAGCTGGGCGTCAGCGACTTGGGCCATCGCCAGGTCGACGCTGGCCTTCAGGTCGCGCTGGTCCAGCCGGAACAGCACCTGGCCGCGCCGGACGGGCTGGTTCTCCTTCACATAGATCTCGACGACACGGCCGCCGATCGAGGGCGCCACGGGCGTCTTGGCGACTTGGACATAAGCGTCCTCGGTAGCCTCGAACCGGCCGCTGGTCAGGAACAGCCAGGCCAGCCCGGCGAGAATCACGAGGGGACCCAACGCCATGATCGCCCAACGCCGCCGTGAGGTGCGCCTCAAGGGGCCTCGGCCCGCCACAGCCGTCTGCTCGTCCTCCGCGACACTCACTGATCCTCACGCCCCCACTGCCGTCGATCGCGATGCCCTGCGGACCCGACCCACGCGAGGCACCTTTTCACCCCGACGCAACGTCCGGCAAGCGCCGCGGCGCGCCATCGTCGCGTGCTCCCTGCACCCGCTTTTCGCACAGGGTTGAGACGGAGCACGGCCCGCTATAGGTTCCGGCCTCGTTCAGCGACAGTCGCGGGCCCCGGAGTTCCCCCAGGTGACGGATCTATTCGAAGAGGTCGAAGAGCAGCTGCGCTCCGACCGATACCGGCGCTTCGCGCGCACGGCGCTGCCATGGCTGCTGGGGTTCGCCGCCATCGCGCTGGTCGCCACCCTCGGCTATTGGGGGTGGGACGTCTATCGGACCAAGCAGATCGACGCTGCTTCGGAACAATACGCCGAGGCGATGGAAGCCATGCGCTCGGGCAACCCGGACAAGGCGCGGGAGTTGTGGACAGCCACCTCGAAATCGCCCGCCGGCGCCTACAAGGCGCTGTCGCTGATGCATCTGGCGGCGTTCGCCAAGGAGAAGCGCGACGTGGCCGGCGAAATGAAGCTGCTGGACGAGGCCGCCGACGCGGCGCCGGATCCGCTGATCGGCGACGCCGCCCGCCTCAAATCCGCCTTCGCCCTCCTCGACACCGCCCCCCTGTCCGAGATGGAGGGGCGCTTGAAGCCGCTGATGGAAGAGGGCCGCCCGTATCGCGTGCAGGCGCGTGAGGCGCTGGCCTTCGCCAAGCTGAAGGCCGGCGACCTGAAGGGCGCCCGCAGCGACTTCGTCCTCCTGTCGCAGGCGCTCGACGCATCCCCGGGCGTCCAGGCCCGGGCCCAGGCCGCGGTCGGGCTCATCGACGCGGGTTCGGCCAAGGCGGTTCCGGCCGTCGTCAAGGCCGCCATCGCCCAGCCGCCGCCGTCCCCGATCGACCCGTCGATGCTCATGCCGCCCGCCGGTCCCGGCGGCCAACCGCAAGTGACCACCCCGCAATGACGCGCAAGACCATCCTGGCCGCCCTCATGGTCGCGGCGCTCGGCGCGAGCGGCTGCTCGACGATCAGCAGCCTGAACCCATTCGGCGGGAAGGACGATGCGCCCTCTGAGGCGGCCGGCGAAGGCCAGCGCATCTCGATCATCCCGGCCGATCAGGTGCTGGCTCCAGCCGAGGCCCTGAAGGGTGTCGACTTCGCCCTGCCCATGGTCGAGACGGTCGAGGCTTGGCCGCTGCCCGGTGGCACGCCGGAGCAGTCCGTCGGAAACGTCTCCGCCGGTAAGAACCTCGACGTCGCCTGGCGCAAGAACTTCGGCTCCGGGTCCAAGCGCGGTCGCTACCTTACCGCGCCGCCGGTCGCCGCGGACGGCAAGGTGTTCGTGATGGACGCCGATGCTCGGGTCGCCGCCATCGACGCCCGCTCAGGCAGCCAGGTCTGGCGCACCCACATCGCGCCAGGCGACAACAAGCGTGACCGGCTCGCGTTCGGCGGCGGCCTGGCCTACGCGGACGGCAAGCTCTACGTCGCCTCCGGCTTCCGCGAAGTCCTTCAGCTCGACGCCAAGACCGGCGCGATCGGCTGGCGGGCCAAGACCAGCGAAGCCATCCATGGCGCGCCCACCGTCTCCGGCGGCCGGGTCTTTGTGGTGGCGCTCGATAACACGCTGCTGACGTTCGACGCGACCACGGGCGGGCCATCCTGGACCTACCAGGCGCTCTCGGAATCCGCGCGCATCCTGTCGGCTTCGAGCCCAGCGGTATCCGGCGACACGGTGGTGGCGGCGTTCGGCTCGGGGGAACTCGTGGCCCTGCGCGCCGCCAACGGCAACGACCTGTGGAACGAGGCGCTCAGTCGCGCCAGCCGGACCAGCGCGCTCGCTGAGATCCGCGATATTCCCGGCCGGCCGGTGATCTACCCGGGCG
>NZ_CADEGK010000167.1 GCF_902826855.1 uncultured Phenylobacterium sp. | reverse complement strand
TTCAGGGCGCGCACATGGTGTTCATCACCGCCGGCATGGGCGGCGGCACCGGCACCGGCGCTGCGCCGATCATCGCCAAGTGCGCCCGCGAGCGCGGCATCCTGACGGTGGGCGTGGTCACCAAGCCCTTCCACTTCGAGGGGCGCCACCGCATGCGCCTGGCCGACGCCGGGATCGCCGAACTGCAGCGCTACGTCGACACCCTGATCGTCATCCCCAACCAGAACCTGTTCCGGGTCGCCAACGAGCGGACCACGTTCGCCGAGGCCTTCGGCATGGCCGACCAGGTCCTGCACTCAGGCGTGCGCTCGATCACCGACCTGATGGTGCTGCCCGGCCTGATCAACCTCGACTTCGCAGACGTCCGCACGGTGATGACCGAGATGGGCAAGGCGATGATGGGCACCGGCGAGGCCACCGGCGACGACCGCGCCCTGATGGCCGCCCAGAACGCCATCCAGAACCCACTGCTGGACGAGGTTTCGCTGAAGGGCGCCAAGGCCGTGCTGGTCAACGTCACCGGCGGCCTTGATATGACCCTGCTGGAAGTCGACGAGGCTGCCAACGCCATCTCCGAGCAGGTCGACCCGGAGGCCAACATCATCTTCGGCGCGGCCTTCGACCCCAGCCTAGACGGCATGATCCGCGTCAGCGTCGTGGCCACCGGCATGGACGGCGCCTCCATCGCCGCCATCGAGCCCAAGGCCGAGCGCCGCTCGCTGACGGCCGAGCCCCTGCGCGCCACCGTCACCCCGCGCGAGCCCGAAGCGGTTGCGGCCGCGGCGGAAGCCGAGCCGGTGCTTGCTGCTGTCGAGCCCGAGCTGGCGGCGCTGGAAGAGGAACAGCCCGACATCTTCGCCGTCGCGGCCCGCGAACTCGCCAGTGAGCCCACCGCCGCTGCGGCCCGCGTCGCAGAGCCCGAGGCCGCCGAGACCGATGCCCCGCTGTTCGCGGAGCCCGCCTACGAGCCGCGCAAGCCGCGCGGCGGGTTCCTGTCGATCTTTGGAGGACGGCCGCGCTACGACCAGGGCCCGGCCGCGGCGCCTCAGCCCCAGGCCGCCGCGCCCCGTACGGCGCCAGCGCCCAGCCGTGGCGGCGCCCAGCCGCTGGAGGCCGCCTCTCCCGCCGAAGACGTAGACCAGAACGAGGATCTGGAGATCCCCTCCTTCCTCCGCCGCCTCGCCAACTAGAAAACGTCGCGAAATCGTCATCCCGCCGCAGGGTATGGGTTGCTAGAGTCCCTCCCGGAGCCAAACCCTCCGGGAGGTTTCTCATGAACACCCACCGCATCATCGTGGTGTCCCCCCTGGCCGATGGCTGGGCGGTGATCTGCAGCGGCCTGGAGCCCCTCGTCTTCCGCTCCGGCGCGCGCGCCGAGGCGGCGGCCAAGAGGCTTGCCGCGGCCCTGGCGCGACTGGGTCGCGCGGTGCAGGTCCGCATCCTGGACCGCGCCCGCAACCTGGTCGGGACCCAGCTCTTCCCCGCGGGCTGCTGACTTCGGCCAAGGTGTTGAATTGCGGCGAATTCCTGGCCGTCCGGTTAAGCAACCCTGAAGCGAAACATTGCGAAACACGAAGTGCTTTGTTGCGCTGCATCAATCAGCTTAGCAGCGACGTTGGGGGCAAGGTTTCGGTGCTCGCACCGCGCAACGTTGCAGGAAGATCCGCCTTGGCCGCACCGGCGTTCCAACACACCGTCCGCTCTCCGGCGCTGTTCGCCGGCGTGGGCGTCCACACCGGCGCATACACGCGGGTCAGCGTGCGCCCCGCCCCGGCCAACTCCGGCATCGTCTTCCTGCGCACCGACGTGCGCGATCGCGACAACCGCGTACCGGCCCATGGCCAGGCGGTCTGCAAGACCCAGCTGGGCACCGTCGTCGGCAACGCGGCCGACGTCACCGTGTCGACCATCGAACACCTGATGGCCGCCTTCGCCATGCTGGGCGTCGACAATGCCCTGGTCGAGGTCGATGGACCGGAGATGCCGATCATGGACGGCTCCTCGCTGCCGTTCATCCGCGTCCTGGACCGCGCCGGGCTCAGCCCGCAGCAGGCCGCCCGCGGCTACATCGAGATCCTCGATACCGTCGAGGTCGTCGACGGCGACAAGCGGGCTGCGCTGAAGCCCGCGGACGGCTTCGAGATGGCCTTCGAAATCGCCTTCGACAGCGCCGCCATCGGCCGCCAGGCGATCGACCTGCAGATGGACGAGCGGGCGTTCCGCGAGGAACTGGCTGACTGCCGCACCTTCGGCTTCCTGTCCGACGTCGAGGGCCTGCGGGCCATCGGCCTGGCCCGGGGCGGCTCGCTGGAGAACTGCGTCGTCGTCGACGGCGACCGCGTGCTCAACCCCGAGGGCCTGCGCCGCCCGGACGAGTTCGTCCGCCACAAGGCTCTCGACGCAATCGGCGACCTCTACACCCTGGGCGGCCCGCTGCTCGGACGTTTCGAGGGCGTCTGCGCGGGCCACGGCCTGAACAACGCCCTGGTCCGCGCCCTCATGGCCCGCCCCGACGCCTGGCGCATCCGCACCCTGGTCGAGGACCTGCGCGAGGCGGTCTGATTTCTTGCGAGTCGTTCGCAAGCATGACTAGATATCGCCAGGAGGCTAGAACGCCATGCCTGACGACGCGTCCGCCCAGCTGGATCAGCTCTACATCCCGCCGCACAAGTTCACGGTCGCCAAGGACATCGGCTGGGTCGACAAGCACGGCCGGCGCTTCGTCGAGCTTTCGCCTTTCGTCGCCCTTGCCACCGTCGGCCCGGACGGAACCGTGGATGTGTCGCCGCGCGGCGGCGGGCCGGGCTTCGTCCGCGTTGCGGACGACGGCAAGAGCGTGGTGATGCCCGATCGGCCGGGCAACAATCGCCTGGATTCCCTGCGCAACATCACCGAAGGCTCCGGCGAGGTCGGACTGATGTTCATGATCCCCGGGGTCGATGACATCTACCGCATCAACGGTCCGGCCCGCCTGGTCGTCGACGAAGCCCTGGCAAACGAGTTCATCGAGTTCGGCAAGGCCCCCAAGACGCTGCTGAAGGTCGAGGTGCGCGAGGCCTATCTGCATTGCCCCAAGGCGCTGATGCGCGCCGACCTGTGGGGCGACAGTCACCGCATCGACCGCGCGACCCTGCCGTCGCTCTCCGAGATGGTCACCGACCAGATCGGCATCGAGCGGCCTAAAACCACGCTTCAGGAACAGGTCGAGGGCCTGAAGCAATCGCTCTGACCAAGCGCTGCGACCGCTCGCGCCGTTTGCTCGCCACAGTCGGTAGTGTAGATAGCTGTCCTCGCGTGGGGGCCGCGCGTCGGTCTTGAGGTGAAGGTGCTCTTGAAGTCGAATTCCGCACGCGTGGTGCTGCTCGCCGCCGCCTGTTCGCTCGCGCTGGGCGCATGCGCCTCCAAGCCGAAGAAGGCGCGGCTGGCCTACGAAGAGCGTCCGGTGGAGCTGCTCTACGCCACCGGCGCCGACCGCCTCGACCGTCGCCAATGGAGCCAGGCGGTCAACTACTTCCAGGAAGTGGAGCGCCAGCACCCCTATTCGGAGTGGTCGCGCCGCTCGATCCTGATGCAGTCCTACGCCCACTACGAGTCCAACGACTACAACGAGGCGATCGCCGACGCAGAGCGGTTCATCCAGCTCTATCCGGGCAACCCGGCCGCCGCTTACGCTCACTACATCAAGGCCATCTGCTACTTCGAACAGATCGTCGACGTGAACCGCGACCAGGCCGCCACCGGCCAGGCGCTGAACAGCCTGCGCGACGTGGTCCAGCGCTATCCGTCCACCGACTACGCCCACGACGCGCGACTGAAGATCGACATGGTCAACGACCAGCTGGCCGGCAAGGAAATGACCATCGGGCGCTACTACCTGCGCCAAGGCGACACGCTGGCCGCCGTGAACCGGTTTAAGACGGTGATCGACCGCTATCAGACCACCAGCCACACGCCCGAGGCGCTGTACCGGCTGGTCGAGGGTTACCTGACCATCGGCCTCCTCCAAGAGGCGAAGCGCAACGGGGCCGTGCTGGGCTTCAACTACCCGGGCGATCCCTGGTACGGCAGCGCCTACAAGCTCTTGACCGCCAAGGGCCTGCGCCCGGCGGTCGAACCCAAGAGCGGCGGCGGCATATTCCGACTGCCCTTCACCCGCGACAAGACCAAGACCGTGAAGCCGCCGGTGGCGGCGGATGCCGACGACAAGACCACCGACGTGGCTGCCGCCTCGACCGCCGAGACGACGACACAGGCGGTCGCCGCCACACCGGCCCCGCGGAAGAAGTTCCGGTTGCCCTTCACCAAGAAGGACTAGAGGACGGATCGCGCGCGCCGCCTCTTCAATCGGCGGCGATTCCACGCGACATTGACCCGATGCTGATCGGCCTGCAGATCCGCGACGTCGTGCTGATCGAGGCCCTGGACCTGTCCATCGGGCCGGGCCTCACCGCGCTCACCGGCGAGACCGGGGCCGGCAAGTCGATCATCCTGGATGCGCTGGGCCTCGCCACCGGCATGCGCGGCGACGCCGGCCTGGTGCGCCGCGGCGCCGCCCAGGCCATGGCCAGCGCAGCGTTCGCCTTGGCGCCGGACCATCCCGTCTGGGCTATCCTGGACGCCAAGGGCCTGGCCTACGCGCGCGACGAGGACCTGGTCCTGCGCCGCACCCTCTCCGCCGATGGCCGCAGCCGCGCCTTCGTCAACGACCAAGCCACCGGCGTCGGCGTCCTCAAGGAGCTCGGCGAGGCGCTGCTCGAAGTACATGGCCAGCACGAGACGGTCGGGTTGCTAGACGCCCGCACCCACCGCCCGATGTTGGATGCCTACGGGGTGCTGGAGGCCCTCGTCGGCCAGACCGCAGCCGCCTGGCGCGCCTGGCGCGCGGCGGGCGAGCGCGTGGCGGCCCTTGAGGCCGAGGTCGCCCGCTCCGCCGCCGAGACCGAGGAGCTGACCTATCGGCTCGCCGAGCTCGACCGCCTGGACCCGCGGGCCGGCGAGGAGACCGAGCTTGCCGAGGAACGCGCACTGCTGGGCGCCGCGGAAAAGGCTCTTGCCGACATCGACTCCGCGCGCGAGGCCTTCGAGGGCCTGGGGCCACGCGTGGCCGGCGCCATTCGCGCCCTGGATCGGGCGCGCGAGCGCGCCATCACCGCCGGCGCGACGGCCGAAGGCGTGGCCGCGACGCGCCTGGGCGCCGCCGCGGAGGCCTTGGACAGGGTGCTGGTGGAAGCCGGCGAGGCCGAGGCCGCCATCGACGCGGCTGGCGCAGCCTTCGACTTCGAGCCCGACCGGCTGGAGAAGGCCGAGGAGCGGCTGTTCGAGCTGCGCGGCCTGGCCCGCAAGCTGAACGTCGCGGTCGAGGCGTTGCCAGCGCTGCGGGTGGAGTTCGCCGAGCGCTTGCGGGCGATGGAGTCGTCAGAGGCGGCCCTGAAGGCGGCCAGGGACGCGCAAGCGGCCTCGCGAGCGGACTACTTCTCCACAGCGGGGCGGGTGACCGCGGCCCGGACGGTCGCCGGCGGGCGGCTGGCCGAGGCCGTGATGGCGGAGCTGGCGCCGCTGAAGCTCGACAAGGCCCGCTTCCGCGTCGCGCTGGAGCCGTTGCCCGAGGACCGCGCCGGTCCCGCCGGAATGGACCGCGTCGCCTTCGAGATCGCCACCAACCCCGGCGCGCCGTTCGGCGATCTGGGCGCGATTGCCTCGGGCGGCGAGTTGGCCCGCTTCGCGCTGGCTCTGAAGGCGGCCCTGGCGGTGCGCGACGCCGGCCCGCAGCCGCTGATGATCTTCGATGAGGTCGATCATGGCGTCGGCGGCGCAGTGGCTGACGCCATAGGGCTGCGCCTCAAGCGGCTGGCGGCCCCCCCATCCGGCAAGGGGGCGCAGGTCCTGGTCGTCACCCACAGCCCTCAGGTGGCCGCCCGCGCAGAGGCCCACTGGCGCATCGTCAAGGCCGGCGAGGGCGGCCCCGGGAGCGAGAGCCGCGTGCGCACCGCCGTCGAGACGCTCTCACCCGCCGATCGCGAGGAGGAAATCGCCCGCATGCTCGCCGGCGCCCAGATCACCGACGCCGCCCGCGCGGCCGCCCGGGCCCTGATGGATGCCTGAGTCGATTGCCGATTTGAGCGAGGCAGAGGCCCTCGCGGAGCTGACCGCGCTTGCCGATCAGCTGGCGGCGCATGACATCGCCTATCACCGCGACGATGCGCCCACGATCTCGGACGGTGAGTACGACGCGCTGAAGCGGCGCAACGAAGCGATCGAGGCGCGTTTCCCGCATCTGATCCGCGACAACTCTCCATCGCTGCGGGTCGGCGCCGCCCGTTCCGAGCAGTTCTCGCCGGTGGAGCATGGCGTCCCCATGCTCAGCCTCGACAACGCCTTCGCCGACGAAGAGGCCGTCGAGTTCGATGCGCGCATCCGCCGGTTCCTGCGGCTGCCGGCCGACGAGACGATCGGCTACACCGCCGAGCCGAAGATCGACGGACTGTCATGCTCGATCCGCTATGAGCAGGGCGTGCTGGTCCAGGCCGCCACCCGCGGCGACGGCCGCGTCGGCGAGGACGTCACCCAGAACGTCCGCACCATCTCCGACGTACCCAAGAAGCTCATCGGCGCGGGATGGCCCGAGGTCATCGAAGTCCGCGGCGAGGTCTACCTGGGCCACGAGGAGTTTGCCGCCCTGAATGCGGCCGCGGCGGAAGCCGGACAGAAGACCTACGCCAACCCCCGCAACGCCGCCGCAGGCTCCCTGCGCCAGATCGACTCCCGCATCACCGCGACGCGGCCGCTCAAGTTCTTCGCCTACGCCTGGGGCCTCTCGAGCGCACCCGTCGCCGCGACCCAGTGGGAGGCGCTGCAGAAGCTGAAGGCCTGGGGCTTTTCCACCACGCCGGACAGCCGCCGCGTCGAGGACGCCGCCGGCCTGCTCGCCGCCTACGCTCACATGGCGGCCCAGCGGCCGAAGCTGGCCTTCGACATCGACGGCGTGGTCTACAAGGTCGACCGCCTGGACTGGCAGCAGCGCCTGGGCTTCGTCACCCGTACGCCGCGCTGGGCCGTCGCGAGGAAGTTCCCGGCCGAGCAGGCCCGCACCGTGCTGGAGGCCATCGACATCCAGGTGGGGCGCACCGGCGCCGTTACGCCGGTGGCTCGCCTGCGCCCGGTGACGGTCGGCGGCGTGGTGGTCGTCAACGCCACCCTGCACAACGCCGACGAGATCGCCCGCAAGGGGCTGCGCGTCGGCGACACGGTGATCCTCCAGCGCGCCGGCGATGTGATCCCGCAGATCGTCAGCGTGGTGGAGGACGAACCCCGCGGCCCGGCCGAGTTCGAGTTTCCCACCCATTGCCCATGCCCGCTGCAGACGCCGCTGGCACGGGAGACGACGGCGGCGGGCGCGGAGACGGTTGTGCGCCGCTGTACCGGCGAGTTCGCCTGCCCGTTCCAGCGGCTGGCGCACCTGCGCCACTTCGTGTCGCGGCGCGCCTTCGACATCGAGGGGCTGGGCGAGAAGCAGCTGGTGCTGTTCGTCGAGCGCGGCTGGGTGAACAACCCGGCCGACATCTTCCGCCTGCACGAACGGCGCGCGGAGATGCTGGAGATCGAGCGTTTCGGCGAGACCAGCGTCGCCAACCTGATCGAGAGCATCGAGCAGCGTCGCAATATCGCGCTGGACCGCTTCATCTATGGCCTGGGCATCCGCCATGTGGGCGAGACCACCTCGCTGGCGCTGGCCCGCCACTTCGAGACGGTCGAGGCCTTCGTCACCACGGCCAAGTCCGCCGCCTCCCAGATGGCCGGCCCGACGTATGCCGAGCTCTCCGACCTCGACGGCCTGGGACCCACGGCCGTTCAGGCGGTGTTGGACTTTGCGCGCGGCGGCCAGCCGCTGCTCATCCCGGCCGGCCTTTCGCTGGACGCGCACCTGCACCTGGCGATCCCGCGGCTGAATTCCAAGGCCCGCGCCGCGCTGGTCCGGCGCTTCGAAGACTGGGGAAGCTTCGAGATGGCCGCCCGGCAGGCCGCCGCGGAGACGCCGGGCGAGGCCTTTCTCGAGTTGGCCGGCGTGGACAACGTCGGTGTCGTGGCCGCGCGCATGATCGCTGCGTTCTTCGGCGAGGATCACAACATCGGCCTGGTCGACAGCCTGTTGGCCCAACTCACGGTCATCCCCGCCGACCGGCCGAAGACCGACACGGCGGTGGCGGGAAAGACCATCGTCTTCACCGGCGCCCTGGAGAAGATGACCCGCGATGAGGCCAAGGCTCAGGCGGAAGGCCTGGGCGCCAAGGTCTCAGGCTCGGTGTCGAAGAAGACCGACCTGGTGGTGGCTGGCCCGGGCGCGGGCTCCAAGCTGGCCGACGCCAACAAGCTCGGCATCCAGGTGATCACCGAGGACGAATGGCTGGCCCTGGTGGGTGGCGCGGATGGCTGAATCCCCGCCCCCTGCCGAGCCGCCGACCACCGAACAGTTGCTCAACCTCGGGTTCAGCCGCCTGCGCAGCCACCTGCTCAACCCGGCGGAGCAGATTTTCCTCGAGGTCCTGAAGTCCGCGCCCGCCAATCCCATCGCGCTGCGGCTTCTGGGCGTGACCCGGTGGAAGCTGGGCCAACGCAAAGCCGCGGTCGCCCACCTGCGCGCGGCCACCGTGGCGGCGCCGGACGTCGAAGCGTCCTGGAACGACCTGACCGTGGCCCTCCGTGACCTGGGCGAGGACCAGGAGGCCGAGGCGGCCCGCCAGCAGGCGGTGCATCTGCGCGCCATGCAACAGCCGGACGCAGGAGGCCTGGCGCCCCTAGCCCGCATGACCTTCTCCGTCGACCGCGTGATCCACCGCTTCACGGTCGTCGACTACCCGTACAACGCGGCGATCCGTTATGGCGCAGGGCGGCCGCCCCATCCCGAGCTCGCCGCGCTGATCGGGGAGGGCCGCGGCCGCTACGAGGCGTTCATGCAGGACCTCGCCCCGCTGCACGCCTATTTCTCAGAGATTCCGATGAGAGGCGTGAATACGGGACCGCCGTTCTGGCTGAACAGCTGGTATCCGCCCCTGGACGCCATGGCGCTGACGCTGATGTTGCGGCGGCATGAGCCGCGGCTGTTCGTGGAGATCGGCTCCGGTGCCTCCACGAAGTTCGCCCGCCGCGCCGTCGCCGCCCACGGCCTGCGCACGCGCCTGGTCTCCATCGATCCGCAGCCGCGCGCCGAGGTGGACCGCCTCTGCGACCAGGTTATCCGCAAGCCGCTGGAGCAGGTCGATCCCGCGGTATTCGGCGCCCTGGCCGCGGGCGACATACTGTTCCTGGACAGCTCCCACCGGGCCTTCCAGAACTCCGACGTGACGGTGTTCTTCCTGGAGATCCTGCCCCGCCTGAAACCCGGGGTGCTGGTGCATATCCACGACATCTACCTGCCCGACGACTACATCAGCGGGCACGTCTTCCGACAATGGAACGAGCAGTACCTGCTGGCGGTGGCGCTGCTGTTCGGCGACAAGTCCTTCGAGATCCTGTTCCCCGCCTGGTTCGTCGGCCAGGACCCGGCGCTGCGAGCGCAGGCGCAGGCCCAGGTCTTCCATGGCCCGCTGGCCGGCCTCGATCCTTACGGCGCGGCGTTCTGGATGCGGAAGGTCTAGGCGCCATGGCCGGCGCGCCGCGGCGGCTGATCCCCTGGTTCGCGGCCGTCCTGGCCGCCGTGACGGCGATTGCGGTCGTGGTCCCGTGGCCGCATCGCAGCGGCCCGGCCGGGCCCGCCGAGCCGGATCCGCGGCAATATCCGGTCCGCGGCATCGACGTGTCGCACCATAACGCCCACATCGACTGGAAGCGGGTCCACGCCGCCAAGATCCGCTTCGCCTACCTCAAGGCCAGCGAGGGCGGCGACCGGCGCGACCCGGCCTTCGGCGCCAACGCCCGAGGGGCGGCCCGCGTCGGCCTGCCGGTCGGGGCCTACCACTACTTCACGCTTTGCCGCCCGGGGGCTGACCAGGCGGCGAACTTCCTGGCGGCCACGGCGACGGCGCGGCTTCGTCTGCGCCCGGCCATCGATCTCGAGTTCGCCGGCAACTGCGCCACGCGACCGCCGCGGAAGGCCTTCAACCGCGAACTGGCGGTGTTCATCAACGCCCTGCGCCAGGGCGGAGCCCGCGAGCCGATCTTCTACGTCACCCCCGAGTTCCACGCCGCCTACTTGGCCGGTGGGCCCTTCCAGCGCCGCACCTACTGGGTCCGCGATCTCGTCGGGCGGCTGGACAAGCCGGCGCACAGCCGCGTGCTGTTCTGGCAGTTCGCCGCCCGGGGCCGGGTCGATGGTGTCGAAGGGCCGGTGGACCTGAACGCCTTCGTGGGCGACGAAGGCGCCTTCCGCGCCACGCTGGCGCCCTAGCCGGGTGAACGCGCCAAGACCACCCACACCGCCCCGCCAAGCTTAA
>NZ_CADEGK010000166.1 GCF_902826855.1 uncultured Phenylobacterium sp. | reverse complement strand
GCGCGTCCGGCCCAAGGCCATGACCGTAGCCGTGATCCTGGCGGGCCTCGCCCCCATCCTGGTTGGCCACGGGGCCGGGTCGGAGGTGATGAGCCGCATCGCCGCCCCGATGATCGGCGGCATGCTAACCGCCCCACTGCTCTCCATGCTGGTTATCCCTGCGGGCTACCTGCTGCTCCGGCGCAGGCGGCCCCCCACCATCCGGACCACGGCTTCAACCAAAGGAGAAACCCCATGAAGCATCTCATCCTGACCCTCGCGGCCGTCGGCGCTGCCGCTTCTCTCACGGCGTGCGGCAAGAAGGAGGCGACCACCGCCAACGGCGCTGCGCCACCGGCCACAGCCTCCGCGGCTCCCGCGTCTGAGGCGGGCGCCATGCCGATGGCTGCCGACGCCAAGATGGCGAAGAGTACCGGCACGGTGACGGCGGTCGGCGCCGACAGCGTCACCATCGATCATGCCCCGATCCCGGAGGCGAACTGGCCTGCCATGACCATGAGCTTCAAGGCCTCGCCCGACCTGGCGAAGTCCGTGAAGGTCGGCGACAAGGTCGCGTTTGACCTGAAGCTGGACGGCAGCGCCGGAGAGATCACCGCGATCCAGAAGCAATAGGTCTGTTGCGGAGGTCGCGTGGCCCAGTCGAAGGTGCTCACGCCCCTTGGAGCGCGTCGGCCCAGTGAACGCCGCATGAAGGGCGGGCTCACGGGAAGCTCATTGCGGGTGTGGTCAATGGCTCGCGAGTTATCGGGCTTGCGAGGGGTCCCGCCGTCCAACGCGTATACCAACTGACGGACCACCCATAAGGATCTTCAGATGAACCGTAGACTTCACCTTGTGCCAGCGATCGCCGTGGCTGCCGCCGCCCTTTTTGCGGGCAGCCAGGCCGCCGCGCACGCGAAGCTCGTCAAATCGAACCCGGCGGCAGACGCCGTGGTGGCGGCCCCGAAAGTCATCACCCTGGTCTTTAGTGAAAAGCTGGCGCCGGCCTTCTCAGGGTTTGAGCTCGTGATGGTCGAGCACAACAACATGAAGGTCCCGGTGAAGACGACCGTTTCCAAGGACGGGAAAACCATCACCGGGACGCCCACGGGCGCGTTCATGAAGGGCAGCTACAAGATCAACTGGCACGCCGCCTCCGGCGACGGGCACCGCATGACCGGCGTCGTCCCCTTCATGGTCAACTGATCGGATGATCGAGGCCGCGCTCGTCTTCGTCAGGCTGGCGCAATACGTGGGCGCGGCGATCCTTCTCGGTTCGCCGCTCTTCTTCCTCTATTCACTGCCGCGCCAAGGCAACATGACCGCGGCCAGCCTTGGCTGGCCGCGGCGGCTGTTGGTCGGGGGCGCCCTACTTACCCTCCTCGGCGCCGCCCTGGGCCTAGTCGTGCAGACGGCAACGATGGCCGGTTCAATCGAGGAGGCGCTCAAGCCCGCCTCGCTGGCGTTCATGGTGTCAGGCACCACGATCGGCCGCGCGGCCGTGGCCCGCGCCGTCTTTGGGGCGCTTGCCCTGGTCCTGCTGCTGGCGATGAAACCCGGCCGCGCGCTCTGGACGGGTGTCGCTCTCTTCGGGGCATTGGCGGCGGCAAGCCTGGCGTGGATGGGTCACGGCGGCGCCACCGAGGGACCCGGTGCGGCCTTCCATCTCGCCGGTGACATCCTGCACAGCCTGGCCGCATCAGTCTGGATCGGCGCGCTGGTGGTGTTCCTGATCCTCCTACTGGCGCGAGGCGCAAGCCCAGAGCGAACCCGCGCCCTCTATGCCGCCCTCCACGGATTCTCGGGCTTAGGAACCCTGCTGGTGGCGGTGCTGCTGGCGTCGGGCCTGGTCAACAGCTGGTTCCTGGTCGGGCCGGACCGCATCTCCGGTCTCTGGACCACCGGCTACGGGCGGCTGCTCGTCCTGAAGCTTCTCCTCTTTGCAGCCATGCTGGCGCTGGCCGCCGCCAATCGGTTTCGCCTGACCCCCGCGCTCCATGCGGCGATCGAAGCAGGCGAAAGCCGGGACCATGCTCTGCGGCGCCTCAGGTCGAGCCTCGTGCTGGAGACCACTGCCGGCGTAGCGATACTGGGGCTCGTAGCGTGGTTGGGAACCTTGGCGCCCGTAGCCGCTCAGTAAGCGCCGCAATGGGCACACCGTCTGAAGCCGAGCTTGGGGTGCCGCTTGCGTGATGGATCTCAACGCTTCGAACGGACGCGCTATCGACAATCACCGCGCCACACGCTCTCCGCTATAAGGCGCCATTGGCCATGCTGCATAGTTTGCAGACGAAACCCCCGCAGGCGGAGATTTCGCGCCGTGGTCGTGTTTGTTCAGGCGGGGTTCAGCGCGGGGAACCCACTGTGTGATCCATACCGGCGCGGCCTTTGGCAGCGCCCAGCGGGAGTTGCACATGAAGACGTTTCTATTTGCAGCCGTCGCGCTCGCCATCGCCGCTCCGGCGACCGCTGCGTTTGCGGACGACAATGGCTACCGGCGCGACCGGGAGCATCGCCGGGAGCATCGCCAACTGGAGCGCGAACACCGGCACGAACACGAGCACGGGTTCGTCAGCCGTCGCGACCATCGTGAGACCCATAAGGAACTGAAGCGGGAACATCGCGCCGACCACCGCGACGCACGCTACAGCCGCAGCTACGACGGCTACGGCTATTCGGGTGACTACGGCTACTCTAGCGGGGACTACGGATACCGGGGCAGCTACGGCTACCCGGCCTATTCCGATAGCTACGGCCGACGGTGATCGGGGTGGGGCCGGTCTCCGGCCCCACCGACTTAGAACCAGGTCCGCAAGCCGATAACGAGCGTGGTGTTCTCAACCCGGTCGCCGTCGCGACGAACGAAGTCGGCTGTGCGTCCAAGGCTCCGCTCGAACGAGATGCCCACGTAAGGCGCGAATTCGCGGCGGATCTCGTAGCGCAAGCGCAACCCTAGTTCCACGTGAGTGACGCCGGACCCGATCTCGATCTCGGGGATGTCCTCAGCTGAGAAGCCGAGCTCCGCTTGCGGCTGCAGGATCCACCTCTGGGTGAGCCGGAAGTCATAGCTCCCCTCGATCCTGGCGCGGAGTTCGCCCTTGTTGGAAAGGAAGGCGGCGCCCTCCACCTCGAACCAGTAGGGAAACATGGACTCGAACCCCACCGTGGCATGAGTCCGGGAGGGGCCGGGTTCGAGGTCATGCCGAATGCCGACCTGCACGTCGGTGTAGCGCGCCACGGCCCGCGAATAGAGAGCCTGCACTTCTGCAAGCTCCGTGCCCTCGCTGCGGCTGCCTTCGCCTTCCGTCTTGACGACAAAACGGTTCAGGTCGCCGCCCGTCCAGCCTTCCACGTCCCAACGGTAACCGCCGCCTCCAGCCCGATCCTGCCATTCGAGGAAGTTGGCCATCACCTTGGAGATGCGCGAAGCGCCATGCTCTTTCGCCAGGATGCTGCGCGCGCGCTCCATGTCCCGCACGGCGAACACCCGGTCCGCGGCGTTGTCCCGGATCACGGAGGGCGCGGGGGCATTGCCGACCGGCTGCTGAGCCGCGGTCATTCCGCCTGCAGCCGCGCCCGGCATGGCGTGCCCGGCGTGAGGGTCGACGCCGGCAGCTGCAGGTGCAGCGGGCATCTGGTGCCCGGCGTGCGGATCGGTCGAAGGGATCGTGGACGGGGTCGCCGGCATCTGATGGCCCGCGTGGGGATCAGCCGTGGCACCGGCGGCCTTTGGGCTGGCCGGGGTCTGGTGCGCGGCGTGGGGATCGGCCGGCGGCTTGGGCGCTGCGGCCGCTGGCGCGGCGGGCGGCTGGTGACCGGCATGCGGATCGGCTTGAACCGCCGTTCGTGGCGTCTGCGCTGGAGGCGCGGGCATCTGATGCCCGGCATGGGGATCCTGCGCCAGCGCCGGCGTGGCGAGCGCCAATGGCACGATGAGAACGAGGAGACCAGAGCGCATCATGCGGCTCCTCCCTTGACCGGCCGCACCTTGAAGACTTGGAACATGCCGGCGTGCATGTGGTAGAGCATGTGGCAGTGAAAGGCCCAGTCGCCGCCCTCAGCGGTGATGTCGAAGCTTACTTTCCCGCCAGGAGCCACATTGACCGTGTGCTTGCGCGGCAGATGACCCACAGGGGCATGCACCAATTCGAAGAAATGCCCATGCAGGTGGATCGGATGCGTCATCATCGAATGGTTCACAAGCGTGACGCGGACCCGCTCGCCCGAGGCGAATGAGTAGGGGGGCGGTCCCTCGCTGAACTTCCAGCCGTCGAACCCCCAGATGAAACGCTCCATATTTCCCGTAAGGTGGATCTCCACGCTGCGGTCCGGCGGCCTGGCATCCGGGTTCGGGTCTAGGGCCACAAGGTCCTTGTAGACCAGCACCCGGTGCCCCACGCTTTCGAGCCCCAATCCCGGGTCGCCGGTGCGATCCATCGGCATGGGCGCGATCATCTGGACCCCGGGCCCCTTCTTGATCTGCGGGACTTTCGACCAGTCGAGCATGTTCATGTCCATGCCGCCCATGTCGCCCATCACATCCGAGCCGCGCGTGCGGGGCGGGGCCATACCTGGAAGGGTCGACGAGGCCATGCCCGCCATTGCCGCGTGGTCCATGCCGGGCATGTTGGCCTGACCTCCAGAGGCTGGAGCCGTTGCCGCCCCGGCCGTCATCTTCGAATGGTCCATGCCGGCCATGTTGGCTTGAGCGCCTGACGCAGTCGCCGCGCCGCTTCCAGCGGCCATCTTTGACGGAGCCATCCCCGGCATGGCGCCGTGGTCCATCCCGGCCATGCCACCGTGCGAGGACATGTCCATGCCCATGTCCTTCATGGTCAGGACCGGACGCTCTCGCAGCGGCGGAACGGCCGCCGCCATCCCCGCTCGCGGGGCCAGGGTGGCTCGTCCCATACCGGAGCGGTCGATCGCTTCCGACACCAGGGTGTAGGCCTGGTCTTCCGGCTGCACGATGACGTCATAGGTTTCCGCGTTGCCGATCTGAAACTCGTCGACCTCAATAGGCCGGACATTCTGGCCATCGGCCGAGACGACGGTGAGCTTCAGACCCGGGATGCGGACGTTGAACACCATCTGGGCGGCGGCGTTGACGAACCGCAGGCGGACCCGCTCGCCCGGCGTGAACAACCCGGTCCAATTGTCCCTCGGTCCGCGTCCGTTCACCAGGAAAGTCTGCACGGCGCCGGTCACGTCGGAAATATCGGTGGGGTCCATCAGCATCTTGGCCCACTCGATGCGCTCACCTAGGGTCTGATCCTTCCCCCGGAGCAGCCCCGCAATCGTCTGGCGCTGGAAGTTGAACACCCCACCCTGCTGCTTCAACCGCTCGAAGACTTTGTGCGGATGCATGAAAACATAGTCGGACAGGACGATCACATGCTCGCGGTCATACTGGACGGGATCGGGCCCGGCTGGGTCGATCACGATCGCCGCGTAGTGGCCCTCCTGCTCCTGCAAGCCGGAGTGGCTGTGGTACCAGTAGGTGCCGGACTGGATGATCGGGAACTCGTAGACGAACGTCTCGCCCGGCCGGATGCCTGGGAAGCTGACCCCGGGCACCCCGTCCATTTCGAACGGCACCAGCAGCCCGTGCCAGTGGATCGAGGTATCCTCCTTCAGGGTGTTGGTGACGGAGAGCCGGACTTTCTGGCCTTCCTTGAAGCGCAGCAGCGGCCCAGGCACCGTTCCGTTGATGGCAATGGCGTGGCCGGGCCGACCGTCGATGGTCACCGGCGCATGACCAATTGTCAGCTTGATGTCCTCGCCGGAGAGCGCGGCAGGCCGGTTGCCGGGTTCCGCGGCGCGCGCCCAGCTGGGCAGCCACGCGGATAGGGCGGCGGCGCCGCTGGCGAGGCCGGCAGCCTGCAGCAGCCCGCGACGGTGAGGTTTGATCAAGCCGGATCTGGTCACGTCGGGTCCTGGGTTCACGTCGGGGGGGCCAGACGTCCCCAGCGCGGGAAGGTCAAGGCGCAGCGTTCTCATTGTAGTACGCGGCCAGCCGGACGATCCCTTGGGTTTGATCAGACGGCAGAGAAATCTTGCAACATGCGCGCGAGCTTCTGCCGGGCGCGGTAGATCCGCGTCTCCACAGTCTTGACGCTTACGCCGAGCAGATCGGCGGCTTGCTGCTGCGACAGATCGTCGAAGTAGGTCAAGAGGAGGGGGCCCTTCAGGTTCGCGGGGAGCCGCGCGATGGCGCGGTCGAGCGCAAGACGGCGCTGGTGGGCGGCGAGCGTCGCCTCGGCGTCGGGCGCGGGGTCGGGCTGAGCTTCGGCTTCGACCGTGTCCGTGCTCCGCTCGGCGAAGACCAGCCGCCGGACCGCCTGCCGCCGCCCCAGATCCCGGCACTTGTTCAGGGCGATGGCGCGCAGCCAGACGCCGAACGGCCGCCGCCCGTCATACCGGGACAGCGCCTTCCAGGCCGAGACGAAAGTCTCTTGAACCACGTCGAGCGCCACCTGCGCGTCGCCGACGTATCGGCGAACGAAGACGAACAGCGCCGCCTTGTGCCGCCGCATGAGCCGCCCAAATGCAGGGTCGTCCCCTGCCGCTGCCCGCGCGGCCAGGTCCGCGTCTGTGTCCTCGCCGTCCGTCACGGCGCCTGGTCGGTCAAGGCCTCACTGATGCGACGGTCGAACTTCGCCGCCTGTCCGGGCGTGAGCACGGTTCGCATGGCCAGGACGTGGAGGATCGTCTCCTTCTGGAGTTCGCCCATCGCCTGGTGGAACCGCTCGATGGCGCGTTGCACCTCGGGCGAGTAGGTGTGGCGCGCCTGTATGGCGGCGGCCAGCTCGGCGTTGGCCGCCCTGAGCTCAGCCTCCCGCGCCCGGCGACGCACCGCGAACTCGTGCTCCAGGGCTTCCAGCCTGCGCTGCTGGTCCGCCGAGAGCGCCAGCTCTTCATGGACGAACTCGTGCAGAGACGGCTGATGGTGCCGGGCCAGGATGTAGCGCGCCCCGCCCCATGCGCCGATCGCGCCGGCAAGCGTGGCCAGCACGACGGTGAGCAGGAGAGGCCGGAGAAGCCGCGTCATCCGGGCTCGTCAAGCAGGGTGGACGGCGCGAGATGTGCGGTGGTGGAGAAGGCCGAGATCTCCGGGGTCTTCGCCGCCGCCGCCGCCGCCGAGAACGCCCCACCCGCGACTCCGAGGCCGAGCGCAGCCACCACGGCGGCGGCTTGGACCGGCAGGAACATCGAGGCCGTCGTACGCGCCTCCCTCAACGCGGCGATGTCGCGCCAGACGTTTGCCTCCACAGCCTCCAGGCCAGCCGGGACGCCGTCGCTGCGGAGCGCGCGCAGGTCGTCATCCAGTTGCCGGCTCATGGATATGGCTCCTCGGAACTCGCCTCACCTACTATACGCCCGAAAGGATTCGGCCCCTCATGTGACCCTTCGGCCGCGGCTTGCCGGGAGTGGCGCGGCGGACAATGCTTCCTATCTTGGGCGCGGCGCTGCAAGCCGACCCCGGTGCTTGCGCCGGTCACGCTGGAGTTCAAGGTGAGTGTTTCCCGAACCCCCTCCCGTCGCCTGTTCATGGCTGGCCCCACCGCGCTCATGTTGCTGGCGGGGTGCGCGCAAGCCGCGCCGGCCCCTCGGGAGCTTGTGGTCTACAAGACACCTTGGTGCGGCTGCTGCAAGGGTTGGGTGACGCATATGACCCGGGCGGGGTTCAAGACGCAGGTGCAGGAACTCGAAGACCTGGCTCCGATACGCGCGAAACACGGGGTGCCGTTCCCCCTGTCGTCCTGCCATACCGCCGTGATCGCGGGTTATGTCGTCGAAGGCCACGTCCCACCCGCGGACGTTGAGCGGCTCCTCAAGGAGCGGCCGAAGGCGCTGGGTCTGACGGTTCCCGGCATGCCGCTTGGCTCTCCTGGGATGGAGCAGCCGAACGGCTCGCGTGAGGCGTATGAGACCCTGCTTCTGCTCGAGGGCGGCCGCACCCAGGTGTTCGCAAAGCACGCCGCGGCCTAAGGGCCGCAACGTGCCAGCTCATCGCCGGTCGCCTACTTCCGGGGGGTGCGCCCGCCGTGACGGTCGAGCCACGACTCCAGTTCTGCGATGTCCCGGCTCTGCTCGTCCGCCATCTTCTGAGCGAAGCGTTTCGCTTCGGCGTCGTCCCCGTGCTTCTGGACCGTCTGCGCCATGGCGATGCCGGCGCGGTGATGCTCGATCATCTTCAGCGCGAAGGCGCGATCGGGATCGGCGTCCTGCTTGGCCATCATGGCGTCGTGCATCCGCTTCATGGTCGCCATGTCTTCCTGCATGGCCATGTGACCGTGCTCGCCCATGTTCCCATGCTGCACGTTCTGAGGCTGCTTGCCCGACTGCCCAGCCTTCGCCTTCGGGGCCGCAGCGGCGTCGTGGCCGGCGTGCTGGGCCAGCGCGGGTGTGGTGACCATCGCGGCTGCGGCGGCGAGGATAGCGGTCAATCTCATCTATGAACTCCTGGCTTCGGGGATGTCAGTGGAACGTCTGCAAGGCAGCGCGGCACGCTTCCTCGCAGCTCCGGCACGACTCGGCGCAAATCCGGCAGTGCTCATGCATGCCGGCATGCTGCTCGCATTCTTCCGCGCAGAGGCGGCAGGCCTCCTCGCACGCACGGAGCGTGGCCTGGACGACCGCCTCGTTGGAGCCGGTCCGACGCGAAGCGATGACGCCGCCGGCCGCGCAGATGTCGGCGCAGTCGAGGTTGAGGCGGATGCAGTGGGTGAGCTGCTGCACCATCTCCTCACCCAGGCAGGCGTCGGCGCAGATCGTGCAGGTCTGTGCGCAGTCGTAACAAGCCTCGATGCACCGGATAAGGGTGTTGTTGGGTTTCCCCCTGACGTGGGGATGCGTGCTGATCATCTGGTGGGCGTGCATGGCCGTCCCGCGTTGGCATGGATGCGGCGTCAACCCTAATCGGCGAGTCGGGTTCCGACCTGCAGCTTAACTGAATCAGGAAACCGCGGCCTTCGCAGGCCGTGAGGGGCGCTGGCGTCAGCTGCGCTTAGTCTCTGGTAGACGCATATTCCGCGCAGGCGATGGCCATGAAGGCTTGCGGCCTGTTCCCGCTGACGCATTTTTCTCTTTTGAATCTCGTTGGCGTCCGGGAAGGCCGGGCCCCCACTGCGCCGGCAGATGGCGGGTTGCCAGCTGGGTCAGACACTTGGCTCCGTGGCGAGCGGGCCCTTTGGCGTCCTCGTCTTCGGTCTGAGGTCCGTTCCTGTTAGAATGGCTTCAGGTCGGTGATCTCCTGGCTCTCGAGCCTGAAGCGCACCTTCGTCCCAACCGCCATGCCATTGAGCAATGCGGCCTTGCCCACTCGAAACGGCATGGTGCCGGAGGGCCAGTTCAAGTGCTCGATCGGCTCATATGAAATGGTGATCCTGCCACCTGCAGAGTCGATAGCGCGCACGACCCCAACGGCCTCGATTTCACTAAGCTTCTTAGGCGCGACGCTGGGCGGGGCTACGACGGGTGCGCTGGGCCTGCGGTTTACCGGCGGCGCTGGTGGGGTCTGGCCCCCCGGATGGGCGTTTGCGAAGGTTGCGAAAGCTAGACCGCCTAGCGCGATAAGCGGCAGGAATTGCGTCGCGCGTCGGCGTCGGGACACGATCTTCCTCAAGCGGGCGAGCCGGTTGTCGCAAATCTGGGTACGCACCGTCAGCATAACCCCCTCACCTGTCGCTCCCAACCCGGAGCGATGAACCGCTGTGCGGCAGCTCGGGTTAGGACCCGAGTGCCTTCGCGCACGGCGGCGTCCACGACCGGGTCATGTAGACAGGCACGATGCGTCCCTGGGTCATAGCGGTTTCCGCATTTAGTCTGCCGAAACAGGTGTGTTACGCGCGAAGTCCGCCCACGCTGGCCGTCCGGCAGATGACGGGCAGCGTAGTCGATCTTGAGCGCTCGGGGCACCCGCCTGAAGATCATGACAGCGTCGTCATCCAGGCTCCCTTGCCTTGGACGTGTCTCCGAGCGTCCGGAGCCGCTTAGAAGGCGTCCACGATGGTCGCCGCCTCGGGGGCGGGGTTGAGGCGCGCGGTCGTCGACGTGGGGTCAGGGCCGGATCATGAGCGGACCGACATCCGCGCCACAAACGGGGCCGCGCCTATAGCCCGGGCCAGCTTAGCGAGAGGAACCGTCAATGCTCCTTCCAGTGGGGAAGGCTTGTGATCAGAGGTCGGCGCAGCGAACATGCGCATCTGTAGGGGGAACAGGTGTGTCCGAAGATCTGACGCATGAACTGTTGAGCCGGTGGTGGAACAATCCGGCCGGCGCTTATCAGAGCTGGTTCCTCTGGGAGGACCGCCTGAAGAACTTCCGGTCGATCCGGCGCGGCGTCCAACAGGTGGCCGCCGAGATCGCGGCCGAGCGCTTCGGCGTTGCTTACCGCGGATCGTCCCTGGAGACCGTCGTCCATTCGATCGCCGAGCAGCGGCAGGTTTTCAACCTGCATTCCCCAAGTGGCGTGGCGTTTGAGGTGAAGATCGCCTGTATC
>NZ_CADEGK010000165.1 GCF_902826855.1 uncultured Phenylobacterium sp. | reverse complement strand
CTCTTGCACGGTCAGCCACGGGTGCGCCCCGCCGCGGCCGCGGCCACGCCCGGAGGCGCGGCGAAACTCCCGCGGATCGTTGAGAGGGCCGTCCGCAAGATCGGCCCCACGTCGGTCTTCGGATCCACCAGCAGCTGGATCGAGACGCCCAGCTGCAAACTGCCGATCATCAGGGCGGCGGCGTCCGGGTCGACCTCGGAACGGATGCTGCCGTCCGCCTGACCGAGTGCGATCAGAGCCATCAAGTTTCCCTTCACCCGGTCGTGCTGCGCGGCGAACACTGCGCGCAGTTCGCTCAGTTCCGCTACCGAGGCGGCCAGCATCAGGAAGTAGGTGCGCAACTCCGGGCTGTCGGCGAGCCGCGTCAGGAAGACCTCGACGCTGAGCAGCAGCGCCTCCAGGCCCGACAGCTCCTTCATCGGGCGCTCGACGGCCACATCCGCGAAGCTCGCCGATGCATGCTCGATGACGGCGTCGATCAGCCCCTGCCGGGAGCCGAACCGCTGGGTGACGAGACTTCGGCTGTAGCCGGCCCGCCCGCCGATGGCCTCGAAGGTCGCCGCCGCCACCCCGTGTTCCGAGACGATCTGCACCACGGCCTCGACCAGCCCGCGGCCCGACTGCTCGCGCCGGTCCCGCTGGCTTCGCCGCCTGGCGGCAGAGTCGGCCTTCAACGCCCCGTCTCTCGCATCCATGAGATATTAGTTGCTCGACTAGTAAGTGGTGTCTACCGTCCCGGCGGGGCGATGCCGACACCAATAGCCTGACGTCGCCCCGACCACGAAATGCACCGAGAGGCGGCCATGACCCTGACCAGCGCCGAATGCGTCGCGACGATCGTCGATCCCGCCGCCCACGCCGACCCTTCGCGCCTGTATCCGGCCTATGCCTGGCTGCGAAAGCACGACCCCATCGCGCGCGCCGAGCTGCCGGGGTTCGATCCGTTCCATGTCGTCACCCGGCACGCCGACATCCAGGAGATCAGCAAGGACAACCGCCTGTTCCCCTACGGCGACTTGCCCTCCACCCTGGCCACGAGCGAGGGCGTCGTGGCGACGCGTGAGGCGAAGGCGGCCGGCCGACCTCTGCTCTACACCCTCGTCCAGATGGATGAGCCCGACCACATGAAGTACCGGACCCTCACCCAGGCCTGGTTCATGCCGGCCAACCTGCGCAAGCTCGAGGGACGCATCCGCGAGATCGCCCGCGAGTCGGTGGCCCGCATGGAGTCGCTCGGCGGGCGCTGCGACTTCGTCAACGAGGTGGCGCTGCACTATCCGCTGCGAGTGATCATGGAGATCCTGGGCGTGCCGGCCGAGGACGAGCCGCGCATGCTGCAACTCACCCAGGAGCTTTTCGGCGCCACCGACCCCGACCTGGCGCGCGGCGGCGAGAACCAGACCGACGAGGCCCGCGGGCTGGCTCTCCAGGCCGTCTTCGCCGACTTCTTCAACTACTTCAACGTACTGATCGAGGATCGGCGGGCGCGCCCCCGCGACGACGTGGCCAGCCTGGTGGCCAATGCGCAGATCGACGGCCAGCAGATCTCGGCCTTCGACGCCATCTCGTACTACGTGATCATAGCGACCGCGGGCCACGACACCACCTCGTCCTCCACGGCCGGCGCCATGTGGGCCCTGGCCGAGCGGCCCGGTGAACTGGCGAAGGTGAAGGCCAATCCCGCCCTCATCCCGGGCCTCGTCGACGAGTCCATCCGCTGGACCACCCCCGTCCGCCACTTCATGCGCAGCGCCGCGCAGGACGTCACGGTCGCCGGACAGGCGTTCAAGCAGGGTGACTGGTTCATGCTCTGCTACCCGTCCGCCAACCGCGACGAGGCGGTGTTCGAAGCCCCCGACGAGTTCCGCGTCGATCGCAGCCCGAACAAGCACCTCGCCTTCGGCTACGGCGCTCACCTGTGCCTGGGCCAGCACCTGGCCAAGATGGAGATGCGCATTCTCTGGGAGGAGCTGCTGCCGCGCCTGCAGTCGGTGGAAATCGACGGCGACGCCAAGCTATCCCACGCCAGCTTCGTGAACGGCCCCAAGACGCTGCCGATCCGATACGTCCTCGCCTAGGACGCCGCGCTGAGCTTCTCCGTGATCGCCTCGGCGACGAGGAACGCCGCGCTCCCCATGTCGAAGGCGTCCGTCATCGGCATCTCATCGGTGCCGAGCCGCTGCTGCACGGCGGCCATCGTAGCGTCGATGTCGTCGGTCTCGACCTCGTACTCGGCCACATACTGTTGCGGCACACCCTGGGTATGGCGTTCCACCAGCTTGAAGCGCCGCGCGCTGATGATGCCCGGAACCTTCACCAGGTCCCGGATGTGCTGGTTGGTGTACCAGCGGTCGAACTCGTCTTCGCGCCCAACGGTTGGCTTGCTCAGGACGATGATGTGGTAGCGCGCCATCGCATTCCTCCTTCAGTGGATGATGTCAGCAGATCCCGCGGCGCTTCAGGAAGTCGAGCGCCAGGGCGGCGATGCGCTCGGGCTGCTCGAAGTGCGGGTAATGCCCGATCCCCTCCAGGAACACTGCCTCGCCCAGCCCCTGCGGGATGTTCTTCAGGGTGTTCGTCACCATGGCGTCGTCGACGAAGAAGTCGGCCTCGCCTCGCACGTTGAGGTAGGGGCAGCTTACGTCCGCCATCTTGTCCACCACGTCGTGGTCCGCCCAGCACTGGAGATCGGCGATCGCCACCTGCTGGGGCGCAAACCGGTGCAACCACTGCAACTCCACGTCCTTGCCGGGACGCATGGGATGGTGGCTGGAGGCGACGCAGCCCACCTCCATGAAATAGCTCCATCCCGGGCTGGCATGCGGCTCCTCCCGCTCCGCGATCGGGAAGCCTGGCACCTTGGCGCCGCCCGCCATGGCGATCGCGGCCTTCAGCCCGTCGGAGTGATAGGCCGCCAGGTCCGTGGCCATGTTGCCGCCGATCGAGCAGCCCAGCACGACCGGCTTCTCGTCGCCGCAGACCTTCTCGATGAACCGCCAGACGAACTCGCCATAGTCGCGCATCCGTCGGAAAGGCTGCCAGTTCACCGGCAGCGATTTGCCGTGGCCCGGCAGGTCGAGCGCGATCACCCGGAAGCCGGCCCTGGCCAGCAGCGGCATGATCTCGTGGTACTGCATCGAACACGACCCGGCGGTGTGGATGCAGACCAGCGGCGGCCCTTCGCCCAGCCGGTCGTAATAGATCTTGGTCCCGTCGACGGCGACGTAGCCGCCGGTGATCTGTTCAAAGTCCATGGCCTCAGACCCTCACTTCCGGCGGCAGGCCGCACTGCGGGATGATCTGGCTGCCCAGGACGTGGACGGCCTTGTAGGACCGCTCCAGTTCCACCCGGTCGCCGTCGCCGCCGATCTGGCCGGTGCCGAGTTCACGGCCGAAGGTCGTGACGCCCTCGAAGGCGCGTCGCCACGCCGCCGGCTCGCCCGCCACCACCACGTCGTAGCCCAGCATGTTCGTGCCGGGGTTGTAGCGCTCGGCGTCGATGATCCGCCCTCGATACAGCTTGAACCAGTAGGCCGCCGCTCCGAACCGCAGCACGATCTTGGTGTCGAGCCACCGCGACGCGCCTGCGAAGTCGGCGTTCCCGTTCGCCGCCGCGGCGATCGACTGCGCCCATGACCCTGGCTCCGGCATGACCGGTCCTCCCTCTCCAGAAGAGCGATGACTGTGCGCCCCTCCCGGCCAACGAAGCACAGCCGACACGGCGCGTCTGCCTGCAACTCGATGGTCGGGCCCTCCGCATCGCTCTGCGAAAACGCCGGCGATGCGGCAAAATCGCTGATCTGGACAACGTTAAGATATCTGTTATCTAAGCGTTGTCCAGATTGGACTGCGGGGCCGGATCGGCCGGCCTCGGAATGAAATGGAGAACTGCAGATGTCGATCCTGCTCAATCGAGCGCTCGACGTGGTCGTGTCCTTCGCGGTGGTGGGCCTGGCCCTGACCGTCGCCGGCGCCACCGCTGTCCTGGGCGCCTAGAATGTCCCGCCCATAGGCCTCGCCCGCAGCAAACGCCGGGCGAGGCCAAATGGAAGATTCCCAGGCCCGCCGTCGTAGAGTTGTCTCCGAATCCAGCCTATAGTTTCCTCAAGTCCTGTCGATTTCCGCTGCTGAGGGTTGTGTCTTCAGTCTCAAGCCGAACGCCATAGACGCGCCGCCCCGCGCCGACCCCAGCCCCGGGGAGCCCTGCGATGCAGGTGTCTAGCCGCGCGCCGTCGGGTTGGCCCTGCCTCGTGCTCAACGCCGATTTCCGTCCGCTCAGCTACTACCCCCTGTCGCTCTGGCCCTGGCAGGACGTGATCAAGGCCGTGTTCCTGGACCGCGTCGATGTGGTCTCCACCTACGACCAGGTGGTCCGCTCGCCCCGCTTCGAGATGAAGCTGCCCAGCGTGGTCTCGTTGAAGAACTACGTGACCCAGGATCGACCGCCGGCGTTCACCCGCTTCAATCTGTTCCTGCGCGATGGCTTCAGTTGCCAGTACTGCGCAAAGGGCGAGGAACTCACCTTCGACCACGTGATCCCGCGCTCGCGCGGTGGCCGCACGACATGGGAGAACATTGTGACCGCCTGCGCGCGCTGCAACCTGCAGAAGGGCGGGCGCACGCCTCACGAGGCGCACATGCATCCGCGTCAAAAGCCCCGCCGGCCCTCGGCCTACGAGCTCCAGGACCGCGGCCGAAAGTTCCCCCCGCACCACCTGCACGAGAGCTGGCTCGACTACCTCTACTGGGACATCGAGCTGGAAGCCTAGCGCGGCCGGGGTCCGGAAGAATATGAGGCGCGGCGGTGGTGAAGGCGCGCCGCCGGTCTTGCGCAGGCGGCCGGCCACGATCAGCGCCGGGCGCGGAATCCATCACCCTCTCTTGTGACGTAGGCGTGGGAACCCAGCCGGCGTTTGCGCGCTCTCTCGCGTCCCGAGGGAGACGTCATGTTTGCTGCGTTGAAACTGTCCGGCCTGGGCGCGTTCACACCGGAGTTTCCGGATGCCGAGGCTCTTCACCAGGGCCTTGCCCGCTGGAACCGCCGACGCCTGGCGGTCCAGACCCCGAGCGCCGACTGGACCGCCCACCTCAATAGTGACTTCCGAATGCTGCGGCTGGAGGGCGCCTTCGTCGAAGCCTTCCGGGCGCATGTGGCCCCGGTGGTCGCAGAAGTCCCAAGCGATCCGCGGGCGTTCATCGCGTGGTTCGAGGCGCTGAAGGATGGCGGTCCAGGCCAGTGGGACCAACTGTTCGCCTGGCTCGAAGCCGAGGCCAGCCTCGAGCAGATGAAGTGGTTCCTGACCCAGGAAGCGGCCGGGGAGGCTGGCTTCGACGATTTGGTCGCCATGACCCAGGTGAAGCTGCCGGCGCGGCCGAAGCTCGAGTTGGCGCGCAACTACTGGGACGAGATGGGCCGCGGCAACGCGGGTGGCATGCATGGCCCGATGCTGGACCGCACGATCGACGGGCTCGGCCTGACGCCCACGATCGAGGGCACGCTCTGGCAATCGCTGTGCCTGGCCAACACCATGACCGCGCTCGCCACGACGCGGCGCTATGCCTACCAGTCGATCGGGGCCCTGGGCGTTGTGGAACTGACCGCGCCGACGCGCGTGGCCGCGGTGGCCGAGGGGCTCAAGCGGCTGGGCTGTCCGCCGGAACAGCGCAAGTACTTCGTGCTGCACGCCCAACTCGACGTGGAACATTCTCGTGCCTGGAACGCCGAGGCGCTGATCCCGCTGGTCGAGGCGGACCCGGCGTGCGCAAGGTTCATCGCAGAGGGCGCGATCATGCGCCTGGTCTGCGGCGAGCAGTGTTTCGAAGCCTATCGCGCGCACCTTTGGGCCCACGCCCATCCGGTGGTCTACGCAGCGGAATAGTGGGCGACATGCGGTTCTCGATCGAGACAAGGTTGCTCTACCGCTTCCAGGAGCCCTGCGAGGTGCTGCTGCTGGTGGAACCCGCCAGCACGGATACGCAAACCGTGATCCATGAGCGGCTTACGGCGCCGGCGGGCTGTCGGCTGGCGCGGTTCGAGGACCCGCTGAGCGGCGAGCGGCGGGCCGTGTTCGACGCCGCCGGCGATGTCGAGATCGGCTATGCGGCCGAGGTCGAGCTGGCGGCGGTGGACCACGATTTCTCCGGCCGCCCGGCCGGCCGCGTCCGCGATCTGCCGGCCAGCGTGCTCGAACACCTGCGGCCCAGCCGTTACTGCCCGTCGGACCGGCTGGAGCGTCTGGTGCGGCGCGAGTTTGGCCACCTGGAGGGTGGAGAGAAGGCCGGCGCGATCATGGATTTCGTCGGACGCAACCTCACCTACGAAGCCGGGGTCAGCACCTGCGCCAGCGGAGCCCTGGACACCCTGGCCGACGGCGCCGGGGTCTGCCGCGACTACGCGCACCTGGCGATCGCGCTCTGCCGCGCCGCGGACATCCCGGCGCGCGCCGTGAGCGCCTATGCTTGGCGGCTGGACCCACCGGACATGCACGCGGTGGTCGAGGTCTATCTGGACGGGCGCTGGTGGCTCGCCGACCCGACGCGTCTCGCGCCGGTGGAAGGCCTGGTGCGGGTGGCGACCGGCCGCGACGCGGCCGACATCGCCTTCATGCACATCTTCGGCAAGGCCGAACTCCTGGAGCAGAGCTTCCGGGTGGACCGGCGCGAGCGCCTGGCCGCCGTCGCCTGATGCCCCTGACCTGAGCATGCTGGCGCGCGCGGCGCCGCACGTTGGCGGTCAGCGCGGGGGCGCCGGCGACCGGACACCGAAGTCGTAGGGCCCGTAGGTCCCCGGCGCCCCGTGCACGATCCTGGGGGCGCGACCGCGGCTCTCGCCGATAGCGACGCTGAGCCGCCCCTTCTCGCCGAGCGGAACTTCGGTCTGCAGGTACACGCTGCGATATCCGTGGCTGCCGACGCCGACCTCGAATACGCCATGAGGCCGGCGGTCGAGAGGCTGTTCGCTCGTCGTGCGGGGTGCGTCGGCGGGCAACGAGGCGGCCGGTGAATCCCGCAGGTACGCCGCAATCTGGTCGGCGACGTCGGTCGGCGCGGTGGCGGTGGGGGCCTCGGCCGGCGGCTCGGAAGCGAACGCGCGCCCTGCGGCGAGGACGAGCATCACGGCTATCGGCCCACTGCGGTTCATCGGTCGTCTCCTGCGCTCGCATAGGCGACGCCGATTGCGGCGATTATGTTACGACATATCGCAGTCCGGGCGCCAACGAACACGCTTTCGCGATATCGCCGCCCTAGGACCGCCGCATCTGCTTCCTATCTATTGGGGGCTGAAGCCGGAGGCGTCCCTCCCCCTTGCCATCGGCGAGCACCCCGACCGCCGCCTCACGGGCGGCGCAGGGAACGCGGCTCCCCCGAAACGCCCCCCCAAGCCGGGGGAGCCGCACTTCCGGGTGGCGCCGGGCTCCCGGCGGAGGCGAGTCCTGTTGCGCCGCCGCGTGAATTACCTAACGCTGGTTAAGTAGGGCGCGGAGGACGGACCGTCGCCGTGGGGGGTATGCAAGTGTTCGACTTCAATTCTAAGGCCAGCGGGCGCAGTCCGATAGGTCTCGTACTCAAGGTGACTGCCCCAGCCGTGGTCGCGCTCACGCTGAGCTTCGGCGCGGCGGCCAGCCAAGCTTCCACCTACGTTGTTTCCGGCACGATTCCGGCGGCGTTCCGCGAAGTCGTCTCCATTTCCGGCCCGCCGGACTACGGTTCCGTCTACGCTGGTCCGATGGTCTGGAACGGAACGGTCGATGGCCAGCCCTTCACCGACCTCGTCGCGTTCTGCGTGGACCTGTACCACCATATCTCGCTGAGCCCTTCGGGCCTGACCTACTACGACAACATCCCGCTGACCTACGATTCCAATCCGGGCGGCGTTGGCGCGCTCCATCCTCTGCTCACGACGACGCAGTTGAGCGACATCGGCCGCCTGGTCAATTTCGGCACCCTGGTCGCCCTGGATGCGTCGGCAACGAACAAGCAGCGGGTGCTTTCGGCGACCCAGGGCGCGATCTGGGAGATCGCCGCGGGGGTGAACGTCTTCAAGAGCGGCGACGCCAGCTATGGCAACCTCGTGGACGCCTTCAAGGCGGGCGACTTCGGAGCCGCCAACACCTACGGCGCCATTGCCACGAACTTTACCCTGCTCACGCCGCCCGGCTACCCGAATGCGAGCGGCGCACAGTCCTTCGCGATCGCCGCGGCCGTGCCCGAGCCTCGCGCCTGGGCGCTGATGATCGGTGGCTTCGGAGTGGCGGGGGCCATGCTGCGCCGCCAGAGTCGCCGCACGGCTCGCGTCCGCATCTGACAACGTCGAGCGCTCCGCGGGCGCTGGCACGATAGCTGCGTCCTGACGGTCAAAGTCCCGTCAGGAGCGCCGTCGTGTCCCGTTTTCAAGCAGTCCGAGCTACCGCCTTCCTGAAGTCCGCCTTGCCGGCGGCAGCGTTTGCCTGCGGCCTGGCCGCGGCCAACCCGGGTCAGGCGACAGCCTACTTCTTCCAGTCCGCCAGCATGGACACCTCGCGGACCGCGCACATCTACGGGCCCGGCGGCTTCCACGAGTATGCCTACATCGCCCCCGTGAAGTTCACGGCCTACGAGGGAACGGGGGCCACGCCGCAGACCGGCGCGCTCAGCGGTCCGTTCGACATGATCGGCTTCTGCCTGGACATCTTCCACAACATCAGTCTCGGCCCCCTGAACCTGAAGTACGACGACACCTACGAACTGACGACCAACTCCGAGTACCTGAGCAACGCCGCACCGTTCACCGGAGCGACGCTTCTGACCCAGCCGCAGATCGCCCAGGTCGGCCAGCTGGTGAACTATGGCAGCCTGCTTTACGCCAACGGTCCCAGCAGCGCCGACACGCTCAACCGGCTGGCCGGTCTGCAAGGCGCGATCTGGCAGGTGATCAATCCCGGCTACACCGTGGTCAGCGGCAACGTGGCCCTGGACGGCTACATCGCGACCTACACGGGGGCGAACTACGCCAGCAGCCTGACGGGCTACGGCCCTGTCGGCACGGACATCACCTTCCTTACCGAAACCGGCAAGTACGGGACCCTCTCCGCCCATCAGAGCTTCGGCTTCGCCGCCGTGCCTGAGCCGGGGACCTGGGGCCTGCTGATCGTCGGGTTCGGGCTGATGGGAGCCACTCTGCGCCGGAGCCGGCCGCGCCTGGCGTTCGCCAGGGCGCGCGCCTAGCGGAAGACGTGGATGCCGCCGGCGCCGCCGGCGGGCGCCTCGGCCATGCCGCGGATCTCCAGCGCCGCGCGCCGCTCCACGTAACGGGCCGGTAGTTGGAAGGGCTCTTTGTAGTCGAAACTCGCGGCGCGGTCATACAGACCGTAGAGGGTGGTCTTGGGCGCCGCGGCAGTTCCATTCATCGGGTAACCCTTCACTTGTCCGTACGACAGACGTAGCGTGAACGTCGCGTCCGGATAAGTGGACTTGCCGAACGCGGCGAAGCGCGCTTTTCCAAGCTGTTCGCCTGCACGTTCTTTCACGGCTTGCACTTTGTCTTCGGTCCACTTGATCAACTCACGCCGCATGGGATCGAGCTGCCGCGCCAGTACGATCATGGTATCGGGGGAAGCGGCAACGGCCGCTTCCCCACCCTCAATCAGCTGGCGGCGCGCCGCTGGATCGGCAAGTTTGGAGCCACGCACCAGCGCTTCGGCCGCCTGGCGCGGCGTTCTGCCATTCAGAACGATCTTGATAAAAGGATCCTCAGCGCCGGATTCCGCCACGTCCAGTTCCAGAGCCCCGGCGATGCGGGCGATCTCCATTTCCGGGTAGATTGGGGCGGGAGAAAACAGTTGCATGCGCATCGATTCCAACTGCGCTTCGTGGTAGCCGGGCAGGCGCTCGCCATCCGGTTTCTTCACTTCCACCCCGTACTGCACGATGGTCTGGGCCAGGTTTGCAAGTTGCGAGTACAAGCCGCGGAAGGAACGCTCCTTGTTGCGGGTGTTCAGCAGGCGCTCGGCGGACGCGATCTGATCCCACGCGCCTCCGTAGGCGGCTTTCCAGCTTGCATCATTCATGACGCGCGCCCGGAAGCGCTCCTCATCGGCGCGCTTGGCGTCCATCACACGCTTGTCGAGCAAGCCTTTGAGGCGGCCTTCCAGAGCTTTGAACGAATTTTCCAAGCCGAAGATCACCGAGGCCGATTGGCGCGCCGGTTCCGCGCCGGTGGCCGAATATTTCTTCAGAGTCTCAATGCGGTTGCGCAGGATCTTCAGAATGGTGGGGAGTCCGGTGTCCCGCTCACTCTCCAGCTCCGCGAGGGTGTTCAGGCGCTGCGTGCTGCCAGGATGACCTACAACGAATACCAGCTCGCCATCCGCGGCGCCCTGGGGATTCCACTGCAGGTAGTTCTTGCTTTCCACCGGCCGATTGTCTTCGTACACGCGGAACAGCGCCATATCCAGGTCATACCGCGGATAAGTGAAGTTGTCCGGATCGCCGCCAAAAAAAGCAATCTGTTGTTCCGGCGCGAAGACCAGCCGTACGTCGGT
>NZ_CADEGK010000164.1 GCF_902826855.1 uncultured Phenylobacterium sp. | reverse complement strand
AGGGCTTCACGGTCCGCTGCTTTTGGGTTGCGGCCAGGGACTGGCGCCGCAGGGTTCATCGGCAAACGGAGGGCGGTTTCGTCAGTTCATTCCGGAAGGGCAGCCAGCTCTGGACCCGTCAGCCTTGGCCGCTGTTCAGCCCTGCCCCGGATTTGCCCTCGCTGCGCGCGCGCCAAATAAAACCTTCGCTGGCCGCCGTGCGGCCAATTCGACGATACTGTCAGAACGAGGCGCACCGCGACTGGCCCAGGCCGCACAACTGCCCCCGGCCTCAAGCGCGAGTACCGCACCAGTGAAGATCGTCCTGAGGTCCTATCAGCCGCCCTCGAAGTGGGCATTCAACGCCAGGGACGCGCGAGCCCCTGCGCGATCAGATAGTCGCCTGCGTCGACACCACCCACCGACACGGTGGCCAGCGTCCGCCCATAGGGATCGGTTCCTTGCCGCTCGATCATCACCCGGCCCCGCGACAGCAGCCGGACCAGCGCCACGCGCGAGGCTTCGCCCGCGGCAAAATCGCACCAGGCATAGGACCGGCGCCGGTCCTGGCACTTCGGGCTATCGGGAAGTTCGGGCGCATCGATATTGGCGATCCGCACCCGCTCGCGGCCGCAACGGATCGTGTCGCCGTCATGGACCGAGGGAGAAAGGCAAAGGGCGGCGGCAGCGAGGACGACAGGCATGAGGCAGACCCTAGCCGCAGTGCGCCGCAGCGCCAATTCCCGCAATTTTCCCGTCACCCCCCTGGCCCCGATCGTTACCCGCAGGGCCGGCATCCCATGCCGGCGAGCTTGGGTGGGCGGCGGTGCGTAAGCGCCGACGCGCGCCCTAGCGAGTAGAGCGGGTCGCCCCCAGCCCGCGCGGGGCGCGGGCGCCGGGGTGCCCCTCCCCTTTCTGAACCTCGCCAACCAGCACCAGGATCGGTATACTCCCATCCGGCCACGAATTGCTGGACCCGCTGCCGCAGGCAGAACCGCATCCGAGACCCAAGGAGCCAGACCGATGGACGATCGAGGGGAAATGCCGAGCGCACTGCAGGTCGCCCGGGCAGTGTCGGTGGTGCTGGGCAGGAAGCTTGCCGATCAGGCCGCAGGCGAGATCGTGCTGACCCGCGAGGAAGCTGCGCTGTGCCTTGGCCTTGCCGACGGCGTCGTCGAGAACCTCGAGCAAAGCGAGGCCTGAGCCCCCTGCCCCAGACCTAGCGGACGTTGAGCCCGAGCTCGCCAAGCAATTGCCCGGCCTGTTCGCGTGAGATCGTCGCGCCTCGGAACAACCCGGCATCGACCAGGCGCAGCCCGCCAAGATCGGCGCCGCGCAGATCCGAGCCTTCGAAACGCGAGCCCGCCACCATCGCCTCGCGCAGGCTGCAGTCCTCGAATACCGTCATGCGGAAATCGCCCTTGCGCAGGTCGGCGCCGGAGAAGTCGACCCGGCGCAGGGTTTCCTTGCGGAACGAAAACCCGGGCAGCTTGGCGCTGACCAGCAGCACCTCCTCGAACTGCACATGCATGGCGCGCGCTTCGGAGAAGTCCGCGCCGGTGAGCTTGGTGCCAACGAACTTCGCCGAGGTCAGTGTCGCACGCCGCCAGACGGAATTGTTGAAGTCACCGCCCGAGAACGCGGCCTCGCTGAGATTGGCGCCAACAAAGCTGACGAACGGTGCGCGGCAAGACTGCCAGACCGAGCCCTCAAGCTTGGCGGCGCTGCAATCGGCCTTACGCAGATTGCAGCGTTCGAACCGCCAGCCCGTCAGGTCGAGCCCGGAGAGGTCGACCTCCTCACAGTCGCAGTCGGTCACGACCTGCGGCGGGCCCCCGGCGAGTGGGATGAGGTCGCTGCGCGTCAGCGTCCGCCCCGTAAGGCCGCGAGGAGAAAACAGATCGTCCATTCGTTTGCCGTAGCGATCGGCGACAACGGCGACCAGTCATACAACCAGAAAGAATGGCGACTTACGGTCACACTGTTGCCATCAGTCACTCGTCGCAGATCCGCCAATCACAGCAATCATGTTCGGTGCAGCTAACCCGTACTGACAAAAATCCTGACCGGTCTCGTCCGAATTCTCTTGCGAAAGCCGAGCTAATGAGGAAATTTCTCGGCAAAGAAGCCACGGAGGGGTGTTTCGTATGCGAGCGACGCGCGGGCAGGTCACGTCTTCTTTACTCGGGTCATGTAGTGGAACCGCACGCATGCTGGCGTGTTTGCGTATCGCGCACGTGAGTTTGTAGCGTGACGTATTGCGTCACCAGTGCCTTGCGTCTAAGGGCCGCGCGCGCGGCGAGCACGGGACGGTAGTCGAATGTACGATCTGATTGCGACATTTGGTGCGATCCTTCTTGGTCTGGTTTCGCTCGTCGTACTGACCGTATTCCTCAGCGTTTTGCGCAGTGGTCCGGGCGAGATAGCCTATCTGCGGCGCAAGGATTACGGCCTCAGATCGTGGGTGACCGGCGCTCTTCGCAAGCCGGCGCGAGGCGCAACGATGCGAGAACTCGAAGGCATCGAATTGAAGTCGCGAGGCGGAACCCTGAATTACGCCCGCCGGACGCGCGCGCCGTCTTCCGAACTCCTCTGACTCCCGGCCATTCGGGGGGTAATTGAGTTTTGGGGCAGGCAGCAGCACAGGTACTCCCGTATTCGTTCCCGACTAGTGGCCAGGCCCCTTGGTCTGGTGCAACGCATAACTATGCGAGTTGGGTACCGAACGTTTCAGGGCATCTCTCGTTCGGAGTGATCGACGGACGAGGGAAATGTCACTCGGTAAACCAGCATTGCGACGCCAGGGGCACGCGTATCGTCGTCGTCCATTCCCGGCGCTCGGCGCAGGACTTCCCGTTGCCCGGCGGTCTTGTCGGCCTCATTCGCCGATCGGTGACCCAGGATTACTTGATCATTGCGAATACTGCCGGGGCGCGAACGCCCAATCTCCCGGAGATTGGCAGCGTCACCGATAAGCAGGAATCCAGCACCCCACCTGCCTCAAGGCACGAGGAAAATGGGGTTATGGTCGGCGAGGTGGTCGTTTTGCCACCTGACGACGATCCGGTTACCGGCGGCGTACTCAAAGGCCTGCTGGAGCAGATTCATGACGACATGGATCGGCGGCAACAGGCGGGGATCGAGGCCAATCTTGACGCACTGGCTGGCCTGCCCCAGCACATCCGCGATCAGTTGGATGCGTCATCGCGTCAGATCGCCTGTTTCCGCCTGAAATTTGCTCTGTTTCGAACCGGCGAGGTCCGCATCTGGTTCGATTGGAGCGACTTTCTCGGCCGAGATGCTGACGAATTCCCCCCGACAGATATGGAGCAGGTGGCGGCAGAGGCTTTGCCATCTCAGGCATACTATTTCCTGAAGGATGTCTTCCACTACCACTACCACCACGATCCGCGCACTGACCAGCTCCTCGACATCACGAGGGTCGACACCAGTTTGGTCGCACCGGCAGGTGACAGTGATTGGCGAGTCAACATTCTGCGCGGCCTCGCGAAGGTCGTGGTCGAATATCGCCAGTCCAACCGGCCAGACAGTCACAAGAAGGCATTGGGTGTGCTGGCCTATGCCGATGCTTTCCAATCAGTGCTGGCCCGGACCTGCAGGTGCGCGCAGGTTGAGCAAGGTTTTGTCTGGAACGACGATGTCATCCTGTATGACTTCGAGCACACTAGGACGTCGATCGAGGCGCTGGATGCGATTTCTGAGTCCGAGCGCGGTGCGCATCTTCAGCTATTCGGCATCTTCATAGGCGTTCTGCTGTCAGCGCTCGCCCTGTGGGCCGGTGCGGTGCAAATTCAGCCCATTCTGTGCGGCGATGACCGCGCCAATGCCGCTGTCTGTCCTCCGATCAGGCCCAACTTTACGACCAACCTGGTCAACTGGATCGTCGCCAACCCGCTGGGCTTTGTGGTGCTGCTGACGCTTGCTGGGGGCATGGCGTACATCTTCCTGTTCAAACGGGTGACCAATGTTCCGTTTGCCAAACCCGTGTTGCGGTTTGTCCGCTCGATGTCGGAGGCCGTCGGCACGGAGGTGGCAAAGCGCGGTCGAGACCGCATTGGATATTATGCGCAGCTGGTGCTGCTGTTCGGTCTGAGCGTTCTCTTGGCCTGGGGCGCCTATTGGGTGACGCCGAAGAATGAGGTGCCGCCGGTCACGCCGCGACCCTCGGCCGCGCCGGGTACGCCTTGGGCTAGTCTGGATCAGTTCGTCGGAAAATCGCCGAAGGAGACCGGACTGTTCACGACCAGCGTAATAGCTGGCAAGGTGCGGGATATCCTCGGAGAAGACTACGATGCCTTCCTGGTGCGCATGACACAGCAGTCGGAACTCAGGCGGGATGGCAACATCCTGTGGGTAGTGGGCAGTCGCAGCACGGGTGATCAGGATGGAGCCTATTTGCTGATCGACCAGAATGCCCAGCAGCTTGAGATCGGCGTTCGGACTAACGGTCAGACCGACATCTATCGCAGCACCGGCGTCCCAGTGAGAAAGCCCGGCGAAATGCTGAAGGCAATCGGCGGCTTTGCTGGAGACGTCGGGCCGTTTCCGCTCGAAACGTCGTCCTGCAAGTCGAGTTCTCGCGGCGCGACCGGTCCTGCCATCCACCTTTCCGGCGCCCTGCGAGATGCGGAAACTTGTACCTACAAGCTCGATCTGAGGAAGGGGCAGGTTGTCGGATACAGTGCCACAAGTGCTCGCGGCCTCGATGTCATGCTGGTCGATGGCGAAAAGGTCGAAGCCATCGGCAAGGGCAAGGCGATCAGTCGCGATGGCACATACGAGATTCGAGTGAGCTGGCAACTGGCCGGCGGGAAGCCCGACGAAACCCGGCCGCGGCGCGAATTCTACGTTCGCATGAACGTTCGCTAGCATTTCGCTTCCAATCTTGCGGCACGACCGCACAATTCATAGACTGAACCCAGCGTGCCCATCCGGGGCCGTGTCCAACCGAAGGAGATGCGCGAGAGGTCGAACGGGCAGCGTCGATCGCGAGAAATTGGAGCAAGACCCAATGATCCAGCGATACCGTGTGCTCGGCCGCAGCGTGGCCGAAGGCGATGAACTTCAGCCGCTTCTGGCCAAAGCCTACGCGCAAAAGGCGCAGGTCCTGTGCGAATGCCGCAAGGGGACCGACCTGCCGCTCTATATTTCGCACAGGAATGACCGCTACGTGCTGGCGCGCTGGCCGGGCTCGGGCGCGCGCCACGCCACCGCCTGCGATCATTACGAGGCGCCCGATTACCTGACCGGCATGGGCCAGGTTCGCGGCGCGGCGATCATCGACGATGAAGCCAGCGGCGAGACCAGCCTCAAGCTCGGTTTCCCACTCTCGCGCGGAAGCGCCCGCCTCGCGCCAGCGGCGCTGACCAACGACAAGCCGACGGTGAAGTCGTCGGGCCAGAAGCTCTCGATGCGCGGGCTGCTCCACGTGCTGTGGGACCGCGCAGAACTCACCCATTGGCATCCGAAGATGGCGGGCAAGCGCAGCTGGTTCGTCGTGCGCCGCGCGCTGCTCGAGGCAGCCGCGTCGTGCCGGGCAAAGCAGGAAGCTCTGCCCCACGTGTTGTTCGTACCGGAAAGCTTCAGGCTCGAGGACAAGGAGGACATCCGCGCCCGCCGCCGCGCTGCGCTCGAACGGGTCTACCGCTCGCTTGACGAAATGATGGTCGTCGTGGGCGAGATCAAGGAAATCGTCGCTTCCCATGGCGCGGAGCGGATCGTCCTGCGCCATGTCGGCGACATGCCGTTCGTGATGGATCAGGACATGGCGCGCCGGTCCCATAAGCGGTTCGCGGGCGAACTCGCGTTGTGGCAGGCGCAGCACGGCGCCAAGGGCGAGCAGGATCACCTGGTCATCGCGGGCTCGTTCGCGCGGCGGCGCGAAGGCACCTTCGACCTGATCGAAGTGGCGCTGATGCCGGTCACGCCCGAGTGGTTGCCCTACGAGACCAGCGACGAGCGCTACCTTCTCGCCAAGGCGGTCGCGGAGAAGCGGCGGTTCGTAAAAGGCCTGCGCGTCAATCTCGACGCCGACACGCCGATTGCGAGCCTGGTGCTGAAGGACACTGGCGAAGAGGCCTGCGCCATCCATATCCATGACCGCGACAACGAGGTCGCTGAGCCGCTCGAGGCGCTGCTCGCCGGGCAAGGCGTCGCGCACCGGTTCTGGAAGGAAGGCGAGCCGCTCCCGGCCCGCGTCTCGCGGGTCCGGTGAACGTGGGAAGCGCAGGCGGCTGCCTGAATCCGGGTCAGTCCTCGGCGCGCGGCAGCGGCCGGGTCGGCGGGAGATCCATCCGGCGCGGGCCCGGAGCAGCGGCGCGTAAGGCTTCGAGCCGACCAGACACTTCATCGGCGTGCTGGGTGATCTCGATCCGCTGGAGCGAGACGATCGTCCAGACCGCGAGTTCGGGCCGATCGGTGACGTGGACCGAATAGGCGATCGGCAGCTTCTCGGGGTAGAGCCAGAGCAGCAGGACAGGCAGCGCGGCAAGGTTCGGGCGGCCATCGATTGCCAAGAGCGTCATCACGCCGGTGTCTCGGTCGTAGCGGCAGGTGATCCCGAGCGGCTCGGGATGACCGACGAGCCCGAGAATGGTCGGCTTCGCATTGGCGCCGAACACTGCATCAAGTTCGCCCGGCGGCTGCGCGGCCGGGTCGGCGGCGAGGTCGGCAAGGAACAGTTCGACCGCGGCAAAACGCGCCGCTTCTTCGCGGGTGCAGGCCAGTTCGCAGGACAAGGTGTGGGACGGCATGGCTCGGGGGCTTTCGCTGGTGCGCGCGCCGCGCCCGGACGGATCACCCGCCGGGACAGACAGAAGAACGGCGCAAATTCGCGCAGGTGAAGGGGTCAGAGGACGAGGTAGCGTTCGACGTGCGCGCGCTCGCGGGGCCGCTGAAGGTTGTAGACGGGGATACCGTGTATGGCGGCAATGCGCAGCGCCTGGCCGGTGCCGCCCGAGGCCTCGCCGTCGGCGGTCCAGCACAGCACGAATTCCGAAGGGCTATCGAGCGTTGGCCCGAGCACCTGGAAGACATTGCGGGTGTGGAGGTCCTGGACGAAGTGCGAGAGCCCGGCGAAGGCGGGATGGTGCGCAGCGGCGATCTCGCGCGCCCTGCCCCACAGCTGCGCGCCCAGGATTCCCACATGGAAGCTGCTCGCCGAGCCGCGCCAGCCCGGGACCGGCAGGAAGATCTGCGCCGCGCTGCCCGCGCCGCGTTCGAAGGCACTGTCGGCACCGATCGCGTGGCCCGAGCGCAGGACGTAGCCCCGCTTCATGAGCGCAAAGGCGGCGCGGGTCATGAGCCCGAGCACTTCGGGCGGCGTCGCGCGCGCGCCGATGCCGGTGTAGGTGCGAAGCATGGTCGGTCTCCCCACAGGAACACCGGCACCAAGCCCCCTCCCCTCACCGATCGGCGGCTTCCGCCGGATACCAGTCCAGCACCGGCGGATCGGGATGGGCCGCGTCGAACACGGCAATCGCGGCTTGGGTGATCCAGGTCGCGGGATCGCGCAGAGCGACATAGGCGCCGTAGAAGCGGCTGCGGTGCTCGACGAACTGGGCGTGGACATCGTCGGTCACGGCTTCGCTGACGAAGAAGCCGGCTGCGCCGCGCATATGGACAGGCGGGAGCACGCCGAGCATCTCGTCGTGGAACGCTTCGCTCACGCGCGAGAGCGGAAATCGGGCGAGCGCGGCGGCGCGTTCCGGATCAGAAACAGCGATCATGATTGGTCCCCGCCGACAATCTCGAACGCGGGAATGGTCAGCTCAGCCCGCCCGATCTCGCGTTTGAGGTCGCGCAGCCGGGTGAAGCTTCTGATCCATGACGGGGGAAAGAGGACCCATTCGTCCTCGCTCGCCGTGTAGTCGCGCAAGGGCCCGCTGCCATCGAACAGGACGATCTCGGGAAGGTAGGCGCCAAGGCAGCCGCCCGACCAGCGGCGAAACGGCAGGCCATGCGCGATGCAGAAGGCGTCGATTTCGGGGATCTGCCCGCCGTTGAGCTCGGTGCCGTAGAGCTCGAGCGGCTCGTCCGGAAGAAGCGCGGCGGGATCGAACGGTTCGCCGTCCCATTCGACGCGCAGGTCATAGTCGGCCGCGTGGGCGGCGAAGGTTTGCAGATGTTCGCGCGGGCATGCGCCGCCGATGGTGATGTGAACGGGAGCGCGGTCGCCCATGGGTCAGGTCCTTTCGCGGGTGTCGTTGATCCGACCCCGCTCAAGCCCCCCTCCCCTCGCGCTCAGCTCCGGCGGGCCGCCCAGCGCTCGGGGGTGCGCTCGACCAGAAGTTCGCTTGGACAGGTCTGGCAGAGCGCGAAGGCTTCAGCTTGCGCACCGCTGAGCCACTGTTCCCAGTCATCCTGCGCCAGCACCACGGGCATGCGATCGTGGACATCTGCCATCTGCGCGCAGCCATCGACCATCACCATCGAATAGGCGTGGCCCCATTCCTCGGTCGGCCGCCAGATCCCGGCGACGGCGAAGACGTCTTCACCCACCAGCGAGTACCAGGTGCGGGTCATCGCACCCTTCACGCCTTCGGCCTCGGCCCAGGCACTGACCGGGATCAGGCAGCGGCGGCGCTCGAAACTCGCCCGCCAGAACGCGGTGCCGAGCTTGTCCTCGCGCGCGTTGTTGACCGGCTTGGGCTTCAGCATCTGCCCGCTCTTGCCCTTGAGCGCGAGCGGGAATCCCCAGGTCATCACCCTTGCCTCGCCTTCGGCGACCACCAGCCCGGGATAGCCGGGATAGACCTCGGCCGCGAAGTTGGCGCCCTGCCCCGTCCGCGCGCCGAACAGGTGGGCGATCTCGACAGTTGCCCTGGTCATGCGGTACAAATTGCACATGGCTCGATGCTCGGTTGGACGGTGGCCCGTGTCAATCGTCGGGCCGCGCCTCTTGCAAGTATGTTCCCTCTATGTTCCATTGCCTGCGCGAGGACGCCGCGCTCGAGCTCGCGCGAGTGATTGCCGATGCGATAATCGCGCCTGCCGGCGAGACGGTCGAGGCGCAGACCTCGCTTCCGCTCTGAAAAAAGCGAACCCGGATCACTCGGCAGGCAAGTCGAGCAGCGGCACCAACTGAGGGTCGAGCGCAAATCCCAGACGGCGGGCAATGTCAGCGGCGTGTTGGAAGTCGGCCGCTCTGACGTGGAGCAAACGCGCGAGATCGGTGAGGGTCTCGCCCGGGCGCGGCGCTGACAGGGCGTGGAGTTTGCCACAGATCTCGGTCACCGCAAACGGCCAAGTCATGGCGATCGCCACCACCTGTTCGGCCAGCACGATCAGGGTGTCTCCCGTCTTTATCGCCTCGTCACACTGCGAGGCGTCGTAAGCATTGCCGGTACTCGCGAAGGCGTGGTGGCGCCGGGGCTCGAAGGCGAAGCGTTCGCTGTCGGTCAACATGATGATTGTCTCCAATGGTCCCCAGGCAAATGAAGAGGCGGAACGCCGGGCGGGGGGCAGGCCGGCGTTCCGCCTCAGGCCGCGCGGGGGGCTTATCCGCGGCCTTGCACGGGGACGGGGACCCGCGATTGGGTCCCCGTCAGTGGAGTGGATGGTCGATCAGGCGTCGACGAGGGGCGGCAGCGCGCCTTCGTGTTCAGCGCCGTCCTTGGCCGACGCGCGGCCGCGCTTGCCCGGAGGGGTCGCGGTGCTGTCGCCCAGGCCATCGTCGTGGCGAGCTTCGCCGGCCTGCTCGCCGGCGCGGTCGTTGCCGCTGACGTCGTCGGCACCGAACATGTCGCTCTCGCCGTATTCGGCCGAGCCGAGCTGGCTGCTGCGACGGCGCGGACGCTGCCAGGCCACCGCCATCGTGCCATCCTCACGCGGGAAGGCGGCGATGTAGAGCGGCTGCGCCATCGACGGATCGTCGATCTTGCCCTGGTAGAAGCTTTCGCCGGTCGAGTTCGACGACAGTTCGAAGAGTGCGCCGACGATCACCCAGCGGCGCTGGTCGTTGAGCGCGACGATCTCGTACTTGGGCGCGCGCGGGTTGCTGGAGGTCACCGGACGGAGGCCGATGGTGCGGGTGATGGTGAGCGTTTCGACGGAGCCGATCAGCTGGCCGTTGGCGTTCTTGCGGATTTCACCGATGTTCATGGACGTTCTCCTGGTAGGATCGATTGCGACCGAACCCCTTGTCCGGTCACTCTCTTCCCACCCCCCTTCCCTCCCGGCCGTCAGGCCGAAGCTGCGGGCATTGCCCGCAGAGGGTGCGGATTGCTTGACTGCGTGATACTAGCGCAGCCTTGCACGCCGACTGCGCGGCAGGAGTGCCAAGCATTCTTGAAGGGTTCGCTGGTCCACGCAGTGGTCTAGTGGTGACTTGCCAAGCCTAGGGTGCGATGCGCCCAAAAAGACTTCGAGATGATCCTGATCGTAGATCTTCGCGGCAGCTTCGCGCAGATCACTTCTTCGTGATGACGCTTCATTCCGCGCACGAATGGCGGCCTGTCGCTTGGCTGAGTTAGCGTCCGCGCTCGTGGTGTAATTTCCGGTGTAGGCGATGGTGTATTCCGGG
>NZ_CADEGK010000163.1 GCF_902826855.1 uncultured Phenylobacterium sp. | reverse complement strand
ATTGCCAAGGATGAAGCAGGCAGCCCTGCAAATCGCTTTTTCAGCAGCCTGCTAGCCATATAATTTAGAGCTATGTGGATCGCACTCGCCGTAACGCTCGCGGCCTTCGGACAGAAACCCGATTTCGCGGTGGTGGAAAAAGTCGCGGGGGCCGTGGGCTTCTACACCGCCGGCGGCAAGCGCGTGGGTGGCGCCAAGGTCGGCACCCATCCTCATGAGATCGTCCTTTCGCCCGACCGCAAGCTTGCCTATGTCAGCGACAACGGCATTCTGTGGATGCAGTACGCCGGTGAAGGCGGCAACACGATTTCGATTCTCGCCGTCGCTTCGAGGAAGAAGACCGGCGAGATCGATCTCGGCAACTACCGGCGGCCGCACGGGCTCGATATCCATCCAAAGACGGGGCGCATGGTTTCCACCATCGAGAATCCACCGGGACTGCTGTTGATCGATCCGGTGGCGCGCAAGGTGCTTCGCAAATACGATACGCAAGGCAAAGCGCCGCACATGGCGCTGTTCGATCCCGATGGCGAAACGGTCTACGTCAGCAACACGGGCACCAACACGGTAGCCGTGCTGAATCTGGAATCGGGCGGTGTGAAGCTGATCGATGTGGAAAAGAATCCGCAGGGCGGAACGTTTTCCCGGGATGGGAAGCTGTTGTTTCTGACCAGCTCCGACGGCGATGCGATCAACATCATCGACCGCGCCAGGAAAGAGCGCATCGGAACGATCCGCACCGGCCGGGGACCGGCGCGCGTGCATGTGGCACCCGACAACAAAACGCTAATTTACAATCTGCAGCCGGGCGAGGCGATGGCCTTCGCCGATATCGCGTCGCGCAAGGAAACCACCGTCATCAAACTGGCGGGCAAGCCCTTGTCGCTGACCATGGCGAAGGATGCCAGCCGCGTCTACCTTGGCCTGCAGGAGGTAGACAAGATCGTCACGGTCTCGGTGAAAGACCGCAAGTTGATCGATTCCTTCGAAACGCCGAAAGGCGCCGGGCCGGACGTTGTGCTGCCGCTGCCGTAGCCATGGAGATTCGCCCTTACGAGCCAGCCGACCGGGCCGCCTGCCTGGCGGTATTCGATTCGAATACCCCGCGCTATTTCGACCCCGCCGGGCGCGAGGCGTTTGAGAGCTTTCTCGCGAACGCTGCACGCCCGCCCTACTTCGTGATGGATCACGATGGCGCGATCGTGGGCTGCGGCGGCTATGCGATCGGGCCCGAATCGGCCACGCTTGGCTGGGGGATGGTCCGCGCCGATCTGCACGGCCAGGGCCTGGGACGGTTTCTGCTGATGTACCGGCTGCGGGAGATCGGCAAGGTCTCGACCGTGGCGCTGGTACGGGTGGAGACTTCGGCCCAAGCCGCCGGCTTCTATGAAAAGCAGGGGTTTCGCGTCACCGCCGAGGCGGGGCGGATCGCCATGACCAAGAAGCTCACCGTGTGCGCATGAATCGCAAGGCGGCGCGGGAACAGATTCTGCGGGAAGCCTGGATCGGCGATGCGGTGCTGTCGCTCTATGTGCGCTGCCGCATCCTGCGCGAGGATGGACGCATCGACGCCGCCAAGGCCGAGCGCATGACCTCGAACCGGTTTCTCTCTACCGCCGGCGAAGCCAGTGAAATCGAGGCCGAAATCGGCCGCCGTTACCAAAGTGCCGGCCTTGCCGCGGCCTTCCAGTGGATCGAGGAAAGCCTGATGCCGGCCTTCGAGCGCCAGGAAGCCAAGCGCCGCCGTGCGCGCCAGCGCCTCCGGCATGAAGGGGCGCTCGAAGTTCAGCGGCCGCTGGGGGGCGGCAGGCGCGCTTGCCTCGGTGGGCGACAGCCAGTCGGCTGCGCAGAATTGATAGGTCATCTGGGGGTCCTCTCGAAACGGACGCCGTCTCTAGTGGCCCTGCGACCTCAACACTTCGGGGAATCCCCCTAGTTTACGGCCTCGCCGCGCGACATCAGGAATGGGCAGCAAGGCCGCTGGCCGGAACAGCGTTGCGGAGCGAGCCTGCCCTAAGGACGGGCGATCGGGAGGGCGGTGATCGCCATCCCCGCCTTGACATCGCGCACCTTCCACGCCATCTGCGCACTCGCGGATTTAGCGCGTGTTTGACAGGCATCGATGGGCCGCTGCGGTTTCCGGGCGCGCCCCCCACGTGGATGATGATGCCTCCCTCGACGCGCGGTGATCCCGGCGGTTCGCGCCGCTTCGCCGGTCCGGGCTCCTGAGGGGGCTGGGCGGCGTTAGTGAAGCTGCGCGCGGACGGCTGGAGACGCACCTCGACGATGATGGAACAACTGGGCGGATGGCGGGTCGTATTGTCGCGGCCCCTCTAGCCATTGACCGCCGGCCAACCACCTTCGGCCCGGTCCTTGCTCGGCGAATTGGCCAGCGGGCGACACGGGTTGGAACTGGAGTTTTAGATGAGCGCAAACACGGCCGCCGAAACCGAAGCCCCCGAGACCACGAGCAACGCCTCCGGCAGTGACGGGCCGCTGCTCGACCTGACCGATGCCGCGGTCAAAAAATTCATCAAGGCGGCCAAGACCCGCGGCTACGTCACCATGGACGAGCTGAACAAGGTGCTGCCCAGCGAGGAAGTGACCTCCGAGCAGATCGAAGACACCCTGGCGATGCTCTCCGAAATGGGCGTCAACGTCGTCGAGAGCGAGGACGACGCCGAGGGCGGCGAGGTGGCGGTGCGCGAGGACACCGCGGTGGTCGAGACCACCAAGGAAGCCGCCTACGACCGCACCGATGACCCCGTCCGCATGTACCTGCGCGAGATGGGCTCGGTGGAGCTGCTGTCGCGCGAGGGCGAGATCGCCATCGCCAAGCGCATCGAGGCCGGGCGCGACACCATGATCCGCGGCCTGTGCGAGAGCGCGCTGACCTTCGAGGCCATCATGGTGTGGCGCGAGGAGCTGGAGGGCGGGCGGATCCTGCTGCGCGAGGTCATCGACCTGGAGCAGACCTATGGCGGCATCAATGCGGCGGCCTCCGCCGAGCTGGAGGCGCAGGCGGCGCTCAATCCGCCGGTCGAGCCGGAGCCCCAGGCCGAGCCTGAGCTGAACGAGGACGGCGAGGCCATCGCCAAGGCCGAGAGCGACGACGACGACGACTTCGACGACGGCGCCGGGCCGACGATCTCGGCCATGGAGGCCGAGCTGCGCGAGGGGGTGATGGTCACCCTGGACGCCATCGCCGCCGAGTTCGAGGCGTTCCGCATCCTGCAGGAGAAGCTGGTCTCGGCGAAGCTGAAGGGCGAGGAGCTGAGCGACAAGGAGCGTGCGGCCTACCAGACGGCGGCGGGCGCGATCGTGTTGCACCTGAAGACCCTGAAACTGAACAACAACCGCATCGAGGCGCTGGTCGAACAGCTCTATGCGATCAACAAGCGCTTGATGGTTCTGGAGGGGCGCCTGCTGCGGCTAGCGGACTCCTACGGGATCAGCCGGGGCGAGTTCCTGAAGGCCTACTTCGGCCAGGAGATGCGGCCGGACTGGCGCGACCAGGTCAAGACCATGGGCGTGCGCTGGACCAAGTTCGCCGACAACGACGCCGGCCAGATCAACGACATCCGCAGCGAGATCGCCGCCCTGGCCACCGAGACCGGCGTGCCGATCGACGACTACCGCCGCATCGTCCAGACGGTGCAGAAGGGCGAGCGGGAGGCCCGGCAGGCAAAGAAGGAAATGGTCGAGGCGAACCTGCGCCTCGTGATCTCCATCGCCAAGAAATACACCAACCGCGGCCTGCAGTTCCTGGACCTGATCCAGGAGGGCAACATCGGCCTGATGAAGGCGGTCGACAAGTTCGAGTACCGCCGCGGCTACAAGTTCTCGACCTACGCCACGTGGTGGATCCGCCAGGCCATCACCCGCTCGATCGCCGACCAGGCGCGCACCATCCGCATCCCGGTGCACATGATCGAGACGATCAACAAGATCGTGCGCACCTCGCGCCAGATGCTGCACGAGATCGGCCGCGAGCCGACGCCGGAGGAGCTGGCCGAGAAGCTCGGCATGCCGCTCGAGAAGGTGCGCAAGGTGCTGAAGATCGCCAAGGAGCCGATCAGCCTCGAGACGCCGATCGGCGACGAGGAGGACAGCCACCTGGGCGACTTCATCGAGGACAAGAACGCGATCCTGCCCATCGACGCTGCGATCCAGAGCAATCTTCGCGAGACCACGACCCGCGTGCTGGCGTCGCTGACGCCGCGCGAGGAGCGGGTTCTGCGCATGCGCTTCGGCATCGGCATGAACACCGACCACACCCTGGAAGAGGTGGGCCAGCAGTTCAGCGTCACCCGCGAGCGCATCCGCCAGATCGAGGCCAAGGCGCTACGCAAGCTGAAGCACCCCAGCCGGTCGCGGAAGCTGCGGAGCTTCCTCGACAGTTGACGGGTGGCGGTGGCCGGGGGGAGCATCGGACATGGCCGATGGCGAACTGCGACTGACGCTAAACGACGAGATGCGACGGCGCCTCGGCGAAGCCGCCGAGGCCGCCGGCATGTCGATCGAAGCCTACGCGCTGGGCGTGCTGCTCGATGAACTTGACAGCGATCCACTGTCGATCTCGCGGGCGCGGCTGGCTGAGTACAGGCGAACCGGCGAGTCCATCTCGGTCGAGGAGGCGATGACGCACTTCGACGCAGAACTGGAGGCCGCCTTGGCGCGCAAGCGTTGAGGCGTGCTGTCAGGCTTTCCCCACGGGCGCTGTGGGACCTCAGCCGACTTGCGAACTTCCTGGCCGAGCGCGCCAGGGCGCGGCGCGTCGCATGACGCAGGCGCTGCGAAGCGCTCTGGCGTCGCTGTCAGAGTTTTCGGAGCGCGCGCCGCTGATGGACGAGGCTGAAGCTATCCGCGAACTGCGCGTCAAGTTCGGCAGATACGGCTACGCTATCCAATACTCTGTCGAAGCAGAGCTTGTGCTGGTGCTCCAGATCTTTCACGTCCGAGAGGCGCGGTAGGCCGCTGAGCCCTACCGCCAGCCGTAGTTGAAGCTCACCGACACGCGCTCGGTCTTCGCGCGGTTGGCGGGGACTTCGTGGCGGAGCCAGCTCTCCCAGAGGTAGACGGTCCCGGCGGCCGGCTGCAGGTAGACGAAGGGCTGGCGGTCTTCGGGCGCGTCGGGCCTGCGCGGCGGAGCGGCCATCATCATCGCCAGGCGGGGGTCCTCGAGCTTGAGGGCCGAGGCTCGGGGCGGCGTGGCCACATAGTAGGTCCCGGAGATGACGCTGTGGGGGTGGATGTGGCCGGAGTGGGCGGCCCCCGGCTTCAGGATGTTGACCCACAGGCTGTCGAGGCGCAGGCGGCCGCCCCCCAGGTCGAAGGCGAGGTCCGCGGCGAAGGCCCTCGCGTGACGGTCGATCCGGGTCTTCAGCTCGCCGAAGACGCTCATGCGCGTGGGCAGGTCGTCCAGCGAGGCGTAGGAGGTGTACCCGCCGTAGCCATGCTCCCGGCACCAGGCGCGCCCGGCGGCGTCCTCCTGCGACAGGGATTTGCAGGCGGCCAAGATATCGCCGTTGAAATTTTCGAAGCTGCGGTCCGTTGTAAGGCTGGCTTCGTAGACCGGAGTGACGAAAAGCGGGCGCAGCGTCATGCCGGGCGGCTTATCCCAGCTCACCGGTTTCTCAAAACGTCCAGCCATCGCTGGCGCCGTGCGTGAACGTTGGTTAGGCTTGCGGTCAAGAAGGTTCCGCCGAATCCAGGCGGAGTGTCGGGGGAGCGAAAGCATGTTGAGGATCGTGGCGGCGCTAGCGGTGGTCGGCCTGATGGCGGCCGGACCCGCTATGGCGCAGACCAAGGCCAAGGCCGCGAACTCTTCGCGGATGGCGGCCTACAAGGCCCCGCGGGGCCCGGACGGCCGGCATCCCGACCTGAACGGCGTCTGGCAGGTGATGAACACCGCCAACTGGGACATCGAGCCCCACGCCGCGCGCGCGGCCCTGCAGCTGCGCCCCGGGCCCTTCGTGCCCGTGCCGGCCAAGGCGGTGGTGGCGCTGGGCGCGGTGGGCGCGGTCCCAGCCGGCCTCGGCATCGTGGAAGGCGGCGAGATCCCCTACAAGCCCGAGGCCAAGGCCCAGCGCGACCAGAACCGCGCCAACTACCTCAGCCTGGAGACCGGCGACCCCGAGGTGCGCTGCTACCTGCCGGGCGTGCCGCGCGCCAACTACATGCATCTGCCCTTCCAGATCTTCCAGTCTGAGAAGTCGATGATTATCGCCTACGAATACGCGGGCGCGGTGCGCAACGTGCTGTTCACCGACCCCGGCCCCGCCCCGGTCGACAGCTGGATGGGCCAGTCGGTGGCCAAGTGGGACGGCGACACCCTGGTGGTCACGGTCACCGGCCTGAACGGCCGCGCGTGGCTGGACCGCGCGGGCAACCACAACTCTGACCAGATGCAGGTGGTGGAGCGCTGGACGCCGGCCGGGCCGGGCGTGCTGCGCTACGAGGCGACGATCACCGACCCGAACACCTACACCCGTCCCTGGAAGATGAGCTTCAATCTCTACAAGCATGTCGGCGAGGACGCGCGGCTGAACCAGTTCAAGTGCGTCGAGTTCGTCGAGGAACTGATGTACGGTGACCTGCGCAAGGAACCGCTGAAGTAGATTGCGTATCCGCCGTGGTAACGCGGCATCGAACAACATCCGGCGTTGGAGACGCGCTATGAACAAGAAGATGATGATTGTCGGAGCGGCGGTCGGCGCGGCCCTGAGCCTGGCGGTCGCCGGCGGCGCCGCCCTGGCCCACCACGCCTTCGCCGCCGAGTTCGACGGCAAGGCCCCGGTCCTGCTGCGCGGCAAGGTGACCCGCATCGAGTGGATCAACCCGCACGCCTGGGTGCACATCAACGTGGTGGGCGCCGACGGCAAGTCGACCGCTTGGATGGTTGAGGGCGGCACGCCGAACACCCTTCTGCGGGCCGGTATCGACCGCAACACGCTGAAGTCCGGTCAGGAGATCATCGTCCGTGGCTACCAGTCCAAGGACCGCCTCTGCCGTCCGGCCTGCAAGGCCAACGGGCGCGACGTGACCTTCCCGGACGGCCGCAAGCTGTTCATGGGCTCCTCCGGCACCGGCGCGCCGAAGGATGGCGCGGACGCCACCGAGAAGTAGGGCCTAGGAACCACGTCGGATTTCGGAGAGGGGAGCCGGCGCGGCTCCCCTTTTTCGTGCTGCCTCTCTGCACGGGCGCGCAACAGGAAGCGCTACTTCCCGGTCTGCAGCTTCAGCAGCGAGTCCCACATGTCCTGGGCGAAGCGGATCACCGTCAGGTTGGCGGAGAAGGCATGCTTGGCCTGAACCATGTTCACCACCTCGGCGCCGAGATCGACGCCAGGCGTTTCGGGGCCGGCGTCGCTGCGCAGGTTGGCGATCCGGGTCGCCGAGGCCTCGAAGTGGTGCGAGGCGGCCGTCAGGCCATATCGGGCTGTGGCGATCGGGTCCATGCTTCGACGCTGCGCCGGCCAGGGTTAAGGTCGCCCTCAAACACGTGGTAAATCAGCGGGATGCTTTCCGCGGCTTCCTGACCTTCGGCGGCATGGCCGCAGTGAAGGCGTAGGCCTGGTCCAGCAGGCGGGCGAGCAGGGCCTCGTCCTCCAGCACGGACTCAGGGATGACCACATAGGCGCGCATCGGCCGGCCGGGCATGGGCTCGAAGCTGACCGCGCCGTACTCCGCCTCCAGGCCGGCGCGTTCGCCGGGGGGCAGGCGGGCGAAGACGACCTCGCCGAACAGCCCGGCGAACATGTTGCCGTTCGCGAAGGCCACCGGGTAGCCGAACATCCGGCGCCGTTCCAGGCCGGGCCGCTCCGGCAGGCTGGCGGCGAACAGCTCGACCAGCCACGGCGGCGACTTTTCCCAGGCCATGGGGCGAGAAGATCACCCCAGGGCGGCGTAGGCCAGCTTCTGGAACATCGGGCCGGCGACGCGGCCGGTTGGGCGGGGCTCGCCCTGCATGGCGGTGACGGCTTCGGGGCCGAGCGCCATCGAGTCCTGGATCAGCAGGATCAGGATCATGTCGTTGGCCGGGTCGGCCTGCCACCAGGTGCCGAAGGCGCCGGGCCAGCCGAAGGCGCCGTGGCCGCCTGCGCCCATCCATTCGTGCTTCGCCGGATCCAGGATCATCGATACGCCCAGGCCGAAGCCCTGGCTGACCCAGAACGGCATGCCCAGGAACCCGTGGCCGCGCTGTTCGTCGCTCAGGCGGTTTTCGAGCATCTGGTCGACGGTCTCGGCTTTCAGCAGCCGCACGCCCTCAACCTCGCCGCGGCCCAGCAGCATGCGCGCGAACTTCAGGTAATCGTCGGCGCTGGAGATCAGGCCGCCGCCGCCGCCCTCGAAGGCCGGGGGCGCGTCCGAGTGCTTAAACGAGACATCCTTCAGCTTGCCGTCGACGCCGTATTCGTAGAGGTGCGCCAGCCGGTCACGCTTCTCCGGCGGAACCCAGAAGGCCGTGTCGACCATGCCCAGGGGGCCGAAGATGCGGTCCTGCAGGACCTGTCCAAGGGGTTTTCCGTCTACACGCGCGGCGAGGAACCCCAGCACGTCGGTGGCGTGGCTGTAGTGGAACCTCTCGCCGGGCGGGTAGCTCAACGGCAGCTCGCCCAGCTTCTGAAGCCACTCGTCGGGCCCGAGCGGATTGGCCAGCGCCGAGCCCAGCTTCTCCTCGTGCGCATAGGCGATCGGCCCCTGCGAGGTGAAGCCGTAGGCGAGGCCGGCGCGGTGGGTCAGCAGGTCCTCGACCGTGATGTCGCGCGGGGCGGGTGCGGTCTTGTCGAGGGGGCCGGTGGCGTCTTCCAGAACAACCATGCCGCCCAGCTCGGGGATCCACTTGGTGACCGGGTCGTCGAGCTTCAGCTTGCCTTCCTCGATTTGCATCATCACCGCGACAGAGGTGATCGGCTTGCTCATCGAGGCGATGCGGAAGAGGGTGTCGCGCTCCATCGGCAGGTTCTTGGCGATGTCGCGCTGGCCGATGGTGTTGACCTGGACCACCTCGCCCTTGCGCCACACGAGGCTGACGATCCCCGAGAGCGTCCCCTGGTCGACGACGGACTTGAGCGCCGCCGGGATCTGCGCCAGTGCGTCGGCCTTGAAGCCGCTGGGGGCCTGAGCTCCGTCCATCGTCGTTTCCCTTATCGTTGTTCACATCCATAGCGCCGGGTGGCGCGGACGGCGTCAAGGGGTGGCGTGGGGTCAACCCGACCTGCGGCTGCGCTGTCGCGTCCGGGGCAAGTCTGCGAACGTAGAACCGGAGGGGCCGCGTGATGGTTGCGCCCGCCCGCCCGCGTTCGTACCTGGAGCCGATGCCTAGCTTTTCCATGTCCAAGCGCCTGACCCTGGCGGGCCTGTCGGCGAGCCTGACCACCGCCTGTTCGCCGCTCAGCATGTTCGCCACCCTTTCGCCCAAGGACCCGGCATCGATCCTGGGCCGCAGCGAGGCCTACGGCGCCCACCCGCGCCAGCGGCTGGACGTCTACGCACCGCCACGGTCGAGGGGCGCGGCGGGTGAGGCGCCGCTGGCGATGTTCTTCTACGGCGGATCGTGGGATTCCGGGCGGCGGCAGGACTACAACTGGGTCGGCCGGGCCCTGGCCTCGCGCGGGTTCGTCACCGTGGTGGCCGACTATCGGCTCTATCCGGAGGTGAAGTACCCCGACTTCCTGGTCGACGCCGCCCAGGCGGTGCGCTGGACCGCCGACAACGCCGCGCGCTACGGCGCCGACCCCGGCCGGATCGTGCTGGTGGGCCATTCGGCCGGCGCCTACAACGCCGCCATGCTGGCGCTGGACGGGCGCTACCTGAGGGCCGCCGGGGTCGAGCCCAGCCACGTGAAGGCGTTCGCCGGTCTTTCCGGTCCCTACGATTTCCTGCCGCTGCAGGGCGCGATTACCAACCGGGTGTTCGGGCACAGCGCCGACCTGCCGGCGACGCAGCCCACTGCCTACGCGAGCGCCGCCTCGCCGCCGGCGTTCCTGGCCACCGGCGACGCCGACGACACCGTCTGGCCGAAGAACACGGTGGCGTTGGCCCGCGCGCTACGCGCCGCCGGCGTGGCGGTGGAGGAGCGCCACTATGCGGGTGTCGACCACGTCCGCATGGTGCTGGCCCTCTCCCGGCCCCTGCGCGGCCACGCCCCGGTGCTGGACGATATGACCGCCTTCCTGCGTCGCCACGCGGGGTAGAATGCGGGCGACGCAGGGTGCGGTGGCAAGGTCGATGCTGCATTGCCGCATTGAAGCCACGGGCCGGGATGCGTATATGCGCTCGCCCGCTTACGAGGACCGCCCATGTTGCTCACGCTCCTGAAGGCCAAGCTGCACCGCGCCACGGTCACCCAGGCCGACATGGACTACGAAGGGTCGATCGCCATCGATCGCGACCTGCTGGAAGCCTCGGGCATCCTGCCGCACGAGCAGGTGGACGTGCTCAACATCACCAACGGGGCGCGTTTCACCACCTACGCCATCGAGGCCCCGCGCGGCTCCAAGGTGATCGGGGTGAACGGCGCGGCCGCCCGGCTCGTCCAGAAGGGCGACAAGGTGATCATCGTCACCTATGGAATGCTGCCGGCCGAGGAGGCCCGCAACTATTCGCCGACGGTGGTGCTGCTGGA
>NZ_CADEGK010000162.1 GCF_902826855.1 uncultured Phenylobacterium sp. | reverse complement strand
GCTCGCAGCCGGTGGCGAACCCGGCGATGGTCATCGCCCCCACCACCGCGAACGGATCCCCCTCCATCAACACCCGGTCCTTGAACGTGCCCGGCCCGGACTCGTCCGCGTTGCACACCAGGTGGTGGGGCCGCGCCGGTTGCGCCGCCACCGCCTGCCACTTCCGGCCGGTGGGGAAGGCGGCGCCGCCCCGCCCGACCAGGCCGGCATCGAGCACCTCCCGCAGCACCTCGGTCGGGCCGATGTCGAACGCCCGACGCAGCGCGGCGTACCCGCCGTGCGCCCGATAGGCGTCCAGATCGGTGGGATCGACCACATCGACCCGGCGCAGCAGCACCAGCGACGCGTCGCCCCGCTGGGCCACCTCGCGGCGCGGCGCCGCCTCCAGCCGGTGCTGCGGCGGAGCTCCCGGGGTGCTCACCAGTGCGGCCGGCGCCCGTTCGCACAGGCCGAGACACGGGCTGTCCACCACCGTCGTGTCGGGATCCGCCGCCAGCCGGGCCCGCAGCTCGGCCGAGCGTTCGCCCGCCAGCCGGCAGGAGAGATCGACGCAGACGTGGGCGACGTGCGCGGTCGGCATCGGTGCCAGCGGCAACATGGCGTAGAAGCTGGCCACGCCGTACGCCTCCGCCGGCGGCACGCCGAGCCGGCGGGCGACGTAGCCGAGGCCCTCGGGGCTGATGTGGCCCACCCGCTCCACCAGGGCCCACAGCGCGGGCAGCAACCGGTGGCGCTGCGCCCGCAGCACCGAACCGCCGCGTTCCGCCCGCAGCGCGGCGGCGCCCGCCGGCGGCCCGAGCAGGCCGTCCACGGCCGCCCGTTCGGCGGGGCTCGGTTCGATGCTGGTCAGCTTGAGGTCCATACCGTCCGGTCTGGTGGTCTGGTGGTCTGGTAGGTCGGTGGGTCGGGCTGGTGCGATGTCGGTCGCCGTAGGTCAGCCGGTGGCGGCCGCGGCGAGCTTCTCGATGCGCACCGCCGCCGCCTTGAACTCGGCGGTGCCGGAGCGCGGATCGGTCGCCTCGATGGTCAGGACGTTCACGTCGATGTCGTCGGGGAAGTGCGGGGTCATGAACACCAGGCCGGCCCGCAGGCCGGCATCGATGCGCACCGGCGCCTCGATGGCGCCGCGGCGCGACCGCACCCGGACCACCTCGCCCTCGCGCAACCCGAGGCGGGAGGCGTCCTGGGGGCCGACGTCGATCGTCTCGGCCCGCCGCAACGGCGAGGCGAACGCGCCGCTCTGCACCCCGGTGTTGTAGGAGTCGAGCCGCCGCCCCGTGGTCAGCCGCAGGGGGAACTCGTCGTCGAGTGCCTCGACCGGCGGTTCGTCGAGCACCACCGAGAACGGGGCCCGGGGGCCGCGCTCGGCCTCCTCGAGCGCCCACAGCCGACCGTGCAGGAACGACGGCTCCAGGCTGTGCTCGTCGAAGCAGGGCCACTGGATGCCCCCGAGCTCCTCCAACCGCTCGTAGGACATGCCGGCGTGGATGGGCGACACCGTGCGCAGCTCCTCCCACACCGCCGCCGCGCTGGGCACCCCGCTGAACAGCGGTCGGCCCAACGCCGCCGCCAGCTCGCACAGGATCGCCACGTCGTCCCGGGCCCCGGTGGGGGGCTCGACCGCCTTGCGCACCCGCTGCACGCGGCGTTCGCTGTTGGTCACCGTGCCCTCCGCCTCGCACCACGCCGCGGTGGCGGGCAGCACCACGTCGGCCAGCTGCGCGGTGCGGGTCAGCATGATGTCCTGCACCACCAGGTGGTCCAGCGCGGCCAGCCGTTCCAGGGCGTGGGTCGAATCGGCCTCCGACTGGGCCGGGTTCTCGCCCACCACGTACAGCGCGCCGAGCCGGCCGTCGCCCATCGCCTCGAACATGGCGGTGAGGTGCAGACCCGGCTCGGGGCGCAGCGACGCACCCCACAGTGCGCCGACGCGGGCCAGCACCTCGGGGTCGCGCAGGTCCTGGAAACCGGGCAGACGGTTCGGTATGGCGCCCATGTCACCGCCGCCCTGCACGTTGTTCTGGCCCCGCAACGGGTTGAGACCGGAGCCGTAGCGACCCACGTGCCCGCACAGCAGCGACAGGTTGATCAACGCCAGCACGTTGTCGGTGGCGTTGTGGTGCTCGGTGATGCCCAACGTCCAACACAGCTGCGCCCGGTCGGCCCTGGCGTAGGCCTCGGCCAGCTCGGCGATGGCCCACCCCGGTACGCCGGTCACGGCCTCGCCCCGTTCGAGCGTCCACTCCTCGACCGAGGCCGCGAAGGTGTCGAAACCGGCGGTGGCGCGCTCGATGAAGGCGCGGTGCTGCAGGCCGAGGTGGAGGATGTGGCGGGCCATGGTGTTGGCCAGCGCGATGTCGGAACCGACATCGGGACCCAACCACAGGTCGGCGCCCTGCGCCCTCTCGGTGCGGCGCGGGTGCACCACGACCCGCCGAGCACCCCCGCGCCCCCCGTCCAGCCCCTCGCGGCCGGCGGCGCCCATGTCGTTAAGGCCGCCTTAACCACATCAGCGGAGCTTCACCATTGTCTTCTCTGGAGACACCCACCATCACCAACTTAAGTAAAGCCCGGCGCTCGCGTCGGGCTCTTTTTCCGCCCCCTGCGGCCTCTCGACCCGAGTGCTTGCGCGGTCCCACGAGGCGGCGTATACGCGCGGCCTCTTGATGGCCTGATCCCGGATAGCTCAGTTGGTAGAGCAGTCGGCTGTTAACCGACTTGTCGCAGGTTCGAGTCCTGCTCCGGGAGCCATCAGACCTCCTCAGCCCTAGATTTCGGCGCGGCGAGCCTGGCCATGGCGGGCGCTCGCGGGTCCAACGCCTCTCCAGGTCTCGCGGCCGCACCGCCCTCTCCCGGCCTCCCCAGCGGCGCTCCGCGCGAACACCGAGGGCGCCATTGCGTCGGCTAGGGCCCGGGCGCAAGCTTCAAGGAGTGACCGAGTAGAGAGACTGCCAAAGCGCAGCGGAGGAACGTTCCAACGGAAGGAAAGCGTCGATGGAGTACGATCTCATCATCCGTGGCGGCACTGTCGTGGATGGCACGCGCCTACCCCGATACCGCGCCGACGTGGGCATAAGAGGCGGCCGGATCGTCAAGCTGGGGCGCATTCCCCAGACGGCGACGGCGACGCGGGTCCTGGACGCCGAGGGCTGCATCGTGGCGCCCGGCTTCGTCGACCTGCACACCCACTACGACGCCCAGATCCACTGGGACCCCTACTGCACCATCTCAGGCTGGCACGGCGTGACGTCGGTGGTGCTGGGCAACTGCGGCTTCGGCTTCGCGCCGGTGAAGCCCGCCGAACGCGACCGCGCGCTCCTGATGATGACCCGCACCGAGCAGATCCCCTACGAGTCGATGAAGGAAGGCATGCCCTTCACGTGGGAGACGCTGCCGGAATGGCTCGACGCCCTGCAGCGCCTGCCCAAGGGCGTGAACGTGGTCAGCTACGTGCCGGTCTCGCCGCTGATGGTCTACGTCATGGGCCTGGAAGCGGCGAAGTCGCGCCCGGCGACGCCGGCCGAGCGCAAGGAGATGCAGCGGCTGCTGAACGAGGCGATGGACGCCGGCGCCTGTGGCTTCTCGCTGCAGCGGCTGGGCGAGCATTCCCTGCAGGCCGACGTCGACGGCACCCCGATGCCGACCGACACCATGGCCGACGAGGACGTGCTGTGCCTGGCCGAGGTGCTGCGCGATCGCGACGAGGGCTTCATCCAGATCACCCAGGCCCAGGGCGGCGACCCGATGTACACCGAGGAAGGCGAGCGCAAGAACCGGGACCGCGCCTTCGTCGAACGCCTGGCCCGCACCGCCCAGCGACCGATCCTCTACAACGTGATCGCGGCCGTCGACGGCAAGCCCTGGCTGCACGAGAAGAGCCTGGAGTGGATCCACCGCTGCAACGAACAGGGCCTGCGGATCTACGCCCAGGGCTTCAACGTCCGCGCCTGGTTCAACTTCTCCATGGCCGACTGGAACCTCTACGACTGCAGCCCGGCTTGGAACGAGGCGACGCAAGGGTCGCTCGAGGAGAAGCTGGTCAAGCTGGCCGATCCGGTGCGGCGCGAGGCGATGAAGAAACAGCACCGCATGCTGCGCGCCGTCGGCGACACGGTGATGCCGGAGGCGCTGACCGTGGTCAGCGTGCCGGAGGATACGCCCGAGCTCCAGAAATACCTGGGCCGGCTGATCGCCGACATAGCCGAGGACGAGGACAAGCACGTCACCGACGCGATGCTGGACATCGCGGTGGCGGGCAAGCTGCGCGTCCTGTTCCGTTCGGGCCTGGCGACCAGCGGCGACGCCGAGATGGTCGGGCCGCTGATGAGCGATCCGTACGTCATGGCCGGAGTGTCGGATGGCGGCGCCCACACCAAGTTCTTCGCGGGAGGCTCCTACACCACCGACTACCTGACCTGGCTGGTGCGGGACGAGAAGAAAATCTCGCTCGAAGAGGCGCACTACCACCTGAGCTACCTGCCGGCCCAGGCGGCGGGCTTCGCCGACCGCGGCTTCCTGCGCGAGGGCGCGCCAGCGGACGTGGTGGTCTACGACATGGGCGCGCTGAAGCGCACGCCGGAGTGGGAGTTCGAGGTGCTGCACGACCTGCCGGCCAACGAATGGCGCGTCGTCCAGAAGGCGGAAGGCTATCGCTGGACCATCGTCAACGGCGAGGTCACCTTCGAGAACGGCGACTGCACCGGCGCGACCCCCGGCAAGCTCTTGCGCAACAACCAGATCGCCCAGAACACCTTCGCCACCGCGGCGGAGTAACCCTGCGCGCGAACCCCACGATCACGGAGTCTATCGGTCCCGCGGAGAAGCCGCGGGATGACGAGTCGAGAGGTGGGGTTCAGCGGGACATTCGGGCTGACATGGAACCAGTCCCGCCGCGCGGGCTTGATGCCCTGTGGCTGAGCTTGAGCACTACCTGGCGGCGTTTGGGCCGGTCGCGATCCTGGTGGGCGCGGGCATCGAGGGCATGACGGCCGCGATCGCGGGCGGCGTGCTGGCGCGCAAGGGGCTGATCCCGGTCTATCTGGTGGTGGGCGCCGCGGCCCTGGGCTCCACCCTCTTCGTCCAGGTGCTGCACTTCCTGGGCCGCAGTTCACGGGGCATCGGCTTCGTGCGCCGCATGAAGGCCCGGAGCGCCTTCGGCAAGGCGCTGGCGCTGATCGAGCGCCACCCGACGGTGTTCGTCCTCAGCTTCCGTTTCCTCTTCGGCCTGCGCGCCGTCGCCCCGGTCGCCGTGGGCATGAGCGACCTAGGCGCCGTGCGGTTCGCGATCCTGAACGCCATCGGCGCGGTAATCTGGGCGGCGGTCTTCGTGGCCGTGGGCTATGTGTTCGGCCCGGCCGTGCTGCACGCGCTGGAGCGGGCGATGGCGCATGCGCCAGTGGCCATTGTGGCCGTGGTCGTGGCCATCGCGGCGGGCCTCGGCATCTGGCGCTGGCGGGTGTGGAAGACTGCGGCGGGGGCTGCGAAGTAGAGCTACGGACGTGTCACCCGCCGCCGGGCAGCGGACCTTCACAACGTCGGTGGTGGGTGGGAAGCGGGCGGTGGGATCGCTCCGCGGCCTCGCTTGCCCTTAGCGATGCTGATCTTGTTCCGGCCCTGCGACGGGCAGCTCTTGGCGCTGGCGGTCTCGCCGAGTAGGCCTGCTGGACGAAGGGCGTGAGAGCGCTTTGTTGAAAGGGGAGACGTCGAATGGCGAAGCTGGCGGGCAAGGTCGCGGTGATTACCGGCGCGGCGCGGGGAATCGGGCGCTCGACTGCGGAGGTCATGGCGCGGGAGGGCGCGGCCGTCGTCCTGGCCGATCGCGACCTGGACGTCGCCGAGGCGGCCGCGCAGGAGATCGGCTCCGCAGCGGCGGCCGTCCGATTCGACGCCACCGACGCCGACTCGATCGAGGCCGTGATCGCATTCGCGTTGAAGCAGTTCGGCAAGATCGACGTGCTGCACAACAACGTCGCGATGACCGCGGAGGCCTGGTCCCGTGACACCAGCGTGCTCGATACGACGCTGGAGACCTGGGACCTTACGATGACGATCAACCTGCGCAGCATGTTCGTGGCGAGCAAGGCGGCGTTGCCTTACCTGATCGCGGGCGGCGGCGGCTCGATCATCAACATGGCCTCGGGGGCCGCCACCAGCGGCTCGCCGGGCCTGGTCGCCTATGGCACCTCGAAGGGCGGCGTGATGACGTTCACCAAGTACCTGGCCGTGCAGTACGGACGCGACAACGTTCGGAGCAACTGCATCCTGCCGGGCGTGATCCAGACCGAGCAACTGCTGAACGTCCTGGGCGACAACGTCGCGGCGGCCACCGCGACGACCCCCTATCCACGGGCCGGCCTGCCGACCGATGTCGCCGAGCTGGTCGCGTTCCTGGCGTCCGACGCGGCCCAGTTCCTGAACGGCCAGATGATCCACTGCGACGGCGGATCGTCGGCCGGCCGCGCGGGCCCAAGGCGCAATTCGCCAGCGTAGTGAGTGCATAGGCCACGCAGGCTCAAAGTCCGCACGAGGTCTGAGCCCGTGCTGGGCGTCACCGTTGGAAGCAGTCGCCATCGCTGGCGCGGTCTGACGGCGACGCCGGCGTCCGGTGCTTGCCGTCGCCAGGCCGGGCGCGGGACCTACCAGACCCCCACGTTCGGCATGGACGCCCAGGGCTCAGCCGGCGGCAGAGCCGGACCGGCTTGCAGCAGCTCCACGGAGATGTTGTCCGGTGAGCGGACGAAGGCCATGCGCCCGTCGCGCGGAGGGCGGTTGATCACCACGCCGGCGTCCTTCAGCCGCTGGCAGGTCGCGTAGATGTCATCGACGGCGTAGGCTAGATGGCCAAAGTTGCGGCCGCCCTGGTAGGCCTCGGGGTCCCAGTTGTAGGTCAGCTCCACGGTCGGCGCCCGATTCTCGCGGGCTGCGGCCTCGTCGCCGGGGGCACACAGAAACACCAGGGTGAAACGCCCACCCTCGTTCTCCACCCTGGAGACTTCCTTAAGCCCCAGCTTGTCACAATAGAAAGCCAGGGATGCGTTCAGGTCGGTCACCCGGACCATGGTGTGTAGGTATCGCAAGATGACTGTTCCTTAACTACCTAAGCTAGCTTTTACCGCGTAAGTGACTCAGGGTGGGACCCGCGCCGCGCCCCGCCCCTACTAGGATCCTGGTTCGATGCGTCAGATTAGTCAGATCCGCCAGCGTGACTGCAATTTCATTTGCGCTGGCATAACGGCGGCATCAAAAGGCGCCCAAGCCGCGTGAAGTCGGCGCAAGTGTGCCTTCGGAAATTCGGGTACGCAGATAAGACCGGGGATAGAAGCTGCAATGCGCCTGAGGCCTCAGTATTTGTTCGTCGCCGCCGTCGCTGGCGCCGTCCTCCTGTTCTTCCTGGTGGGCACGGTGTTCGGCGGGGGTGACAAGGAAGCCGAGGCGAAGGCCCCGCCGCCCGCGAGCGGGCCTCCCAGCGTGCAGGTCGCCCTGGCGCCGGAGCAGATTCGCCAGGTCCAGGTCGTCATGCGCGGCCGCACTGAGGCCGCGCGCAGCGTCGTGGTCCGCTCAGAGACCGCCGGCGTGGTCGCCGCGACCCCCGCCGCAGAGGGGGCGTTCGTGCGCAAGGGCCAGGTGCTGTGCCGGCTCACCGTCGACGCCCGACAGGCCGGGCTGGATCAGGCGCGCGCGATGTTCACGATGCGGCAGTTGCAGCGCAAGGCGGCCGCCGATCTCGCCCAGAAGGGCTATCGCTCGCCGACCCAGGTGCTGGAGGCGCAGGCCAACCTCGACGCCGCCCAGGCGCAGGTGCGCGCCGCGGAGATTTCGCTGGCGCAGGTGAGCATCACCGCGCCATTCGCCGGCGTGTTCGACCGCAGGGACGCCGAAGTTGGATCCTATCTCGCGCCGGGCCAACCCTGCGGCACCATGATCGAGCTCGACCCGCTGCTGGTCGTGGCCGACGCACCGGAGACCGAAGCCTCGAAGCTGCGCGTCGGCGCGCCGGCCCAGGCTACGCTGATCAGCGGCCAGGTCCTGAGCGGGCGGGTTCGTTACGTCGCCCGCGACTCCGATCCGCAGACGCGCACCTATCACCTCGAAATCGCGGTGCGGAACCCGGGCAACTCGGTGCGCTCCGGCCTGTCGGCGGAACTGCGCGTGGGCGCCGGGGCGGGGGCCGCACACGTGGTGCCGGTTTCATCCCTCGTGCTGGACGCGCGCGGCCGCCAGGGTGTGCGGTATATACTGTCGGATAACCGCGTCGCTTTCGCCCCGGTGACGGTGCTGGAGGAGACGCCCAACGGAATCTGGGTCTCTGGCCTCAGCGGCCCCGTTCGCGTGATCACGGTCGGGCAGTCGTTCGTCGCCGACGGCCAGAAGGTTCGCGTCGCCCAGGCCCCATAGGCCTGAGGTCACGCCACCGGCGCTCTCCGGAGCGCCGGCAACAGTAGGGATTGAGCGCTTCCGGGCGGCGAGCCGGTTTCCTTCGCCCGAAGGCGCTCAGGGAGAGAGACATGATCGGTCCGCTGATCGACGGAGCCATCAAGCGGCGCAAGGTGGTGCTGGGCGTGACGCTCATCGCCGCCCTGTTCGGCCTGTTCGCCTACCTCTCCATGCCGCGCGAATCCGAGCCGGACATCGACCTGCCCTACATCTCGGTGGTGATCCCCTACCCTGGGGTCTCGCCGGAAGACGCCGAGCGCCTGCTGGTCAAGCCGCTGGAGCTCGAACTCCAGTCGATGGAGGGGATCGAGTCGATGAACGCCGTGGCCCGGCAGGGCGCGGCCGTGGTGACGCTCGAATTCGAGGCCGACTTCGACAAGGACCAGGCGCTGCAGGACGTCCGCGCCAAGGTCGACATAGCCCGCGGCAAGTTCCCGCCGGACGCCGAAGAACCGATCATCCAGGAGCAGAACTTCTCGGGCGAGCCGGTGATCGGCATCGTGATCTCCGGTTCCGCGCCGGAGCGCGAGTTGCACCGGCTGACTGTGGCGCTGAAGGAGCGCCTGGAGGGCACCGAAGGTGTGCTCGAGGTGTTCATGGCGGGCGGCCGCGAGGAGGTGCTGGAGGTCACCATCGATCCGCTGCGGATGGAGACCTACAACGTCACCACCGGCGAGATCGCCCAGGTGATCGGCCGCAACAACCAGCTCGTGCCGGCCGGCAACCTGCGCTCCGGCGTCGGCCAGTTCGCGGTCAAGGTGCCGGGCGTCGTCGAGAAGCCGGAAGACATCCTGGCCCTGCCGATCAAGAAGGCGGGCGACCGGATCATCACCCTGGGCGACATCGGCGACGTGCGCCGCACCTTCAAGGAGGCCAGCACGATCAGCCGTTTCAACGGCCAGCCCGCCTTCATCCTGGAGGTGTCCAAGCGCGGCGGCGCCAACATCCTCGAGACCGTGCAGACCGTGAAGAAGGCGACCTTGGCGGAAGCCAAGACGTGGCCCTCCACGGTGAAGCTCGACTTCCTCTACGACGAAAGCGACTTCATCGGCCGCACGCTGGTGGTGCTGGAAAGCGGGCTGATAATGGCCAGCCTGCTGGTCATGATGATCATCGTTGCAAGCCTCGGCATCCGGCAGGGGCTGATGGTGGGCGCATCGATCCCGATCTGCTTCCTGCTGGCTTTCCTGCTCATGAACGGCCTGGGCGTCACGCTGAACATGATGGTGATGTTCGGGCTGGTGCTTGCCGTGGGGATCCTGGTCGACGGCGGCATCGTGGTGGTGGAGTACGCCGACCGCCGCATGGCCGAGGGCCTGACCAAGCAGGAGGCCTTCGCCGCGGCCGGCAAGCGGATGTTCTGGCCGGTGGCCAACGGCACCCTGACAACCCTTTGCGCCTTCGTGCCGTTCATGTTCTGGAACTCGATCGCCGGGAAGTTCATGAGCTTCCTGCCGCTGACCCTGTTCTTCGTGCTGGGCTGCTCGATTTTCGTAGCGCTGATCTTCACCCCGGCGCTGGGGTCGCTGTTCGCCCGGAAGACCGCCGTGGACGAGGCGCATCTCGCCGAGATCGCCAAGTCGGAGCACGGCGACCCGACCGAGATGCGGGGCTTCATGGGCTGGTACGCCCGCAGCCTCACGGCGATGACCCACCACCCGACCCGCACGTTCGCCGGCGGTGTCGTCATCATCTTCGCGATCATCTTCTGGTTCGGCAAAACCGACCACCGCACCGAGTTCTTCTTCAGCGACGACCCCGAGTTCGTGCAGGTGTGGGTCAAGGCGCGCGGCAACCTCTCGCCGGAGGCCCAGGACGTGCTGGTCCAGCAGGTCGAACGGCGGCTGGCCGGCATTAAGGGCGTGGAGTCGTTCTACGTCCGCTCCGGCGGCTTCAGCTCGAACGGCGGCCCCAATTCCCCGCCGAACGACACCGTGGGCGGGGTCCGCGTCGACTTTGTCGACTTCGAGGGTCGCAACGCCCTGGGGGTGACGGGATGGGATCTCGAAAAGGCCGTGCGCAAGCAGCTGGGCGAAATCCCCGGCCTCCAACTTGAGGTCCGCGGCCCACAGAACGGCCCGCCAGTGGGCAAGGACGTGCAGGTCCAGCTGCAGAGCCACGACCCGGCCGCGCTGAACGCCGCCGCGGAGCTGGTGAAGACCAAGCTGGTCCAGGACCCGGAACTCATCGAACTGGAGGACAACCGCACCTCGCCCGGCATCGAGTGGAACCTGACCGTCGATCGCGAGGCCGCCGGCCGCTACGGCGTCGACGTGCTGTCAGTGGGCCAGACCATCCAGTTCCTCACCGACGGCGTGCTGATGGGGCGGTTCCGCCCCGACGACGCCGAGGATGAGCTGGACATCCGTGTCCGCTTCCCGGCCATCGACCGCAACGTCGCGGCGCTGGA
>NZ_CADEGK010000161.1 GCF_902826855.1 uncultured Phenylobacterium sp. | reverse complement strand
CGCGACCAACTACTACGGCCGTGGCGCAGAGTACGTGACCACCTTCTACGGCCAGCTGGCCGCGGAGAAGCTGGGCCGCGACCTGGTGCTGCCGCGCGATCCTGTGCTGAGCGCCGCCGACCGCGCCAGATTCGAGGCTCAGGATGCGGTGCAGGCCATGCGCCTGCTGGCCGACCAGGGCCAGCGGGACCTGTTCCGCGCCTTCGCCCTGCACCTGGACGATACCGTGCCGACCACAGTCGAGGCGGCCCTGCTGATCGATGCGATCAAGAGCTACGGCGACCAGGACACCGCCATGAAGGCGGGCCGCGCCACCGCCCAGCGGGGACTGATCCTGGCCGACCGAGCCTACCCCTATCGCACGCCGCCAGCCGTGCCGGGCGCGCCCGAGCCGGCGCTGGTGCTGGGGGTCACCCGCCAAGAGAGCGGCTTCGATCCGTCGGTCCGTTCGGGCGCCGACGCGCGCGGGATGATGCAGCTGTTGCCCTCGACGGCCTCCATCGTGGCGCGGCGGCTCGGCGTCGGTTACTCGCCCGCCCGGCTCTACGAAGCCGACTACAACATGCAGCTGGGCTCGGCTTACCTGGGCGAGATGGTGAACCGCGTCTCCGGGTCCTACATCATGGCCGCAGCCGGCTACAACGCCGGGCCGGGCCGGCCGGCCTCCTGGGTCAGCTTCTGCGGCGACCCGCGCGCGGGTAGCCAGGATCCGCTGGACTTCATCGAGTGCATCCCGTTCTCCGAGACCCGCAACTACGTGATGCGGGTGATGGAGAACATGCAGGTCTACCGCGCCAAGCTGAACGGCGGCACAGCCCGGATCACCCTGTCGTCCGATCTGAAGCGCGGGGCCTATGGCTATGCGCCGACCGGGCAGTCGATCAACACCAGTGCGCCGTAGGGTGGATTTGAGTCGCCCTACCCCTGCGGGATAAGGCCGGGGATCGCGTCAGTCCCCCATCAGGCCATGCAGCATACTGTCGAGGGTGATCTGCATCAGTTCGTCGCGGTTGGCCCAGTCGAAGTTCGGGCGGCTGGTCATCAGGGCCACGACACCGTGGCAGGCCATCCACAGCACCTGGGCGGCGGACTCGGCGCTGCCCAAACGAAGGCGGCCGCTGGCGGCGACCTCGCAGACGACGCAGGCGAACGTGGCGAAACACTGGCGGCTGAGCTCGGCGGTGCCCTCCGGCAGCGGCTGGCCGGCCGGGCTGCTTCCGCAGTACACCAGCTGGTAGGTATTCGGATGCTCCAGGCCCCAGCGCATGTAGGCGTCCAGCATCATTCGCGTACGGACCACGGGGTCCAGGGGTCGCTCGGCGATCTCGCTGTTGGCGGCCAGCAGGTCGCGGTACGTGCGCTCGCAGATCTCGGCGAGGATGCAGCTCTTGTCCTGGAAATGCATGTAGAGCGCCGTGGAGGAGACCCCCACCTCGTCGGCGATCTTGCGGATGGTGGCGCCTTCGTAGCCCTCGGCGACGAAGATGCGCTCGGCCGCCTCCAAGATCTCCGCGCGCCGGAGGTGCCCATCCCCCTTCGCCTTGCGCGCGGTCTTCCGCGGCGCCGCCACAACTGCGCTCATGCAGACTCCCCAAGCCTAAGCGGCGACAGCGGACCTCAAAAGCGCTGGTGTGACAAGTCTTTGTGGCGGGCGTGACGTGCGGTAAGGGGCGGACGATGAGCGTCACCGCGGGAGACTCCGAAATCGCCCCCAGGGTCGCCGCGACCCCCGAGGTGATGCGCACCAGGAGCTGGTCGGACTACGCCCTGCTGGACTCCGGAGGCGGCCGGAAACTGGAGCGCTACGGGCCCTACACGGTGGTGCGGCCGGAGCCGCAATGCCTGTGGACGCCACGGCTGTCGGCGGCGCGGTGGGCGGCGGCCGACGCGGTGTTCGATCCGACTGACGACGACGAGGCGGGCAACTGGCGCTTCCGCGAGGGGCCGAAGGAGTCCTGGCCGCTGGCTTGGGGGCCGGTGACATTCCACGGTCGGTTCACCGCGTTCCGGCACCTCGCCTTCTTCCCGGAGCAGGCGGCCAACTGGGCGTTTCTGCAGGGCGCCGTGCAGGCGGCCCGCGAAGACGGTGGCCAGCCGCGCGTGCTCAACCTGTTCGGCTACACCGGTGTGGCCAGCCTGGTGATGGCGGCGGCGGGCGCGGCGGTGACCCATGTGGACGCGTCTAAGAAGGCGGTGGCCTGGGCGCGGGAGAACGCCGAGCTCTCCGCGCTGACCGATCGGCCGATCCGCTGGATCACCGAGGACGCCCGCAAGTACGTGCAGCGCGAGGTGCGGCGCGGCTCGCGATACGAAGGAATCATCCTGGACCCGCCGAAGTACGGGCGCGGGCCGGACGGGCAGGTGTGGCGGCTGTTCGATGACCTGCCCGAGCTGGCCGGCCTGTGCGCCGAACTGCTCTCGGAGAGCGCGCAGTTCCTGGTGCTGAACGCCTACGCCGAGCGGATTTCCGGCCCGGCGCTGGCGGGGCTCCTGGCTGAGAAGCTGGCCGGCCGCGGCGGGCAAATCGCCTGGGGAGAGCTGGCGCTGGAGGAGGATGCGGGCGACCGCGCGATCGGGATGAGCTTCTTCGCGCGCTGGACGAGGGAGGGGGCGCCGTGAACGGCCGAACGATCACCTCGCTGTCCAACGACACCGTCAAGGCCGTGCGCGCCCTGCACATGCGCAAGACGCGCGACGAGACCGGCCTGTTCGTCGCCGAGGGCTTGAAGACCGTGCTCGAGGGGATCGACGCCGGCCACGCGCCGCGGATCCTGATGCATGGGCCGCTCGCCGCTGAGCACCCGATGATGCGCAAGGCCCTGGCCGCGACCGCAGAGGCCGAGGGGCAGGTCATCGAGGTGACGCACGACATCCTGGCCAAGGTGTCGCGCCGCGAAAACCCCCAGGCGGTGGTGGGGGTGTTCGCCCAGGCGTTCGCCCCGCTCGCGGCGGTGACGCCTGGCCCCGCGAAGTGCGTGGTGGCCCTGCACCGGGTGCGCGACCCCGGCAACCTGGGGACCATCGTGCGCACGGCCGATGCGGCCGGCTGTGGGGCCGTCGTCCTGGTGGGCGAGTGCTGCGATCCCTACTCGGTGGAGGCTGTGCGCGCGACCATGGGCTCGATCTTCGCCGTGCCGCTGGTGAAGGCGAGCGAGCCGGAGTTCGCCGCCTGGCGGGAGAGCTGGCGCGGCCCTGTCGTGGGGACCCTGCTCTCCGCGGATCTCGACTACCGCGAGGCGGCCTACGCTAAGCCGGTGCTGGTGCTGATGGGCAACGAACAGCAGGGCTTGCCGCCGGAGATAGCTTCGCTCTGCGACGTCAACGTGAAGATCCCCATGCGCGGCCGGGCCGACAGCCTGAACCTGTCGGTGGCGACGGGGATCATGATCTACGCAGCGACGAGCTGATCGTCACTTCAGCGCGACACGGAGTTGCGCGCCGAGGAAACGGCCGCTGGTGTCGTAGCCGCGGGCCGCGGCCGCGCCCGTGGGTTTCTGGCCGGGCTGGATCCCGCAGAGGAAGCCGAGCGAACGGGTGATCTCGTCCTCGGTCTCCGACACGGAGGTCCTGGCGATCCCGGCCCGGCGCAGGGCGTAGTCTTCCGCGTCGCGGTAGGCCAGGACAATGCGGGCGTTGGGAGCATCGCCCGGGCGGCTGATGGCGGCCCTGGGCGCCAGGACCGCAGCGTGCAGCGCATCCTCGGCCGACCCGGCCTGGGCGGCGTCGGCCCCGGCGAGGGCGGCGATGAGGGCGAAGAGGGCTGCACGGCTCATGGAACGGCGCTCCGGGTTCATGATCACTCTACGCTCGAAATGGTGAGAGAGACGCGAATTCTCCAGCCGTGACGATGTCACAGATGGGCCGGCGGAACCGTCCTGGGGGACAAAGGAGCACTTCCATGACCCAACGACTGAACCCCCAAACCGTAGCCCCCAAGATGTTGGAGCCGCTGCTGGCCCTGGAGACCTATCTCGCCGCGAGCGGGCTGGAGCACAGCCTCATGCTGCTGGTGAAGACCCGCGCCTCCCAGATCAACGGCTGCGCCTACTGCCTGCACATGCATACCAGCGACGCCCTGGCCGAGGGTGAGACGGCGGCGCGGCTGTTCCTGCTCGACGCCTGGCAGGAGTCGAAGCTGTTCACGCCGCGCGAGCAGGCGGCCCTCGCCTGGACGGAGGCCCTGACCCATGTCTCGCAGACCCACGCGCCGGTTGCGGACTATGAGGCGTTGAAGGCGCATTTCAGCGACACCGAGATCGTCAACCTGACGGCGCTCATTGCCAGCATCAACAGCTGGAACCGGATCTCCATCGGCCTTCGCTCGCAGCATCCGCACGATCGTCCCGCGCGGAAGGCGGCCGCCTAGGTCTCAGGTTCCCCTGGGCTTGGCCCGGCTCGTCGCTTGGGCGGCGGCCGGGTCTTCGGGCCAGAGGTGTCTGGGGTAGCGCCCGCGCATGTCGGCGCGGACATCCTTCCACGACCCTCGCCAGAAGCCCGGCAGGTCCTGGGTGGTCTGAATCGGGCGGTGGGCAGGCGAAAGCAGCGACAGGGTGAGCGGGACGCCGGCCACGCTGGGATGCGCGCCCAGGCCATAGACCTCCTGCACCCGCACATCGATGCGAGGCCCGGCCTCGGCGGCGTAGTCGATGACGAAGGAGCTGCCGGTGGGCGCGGTCCAGCGGGCCGGCGCCTCGGTCTCCAGGCGGCGCTGGAGGTCCCACGGGACCAGCGCGCGCAGGGCGGCGTCGAGGGCGTCGGGCTTGAGCGAGGCCAGGGATCGCACCCCGGCCAGCAGCGGGGTCAGCCATTCGTCCAGGCGGACCAGCAGGGCCGGCTCTGACAGGTCGGGCCAGACGGCCGGATCGCGGGCATGGAGGAAAGTCGCGCGCTGGCGCAGGGACGCCGCGGCCTCGCCCCAGGGGAGGCCGGCCAGGCCCTCGCGACGGACGCGCTCCGCCAGCGCGCGGGCGACCAGGGCCGGGTCGGGATTGTCATCCACGCTCTCGCGAATGGTGAGACGCCCAAGGCGGACGATACGCTTGGCCCGCAGGCGCCCTGCCCCGCTCTCCTCCAGCCGCTCCTCGGTCTCGAACTGGCCGGCGAAGGCGTCGAGCTCGGCGGGGTCCAGGGGCGCGGCCAGCAGGATGCGATCGCGGCGCTCGCCGCCGCCCAACTCGGCCACCGCCAGCCAGGGTTCGCGGGCGAGCGCATCGGTGGGTTCGAGGAAGGCGCCGCGGCCGCTGACGAGCTGGAATTCGCCCTGCCCGCCGCGGGCCTTGGAGACGCGCTCGGGGTAGGCAAACGCAAGCAGCAGGCCATCACAGAGCGGCTCGCCCTTCCCTGCCCGACCGGTGAGCCCTGCCCACCGGTCGGCGAGCGCCCTGGCGTCGCGCGCCCGGGGCGATCGGTCTCGCTCGAGGCTCTCCAGGCGATGGCGGAGATCGGCGTCGCGGCCGCCAAGGTTTCGCTCGGTGACAAGCGTGGCGATGCGGGCGGCGCGCGGGGCCTGACCAGTCTCGGCCGCCTTCAGGACCATGTGGGCCAGGCGCGGCGCGAGCGGCATGTCCGCCAGCGCGCGGCCGTGCGGCGTGAGTACGCCCTCGGCGTCGAGGGCCTCCAGGCGGACGAGGAGCGCGCGGGCCTCGGCGAAGGCGGCGGCGGGCGGCGGGTCGAGGAAGGCGAGCCCGCCGGCGTCCCTGGCGCCCCAGCGGGCGAGGTCGAGGGCGAGACCGGAGAGGTCGGCGTCGAGGATCTCCGGATCGGCGTAGGCCGGCAGCGCCCGCGTCTCGGCCTCGTCCCAGAGGCGGTAGCAGGCGCCGGGCTCGGTGCGTCCGGCCCGGCCGCGGCGCTGGTCGGCGGCGGCGCGGGAGACACGGACGGTGGCCAGCCGCGTGAGGCCGCTGGCGGGGTCGTAACGAGGCACACGGGCCAGGCCCGCGTCGATGACCACGCGGACGCCCTGGATCGTCAGCGAGGTCTCGGCGATGGAGGTGGCGAGGACCACCTTGCGACGGCCCTCCGGCGCGGGCTGCAGGGCGCGGTCCTGGTCGCGGGGATCCAGCGCGCCGTAGAGCGGCGCGATGTCCACGTCCGGCCGGGCACGCTCGCCCATCCGCTGGGCGGTTCGCAGGATCTCGCCCTGGCCGGGCAGGAAGACGAGCAGGCTGCCGGGTTGCTCGCCCAAGGCGCGCTCGATGGCGCGGACGACATGCTCCTCCAAACGGCCCGGTCCAGCGAGGGCGGCGCGGCCGAGGTAGTGCGTCTCGACAGGGAACATGCGGCCAAGGCTCTCGATCACCGGCGCGTCGTCCAGCAGCCGCGCCACCGCTGCGCCGTCGAGGGTGGCGGACATCACCAGCAGGCGCAGGTCGTCGCGCAGCAGCTTCTGGGTGTCGCGGGCGAGCGCCAGGCCGAGATCGGCGTCCAGGCTGCGCTCGTGGAACTCGTCGAAGATCACGCAGGCGACGCCGGCCAGCTCCGGGTCGGAGAGGATCATGCGGGTGAAGACACCCTCGGTGACCACCTCGATGCGCGTGGCGGCGGACACCTTCGACTGCATGCGCACCCGAAAGCCGACGGTCCGGCCCACCGGCTCGCCCAAGGTCGACGCCATCCGCTCGGCGGCCGCGCGGGCGGCCAGGCGGCGGGGCTCCAGCACGACGATCTTGCCGCCCGCCATCCACGGTTCGGCGAGCAGTTCCAGAGGCACGACGGTGGTCTTGCCGGCGCCGGGCGGAGCCACAAGAACAGCGGCGCTGCCCGAGGACAGCGCCGCCTTCAGTTCCGGCAGGGCGTCGTGGATCGGCAGCACGGCGCCGCCGGCCGCCTAGCCCTGGCCTTCGGGCGGCTCGCCCACGCGGTGTGGCAACTCCCGCGGCTCGCCCTCGCCACCCGTAACCACGATGCCGCGGCCGAGCTTGGAGTTGCGCATGCCGTAGGCGAAGTAGAGCACGATCCCCACCACCAGATAGATCAGGAAGAAGTTGCGGGTGTGCTCGGTCGACATCAGGCTCATGAGCAGGATCAGGCACATGACCGCGCCCAGGATCGGCACCAGCGGATAGAGCGGGGTGCGGAACGGCCGGGCCAGCCCCGGGTCGCTACGGCGCAGGTACATCACCGTGATGCAGACCAGCGCAAAGGCGGCCAGCGAACCGACATTGGAGAGGTCGGCCAGCTTGTCCAGCGACAGGAACCCCGCCGCCAGCATCGCCGCGATGCCGACGATGATGGTGTTGATCCACGGCGTCTGGAACCGCTTGTGCACCGCGGCCAGCGACGGCGGCAGCAGGCCGTCACGGCTCATGGTGTAGAACACCCGCGTCTGGCCGTAGAGCAGCACCAGCATCACCGAAGACAGGCCGGCGATGGCGCCCACCTTCACCACGAAAGCGAACCACGGCAGTCCCATCTGGTCGGCCGCGAGCGCGATGGGCGCGGGCACGTCCAGCTGCTCATAGGGCACGATGCCGACCAGCACCGCGCAGGTCAGAATGTAGAGGATCGTGCAGATGGCGAGCGCGCCCAGGATACCGACCGGCATGTCCTTGCCGGGGTTCTTCGCCTCGGCGCCGGCCGTGGAGACCGCCTCGAAGCCCAGGTAGGCGAAGAAGATCACCGCTGCGGCGTGGATGACCCCGCCGATGCCGTACTTGTAGTCCGCGTTGCCCGTGACGACATCGCCCAGGGCGCGGCCGATCTGGGCCCAGATGCTCATGTCCGTGCCCGCTGGCCGGGCCGGAATTTCGGCGGGAACCAGCGGCGACCACTGGGACGTGTCGACGTACTGGAAGCCGATGACGATGAAGGCGACGACCACGGAGACCTTGATCGCCACGACGATATTGTTGACCAGGGCGGACTCGGTGACGCCGCGGATGAGCAGCATGGTCACCAGGCCGATCACCACGAAGGCCGGCACGTTCATCACGCCGGTTCCGAGGACGTTGCCGTCGTGGTCCTTGACGATCACCCCAGGCGCGGCCTGGAAGGCCGCCGGGATATCGATCCCGAAGTCGTGCATCAGGCTGACGAAGTAGCCCGACCAGCCCACTGAGACGGTGGAGGCCGCCAGGCCGTACTCGAGCACCAGCAGGAGGCCCATGACCCAGGCTGCGCCCTCGCCCATGGAGGCGTAGGTGTACGAATAGGCCGATCCCGACACCGGCAGCGCGGAGGCAAGCTCGGCGTAGCAGAGGGCCACGAAGGCGCAGAGCGTACCGGTGATGACGAAGGAGATCATGATCGCCGGTCCGGCGAACTGGGCCGAGGCGCGGCCGGTCAGCACGAAGATCCCGGTGCCGATGATGCAACCTATGCCCAGGAGCACCAGGTTGATCGCTCCCAGCGAGCGCTTCAGCTCCCCGTGCTCATGCTCGGACTGGATCTGTCCGACCGACTTGCGCAGGAAGATGCGCGCCATTCCGTTCGCCATACGGCTGTTTCCCAAAACGATTCTGCCCTCGCCGGGCGTGGCGGCACGCTAGACGCGCGCGCAGGAACCGGCAATCGGGGCGCGACGACCTCGGCCCAAGGCTCAAGCCTGGAGAGGGGCGACGTGCGGCATGCCGGGCCATGGCTGACACCAGCTTCCCACAACTGCCAATTGGTGTTTCGCTCGCGGCAATACCGGGAGTAGGTTCGTCGGGTCGCCTGCTTCGGACCAGGACGCGCGACAGCATTCCCGGCGCCGGGGCCATCGACGCTTTCGAAGGCGATGGAATTGAGCATGCCACGGGTGGCGACAAAGTCCCCAGGTCAGAAGACGGCCGAAGCCGCCGTCGATACCTTCCGCGAGGACCTTGGTCCGTTCGTCGTCGCGGCCGAAACCACACGGATGCCCATGGTGTTCACCGACGCGAAGGCGGAGGGTCACCCCATCGTCTTCGTCAACGACAGCTTCCTCGCCCTGACCGGCTACCCTCGGGCCGAGGTGCTCGGGCAGCGTTTGGACTTCCTGTCGTCGCGCGGCCCCGATTGCGAAGCTCGCATGGAAGCTGCGTTCGCGGCTGGTGCTGAGGATGACACGGAGAGCTATTACCGCCGCAGGGATGGTACAGTCTTTCGCGGCGCCCTGACCATCAGCCCGGTCCGAGACGAGGCGGGAGATGTCGTCCAGCACTTCATTTCGCTGGTGGACCTCTCAAAGCACGAGCGTGAGGAAGAGCGGCTGCGCTTTCTTCTCGACGAGTTGAACCACCGCACCCAGAACGCCCTGGCGACCGTGCAGTCCATCATCGTGCAGACCTTGCGCGGGAGCCCCGACCGGGACCTGGTCGAGACCCTGGAACGACGCATTTTGGCGCTGTCCAAGGCCCACGGTCTCCTGGGGCGCGACAACTGGGACGCTGTCCCGCTGCGCGATGTCCTGGATGCGATATTGCGACCGCTCGCCTTGCGTGGATCGCAGACGGGGCCTTCGCGTGTGTCGATCGAGGGCCCGGACGTCCGCCTGTCCCCGAAGGCCGCCCTCACCCTGGCTCTGGTCCTGCACGAGATGACCACCAATGCGATCCGCCACGGCGCGCTATCGAATGGACGCGCCGGTCAGGTGGATATCCACTGGGGCATGGTTCCAACATCCGCCGGGGACCAGATGCGGCTACGGTGGAAGGAGAGCGGCGGACCGCGGGTGGCTCCGCCGACCCGACGGGGCTTCGGCTCCCGCCTGCTGGAGGATGCACTGGCGCAGGAGGTGCACGGCGAGGTTAGCCTGGAGTACGCCCCCGCTGGCATGGTCTGCACGATCACCATGCCTGTGTCTGGCGCACCAGGAGCGGCCCAGCGTGGCTACTAGCTCACTCGCTGGCCGCCGCATCCTCGTGGTCGAAGACGAGATGCTGGTGGCGCTACTGCTGCACGATATGCTCACTGACCTCGGCTGCTTGGTCGTCGGACCAGCCGCCAGCGTCGCCGAAGCGCTCGCGATGATTGAGACAAAGCCGCTCGACGCGGCGATCCTCGATGTCAATCTCGAGGGGCAGATGAGCTATCCCGTCGCCGATGCCCTGATCGCGCGCAGCCTCCCTTTCGTCCTCTCCACTGGGTATGCCTCCAACCGGCTGCAGGAAGGCTATCGGACGCTGCCGGCGCTGCAGAAGCCGTACCACGCGACGGAACTGCGCGAGGCGCTGGCGAGCGTGCTGGCTCCAGCAACGCCCAGCGCTGATCGCAAGCCGGCGCCACGGCGTCCCCCATTGGCAGCCTGAGGGGAGCGGGTCAGGGCCTCAGCGATATGAGGCTGCACATAGCTGGATTGGCGCAGACCGCTGGTCACGCCAGCGCGGCGTCTGGCCAACCTGGACCAGGAACTCCCCATGTGACGCTGCCTCACCGCTCGCTTCCCCTGTGCGCAGTCGATGGCTAGCATGCGGTCGCTGGATGGAGGCCACCCCGATGCACAAGTCCGCGATCGTCTTGCCCGGTCAGGTCGAGTTCCTGTCGGACGAGTGGCTGGCTGAGGCCGAGCGCTTCGCACGTGAAACGGTCAGGATCCGCGCCGAGCGGCTGGGCGGCCGCCCCTTCTCCATCAGCGAGCGGTTCACCGACGCGCCGCCACACCTGAAGTTCGACGGCGACGTCGCGACCTGGTCCCTGCGCTACGACGGCGAGAACGTGAGCGTGTCGCGCGCCTTCGACGATGGCGCCGACGTCCGCGTCGATGGCGACTATCAGGCCGCGCTCAGCCTCGCCCAGTTCGTCGGCGTGCTGGCGCCCGGTGGGTCGGAGATGATGTGGCGCGAGACGCGGCACATGTTCGGCAAGGACGCCGTTCGCGTGGCTGGCGCGGCGCCCGAGGGCTACGCCGCCACGGTGCTGGGACTGCTGCACGACCACCTCGGCCGCC
>NZ_CADEGK010000160.1:3127-10884 GCF_902826855.1 uncultured Phenylobacterium sp. | reverse complement strand
TTCGGCCCCGACCGACCTGAAGGGGGGGACAGGTCGCCGGGGCCGGCTACTGGCCCGAGGCCAACGACGAGATCCTGACCCTGGCCATGATCGAGACCGCCGACGGGCTAGAGAATGTCGACGAGATCACCAGCACCCCCGGCCTCGACGGCATCTATATCGGGCCCTCCGACCTCTCCCTTGGCCTGGGCGGCTCGCCCAACCAGGACACCCAAGAGCCGATGATCCTGGACGCCTTCGACCGCATCATCGCGTCCTGCAAGCGATCCGGCATTCGCGCCGGCCTGCACACCTCCAGCGTCGCCTACGGCCAGCAGATGATCGACCGCGGCTTCGACCTGGTCACCGTCGGCAGCGACATGCGGATGCTGATGGGCGGCAGGGTCGAGGCCAAGGCGATGCGCGACCACGTCGACGGCAAGCGCTGAGCTCCCCGACTCAGGCCGCCTTCTGTGGCATCGGCCCGACGTAGAGGCTCGCCGGACGGATCAGCCGTCCACCGGCGAGCTGCTCCCGCGCATGCGCCAGCCAGCCGGCGACGCGACCCATAGCGAAGACGCAGGTGAAGGCGCCGGGCGGAAAGGCCAGGGCTTCCAGCAGGAGCGCCGTATAGAACTCGACGTTGGTTTGCAGCGACCGGTCGGGCTTGCGCTCCCGCAGGATGGCCAGGACCGCGGCCTCCACCTGCTCGGCGAACTCCAGCCGTCCCTGACGCGCGTCCAGCCAGCGGACAGCGGCTTTCAGCGCGTCGGCCCGCGGGTCCCTGACCTTGTAGATCCGGTGGCCGAACCCCATCAGCCGGTCGCCGCGGTCCAGCGCCGCCTCGATCCAGGCCCGGGCGTTGGCGGGCTCGCCGATGGCGTCCAGCATGTCGATGATCGGCCCCGGCGCACCGCCGTGCAGCGGACCCTTCAGCGCGCTCATCCCCGCCAGCACGGCCGAACCCAGGCCCGCCCGCGTCGAGGCCACCACGCGGGCCGCGAACGTCGAGGCGTTCAGCCCGTGGTCGGCGACAGTGACCAGGTAGGTGTCCAGCGCATCGGCCTCCGCCTTCGTCGCCGGCGCGCCGCGCAGCATACGCAGCGCGTCCGCGGCATGGCCCAGTGTCGGGTCCGGCGCCACCGGCGCGTCGCCGGCCTGGCCCCGCACTACCGCAGCGGTAAACACCGCCGGCGCGGCCAGAAGCCGGAAGGCGGTCTCGATGTCGTCGCCGTCCGCCAGCCGCGCGGTCAGCGCCCGCACCGCCTCGATCGGCGTGCGGTCCAGGAGGCCGGTGTCCAGCGCCCCCACCTCCGCGAACACCTCGACCCGCGCGCGGCCCAGGGCGGCCGGGATGTCGGCGGGCAGGTCCGGATAGAACCCCTCGAACAGCAGCGCCACGACGTCTTCGAACCGAGCGCGACCGGCCAGCTCATCCAGCGACCGGCCGCGCACGATCAGCACGCCGGCAGCGCCGTCCACATCGCTAAGCACGGTCTGAGCGGCCACCACGCCCTCCAAACCATCGGTCATCTCGCGTCTCCTTCTCACTTGTCGCATGAGAGAAATGACGTATCTTTCCTCGGATCAATCTTGATCAATATGATCAATATAAATGCCTTCATCCGACTGGATCTGCGCCGAGGACGCTCGGGCCCGTCTGGGCGTGCGGGCGCAGACGCTCTATGCCTACGTCAGCCGGGGGCGCGTGCAGGTGCGGCCGGACCCGGACGACTCGCGCCGCAGCCTCTACCGGACCGCCGACATCGCCGCGCTCACCGAGCGCAAGTCCCGCAGCCGCAAGGTGTCCGACGTCGCCGCCGGCGCCATCAACTGGGGCGAGCCGGTGCTGTCCTCCGAGATCACCACGGTCTCCGGCGGCCGGCTGTTCTACCGCGGTCGCGACGCGATCCGGCTGGCCGAGACAGGCGAGACCCTCGAGGCGGTGGCCCGGCTGCTACGGGGCGGCCACGGCGTAGCGCTGAAGCGGACCGACCGGCCGACGCCGCCAGACGACCTGGACGCGCGCGCCCGGGCCTTCGCGGCGCTGGCTGCCCGCGCTGCCGTCGATCCCCCGGCCCGCGGACGCGCGCCCCTGTCCTTGGCGGTCGAGGCAGCGACCCTTCTCGACGTCCTGACAGACGCGGTGGCCGGCGCGGTCGGCGGCGGCGCCATTCACAACCGCCTGGCGCTCGCCTGGGGTCTCGGCCCAGGCGGCCCCGGCGCCGATCTGATCCGCCGCGTCCTGGTGCTGGTGGCGGACCATGAGCTCAACGCCTCAGCCTTCGCCGCGCGCGTGGCCGCCTCGACGGGCGCCTCGCTTTCGGCCGCGGCCCTGGCCGGCCTGGCGACGCTGTCCGGGCCCCGCCACGGCGGGGCGACCGCCGCGGTGGTGAAGTTCGCGGCCGAGGCGGCCCAGCTTGGCCCGCGAGAGGCGGTTGCCAGCCGCCTGGCCGACGACCGCGCGCTGCCCGGCTTCGGCCATCAGCTCTATCCCGACGGCGACCCCCGCGCCGCGGCCCTGCTGGCGCGCTTCGAACCGCCGTCCGAGCTGGCGCGTCTGCACGCGATGGTCGAGGCAGTCACGGGGCTGGCCCCCAACGTCGACTTCGCCCTGGTGGCGGCCTGCGAGGCGCTGAAGCTGCCAAGAGACGCCCCTTTCGCCCTGTTCGCCGTCGCCCGCTGCGCCGGCTGGATCGCGCACGCCATCGAGCAGGGCGCGGCCGACACCTTGATCCGCCCCCGCGCGCGATACATCGGCCCGGAACCCGAGGGGAGCTAGGCGCACGCGCCCCTCGCCCGCATAGTCCGCACTGATTCCCGACGAGAGGCCCGCCGTGCTGCCCGACTGGATCTACGCCGTCATCCTGGGGGTGATCGAAGGGCTCACCGAGTTCATCCCGGTCTCGTCCACGGGCATGATGCTGCTGGCCAAGCAGGGCATGGGCCTGACGGACCCCTTCTGGGACACCTTCGCGGTGATGATCCAGCTGGGAGCGATCATGGCGGTGGTGGTGCTCTACTTCCGCAAGCTCGCCACCCAGGTCATCCGGCTGCCCACTGACCCCGACGCACGGCGGTTTGCCCTGACCATCATCGTGGCCTTCGCACCTTCGGTGATACTGGGGCTGCTGCTGCACGACTTCATCAAGCAGGTGCTGTTCGACAGCCCGGAGATCCAGTGTGTCTCCCTGATCCTGGGCGGCATCGTGCTCCTGTTCATAGACCGCCTGACGCCGGCGCCGACCTCCGACGACCCGATGAAGCTCAGCCTGAAGAAGGCGCTCGGCATCGGCCTCTTCCAGGTGCTGGCGATGATGCCCGGGGTCAGCCGCTCGGGCGCCACCATCGTCGGTGGGATGCTCATGGGGGTGGAGAAGCGGGCGGCCGCGGAGTTCACCTTCTTCCTGGCGATCCCGACAATGCTGGGCGCCTTCGTGCTCGACGCCTGGGAGAGCCGCGACCAGCTTACCGCCGACACGCTGCCGCTGGTGGGCATCGGCTTCATGGTTGCCTTTCTAGTCGCGATCGTGGTGATCCGGACCATGCTGGCGGTCGTCACCAGCCGCGGACTGGCCCCCTTCGGCTGGCTCCGCATTGCGATCGGCGGGGTAGGCCTGGCGCTCCTGACGCTGACCTAGGCGCCTTCGCCGGTCGCCAGCCAGTGGGCGCAGTCGCGGCCGAGGCGTTCCCGCATCAGCTCTTCGAACCGCGCGCTCTCGGCCGCCGAGATCACGTCCTTCCAGCGGCCGTTCGTCCCCTTGTGCAGGAAGGTGTCCGCGCCGCCGTTCCAGCCCGCCCCACCCAGCGGCACGATCTTCTCGCCGTTCGCCTTCATCCAGTCGAAGGTGCAGTGCTCCACGATCCGAGGCCATTTCGCCGCCGGCACGTCGATCTCCAGGAAGTCGGCGATCTTCCGGATCTCGCCTTCCATGTCGGCCTTCAGGTTGGCGAAGTGGATGAGCTTGACGTTCGACAGGTGGCGGATGTCCCACCAGGTCCGGATGTTCTCCGAGAACGACCAGTGATGGCCGCCGTCGGTCTCGAGCCAGAAGTTGAAGTAGCGCCGCACGTCGGGATCGGCCTTGGGCAGCGGCGGGCCGACGCGCCCCGGCGTATCGTTGAGCATTTGGAACACCAGATCCGAATGGTTCAAGTGGTGGTTGTGCAGGCTCCAGGCGACGTCGCGCCCGTCGCGCCCCACGTAGAGGTATTTGGCTTCGGGCGACAGCACGAGCGCGTCCGCAGGCAGGTGGGTCTTCAGCACGCGCCGGCCGGGATAGCCCCGGATCATCTCCCGCACGTCAGGGGGAATAATCCGCATGTCCCACCACGGGGAGAGCTCGGCCATGGCGATGTTGGGATCGCCCTGGTGGATCAGCTGGCCGACGATCTGCTGGGTCCAGGTGGTGCCCGACTTGGCGTAGGTCCCGATGATCACGTCGTCGTCGCGGAACGCGAAGTCGTCCCAGTGCGTGGACTCCATGTGGTGGTTGGACAGCTCCCGCGTCTTGCGCGGCCAATCGGTAGCGATATCGGGCATGATCAGGTCTCCGAGGGCGACCTGATCATATACCGAAGATATCCGATCGTGGATGCGCCCTAGGAGTTGGCCAGCACCTGGTCGGCGTACTGCCCGCCCCTACGGTAGCGGTAGAGGTAGGTAGGTAGCACCGCTTCGAGCGGCGTGGGCGTGACGCCCAGCTCGGTCAGGCCCGGGCAGGCGCCGCTGACGACGTTGTCCGACTTCAGCAGCTGGATTTGGTCGGCGGTGATCGGAGGCTTGATAAGGAACGACGCCAGATCGCCCAGGCTGCCCAGCAGGCTCGCCGCCTCGAAGGGGATCGGCAACAGCAGGCGGCGCTGGCCGGTCTCGGCCAGCAGCTTCTGCATCAGCTCCTTGAAGGTGAACGCGCCTGGTCCGCCCAGCTCGAAGGTCTGGCCGGCGCAGGCCGGGTCGGTGACGATGCGCGCCAGCGCCTTGCCCAGGTCCCCGACGAATATCGGCTGGAAGCGGGTCGTCCCGCCGCCGATCAGCGGCAGCACCGGGCTGAACTGCGCCATGGCGGCGAACTTCTCGAAGAAGCCGTCACCAGTACCGAAGACGATCGAGGGCCGCACCACCGCCGCGTTCGGGTAGACGGCGCGCACCGCGGCCTCGCCGGCGGCCTTGCTGCGCGCATACTCTGAGGGCGAGCTCGCCTCGGCGCCTAGGGCCGACATCTGCACGACGCGAGACACGCCCATGGTCCGCGCGGCCTGGGCGACATTGCGGGCGCCCTCGACGTGGACGGCTTCGAAATCCTGGCGGCCGGTCTCAAACAGCAGGCCCACCAGGTTCAGCGAGGCCGTCGCGCCCTCCAGCGCCCGCTCCAGCGACTCGACATCCCGCAGGTTGGCCTGCACCACATCGATCTGGCCCACGTCGCCGAGCAGGCGCATCCGGTAGGCGAGGTTGGGGTTGCGCACCGCCACCCGGATTCGCCAACCGGCCTTGGCCAGGTAGCGTACGGCCTGGGTCCCGACGAAGCCGGATCCGCCGAAGACGGTGACGAGGTTCTGCATAGGCGCGGAATTAGCGGATGCGCCGCCCTGCCGCAATCCGACACGACCCCGAGGCGGACGCTGCCGTTGACCCCGCCGGGGCGGCGCCATATGTAGCCGCCTCCCGATCCGACGGACGGGGCCCAGGTGGCGGAATTGGTAGACGCGCTGGCTTCAGGTGCCAGTGGCTTAACGGCCGTGAAGGTTCGAGTCCTTTCCTGGGCACCACCGTCGGATCGGGATATTCCCTAAAGCCGCTCAGTGCAGCCGGAAGCGGATCGGGACCGATTTCGGTCCGCAGACGAAACTCGCCTCCATTCGCCTGGGGGTCCCGTCCAGTTCCACGGTATCGAGGCGCGGAAGCAGTTCTTCCCAGAGAATCCGCATTTCCATGCGCGCCAGGTGCTGTCCGAGGCAGACGTGGGCGCCGTAGCCGAAGGCGATGTGCCGGTTGGGCGAGCGGGCGGCGTCGAAGGTGAAGGGGTCGTCGAAGACCGCCTCGTCGCGGTTGCCGGACGGATAGCTCAGCAACAGCCAGTCGCCCTTGGCGATCTTGCGCCCGGCCAGTTCGGCGTCGTCGGTCGCGGTGCGCATGAAGTGCTTCACAGGCGTCTCCCAGCGGATCGACTCCTCGATCAGGCCCTTGATCAGCGACGGGTCGGCCTTCACCGCCCGGAACTGTGCGGGATTTTCCGCCAGGGCCCAGAGGGCGCCGGCCGTGGTGCTGGAGGTCGTGTCGTGCCCGGCCGTCGCGGCGATGATGTAGTAGCTCATCGCCTCCAGGTGACCGAGCGGCTGGCCCTCGATGGCGCCGTTGGCGATGACGCTCGCCAGGTCCGACCGCGGCTGGCGTCGCCGGTCCTCGGTCATCGCGTTGAAGTACGTCATGAAGTCAGCGACCGTGCCCTGAAGGCTGGCTAGCGCCTGGTCGGTGTTGGACACCTGCCCCTGGCTGCGATTGAGATCCGGGTCGGCGCTGCCGAACAGTTCCTGGGTCAGCTTGAGCATTCGCGGCTCGTCGACCTCCGGGACGCCCAGCACTTCCATGATCACGTGCAACGGGTAGAGGAAGGCCACGTCCTTGGCGAAGTCGCAGCGCCCGCCGTACGCGGCCATCCGGTCCACGAAGCCGCGGGCGATCTCGCGGATGCGGTCCTCGAGACCCCTCAGGCTCTGCGGCGCGAAGTATCCCTGGGTGAGTCGCCGGTAGTTGGCGTGGTCGGGATTGTCCATCTGGACCAGGGAGCGGACCAGATGCGGCGAGCCGCCCATCATCGCCCGGACCTTGCGGTCCGCCTCGATCGTGGTGAGCACAGTGGATCGGTCGCCGTTGTGGAACAGCTCGTTCTGCAGTTCGACCTGCCGGATATCGGCCTGGCGGGTCACGACCCAGAACGGATCGAATCCCTCGGGCTGAGCCTGATCGAGCGGAGCCTCGCTGCGCAGGACACGGAAGGCTTCGTCGATGCGGCGCCCGTCTGCATAGGCCTTCGGATCGACGATGGTCTGGGCGATCTCCTGCGGGATCATGGGTCGAATTCCTGCTCCGGCGCCGCGGGTGCGAGCGCCAAGTTCGCCGCACATTCCAGCGCTGGCGGATGGAGCGACATGACGCGGATCAAGGCGCGTCTTCGTCGGCGCGCGACTGGTGGCGTGCGACCGGATCTTCAGCCGGCGCGCAGTTCGGACGGCCCCATGAGCGACGAACCCTTCAAGACCTGGCAGTGCCGAACCTGCGGCTACATCTACGCCGAGGCCGACGGGGACCCTGGCGAAGGTTTGCCGCCGGGCACGCGCTGGTCCGACCTTCCAGCCGATTGGGTCTGCCCCCTGTGCGGCACGCGCAAGGCCGACTTCGACATGATCGAGCTCTGAGCTGGACCGGCTCGCCCCTATCGGACCCCGATCGGATCATCTAAACACGGGCATCGGGCCCCTCGGCGGGACCTTAAGCATGTCCTGGAGTTGCGAGCCTCGGTGGCCACATTCGTTCACGAGGGGGACCTCCCGGCCGGGGCGCTGGCGAACGCGTCATCCGTGGCCATCGATTCCGAGACCATGGGCCTGCGCCTCGGGCGCGATCCACTCTGCGTCGTGCAGCTCTCCGACGGCGGCGGCGACGCTCATGTCGTGCGCATGGGGCGGCCTGGCTACGACGCGCCCAACCTGAAGCGGCTGCTGACCGATCCGGCCGTCACCAAAATCTTCCACTTCGGCCGCTTCGATATCGCCAT
>NZ_CADEGK010000160.1:0-3117 GCF_902826855.1 uncultured Phenylobacterium sp. | reverse complement strand
GTATCTCGGCGTGCGCACCACGCCCGTCTACTGCACCAAGATCGCCTCGAAGCTGGCGCGGACCTACACCGACCGGCACGGGCTGAAGGACCTGACCCGGGAGTTGATCGGCGTCGACCTCTCCAAGGTCCAGCAAAGCTCCGACTGGGGCTCGGCAAGCCTGTCCGATGACCAGGTGGCCTACGCGGCCTCCGACGTCCTGCACCTGCATGCGCTGCGCCGGCGGCTGGACGAGATGCTGGTCCGCGAGGGCCGAGACCACCTGGCCACGGCCGCGTTCCAGTTCCTGCCGCACCGCGCCGTCCTGGACGTGGCCGGCTGGGAGGACGTGGACATCTTCGCCCACTCATGAGCGCCGCCGGCACCTCCCTTCCCGAGCCGCCCCTGTCGGAACCCCGGCGTGTCGATTTCGAGCGCTGGCGTCGGCGGTCGCGGCTGATCCGCACCCTCAGGGTCGTGCTGCCGGCGACCATTGCGCTGATCTTCATGGGCCTGGTTGGCAGCGTGGCCTGGTCGACGTTCAACGCCCAGCCGAAGCAGGCGACCGGCGGCGACGAGCCGATCCGACTGGTCAAGCCGCGCTTCGTCGGTCGCGACGACAAGGGCCGCGCCTTCGTGCTCACCGCCGAGAGCGCCGTTCGCGACCGGCTGGACTACCAGCGGGTGATGCTGAAGACGCCGGCCCTGGTGCTGGACGAGGGCGGGGCGGACGAGATGCGCATCAACGGCGCCGATGGCGTCTTCCACGAACAGAGCGGCAAGCTGGAGCTTTCCGGCGGCGTGCGCCTGGCCGACACCAAGAACGCCTTCGCCACCGCCGCATCGCTGTTCGACACCAAGACCGGCGAAGTCGTCGGTTCAGCCCCCATTCAGGGCGCAGGTGGTCTTGGAGAAATCAACGCGAAGTCCTATGGCGTCTACGACAAGGGCGATCGCATGGTCTTCAAGGGTGGCGTCCGCACCCGCCTCGAAACCAAGAAGTGACGCGTACACGCAAACGGCCTGGCCCAATGAAGGCAGTCATGAAGTCTCTCGCCACCCCTATCGTCCTGGCCCTCGGCCTCCTGGCCCCCGGTCTTCTGGCCGGCGCGGCCCAGGCCCAGCAGCTCGGCCCCAACGCCAAGGGGCCGGTGGACATCGCCGCGGACGAACTCGAGGTGCAGAACAAGCAATGCGTCTCCACCTGGCGCGGCAAGGCCGAGGCCCTGCAGGGTGAGGCGCGGCTGCGCGCCGACACGATCAAGGCGGTGTTCGAGCCCAAGGCCGGCGCCTCGGGCGCCACCGGCGCCGGCGCCTGCGGCGACCTCCTGCGCATGGAGGCCCACGGCTCGGTCTTCTACGTGACCTCCAAGGACCAGCGGGTGCGTGGCGACGACGCCGTGTACGAGGCCGCCTCCGACACCGTGACCATGACCGGCGACGTGGTCGCCGTGCAGGGCCAGAACGTGCTGCGCGGCACGCGCATGGTGTTCAACACCCAGACCGGCGAGGGCCGCATGGTCGGCGGGGGCGGCGGCAACCGGCCGCGCGGCGTGTTCTATCCGTCCAAGAAGGACAAGCCCCAGACGGAAGCCAAGAAGTGACGGAAGCGAAGAAGTGACGGTCGCCCAGCGCGTCGAGACCAAGGGCGCGATCCCCACCGAGGGGCTGGTCGTCGACAATGTCGGCAAGTCGTTCCGCGGCCGGCCGGTGGTGAAGGGCGTCAGCCTGCGCCTCTGCCGGGGCGAGGTCGCGGGCCTGCTCGGCCCCAACGGCGCAGGCAAGACCACCTGCTTCTACATGATCACCGGCCTGATCCCGGCCGACTACGGCGCGATCTACCTCGACGGCGAGAACATCACCGCCCAGCCGATGTACCAGCGCGCCCGGATGGGCGTGGGCTACCTGCCGCAGGAGACCTCGATCTTCCGCGGCATGAGCGTGTGGGAGAACGTCATGGCCGTGGTCGAGCTGCGCCAGCGCGACCACAAGAAGGCCCGGGAGACGGTCACCCAGCTCCTGGAAGAGCTGCACATCGAGCACCTTCGGAACGCTCCCGCCGTCTCGCTTTCCGGCGGCGAGCGGCGCCGCGTCGAGATCGCCCGCGCGCTGGCCTCCGAGCCCAGCTTCATGCTGCTGGACGAGCCCTTCGCCGGCATCGACCCGCTGGCCATCGCCGACATCCGCGAGGTGATCAGCTATCTGAAGCAACGCGGCATCGGCATCCTGATCACCGACCACAACGTGCGCGAGACGCTCGACATCATCGACCGCGCCTCGATCATCCACGCCGGCGAGGTGCTGTTCGAGGGCAGCCCCGAAGAGATCGTCGACGACCCGGAAGTCCGCCGCGTCTACCTGGGCGACCGCTTCAACGGCTAGCGGCCTCGCGGCGCGCTGGTGCGGCCGCCCTCCCGAACTCACCGCTCGCGGCCGCGCGCCCATGCCGCCTGCGAACGGCCGGCCGGCGTTCCGTCCCGCGGCAGGAGCCGGCGGGGCTGACACGGACGTGGGGCGCTGGACTCGTCCCTCTCCGTTTCGAGCGCCTGCTTCCCGGCCGAGGCGCCCAACGTCCGCCTGTTGGCTGGAGTCCACCAGGGGAGAATCGACCCCTTAGAGACCTCGCGTGTCCTCTTCCAGGTCCGGAGGGTAACGGAACAACGATAGAACACTAAGCAACACATCCCGAATCCACCCGGGGGCCTGCATTCGCAAGGTCCGGTCAGGGGTCGGCCGGCCAACGTCCGGCCATAGCGGCGGTGCGCCGATGACCGGGTGCGACCCACTTGACGGGAGGCGTCGGCGCGACAAATGTCAGGGAAACCTTGACAAGGGTGCGATATGTCGAAGCTCGTCGATTGGGTGCGCAAGGCCGGCTTGGTGTTGCCGCCGGTCAGCGCCTGGAACAACGATACAGCCGCCAGCCTCGCGTTCCTCGATCCGCTTCTATCCGGGCGCGACGCCGTCTTCCTTGGGGAAATGGACCACTTCGTCCACGAGAAGACGGACTTTCGCCTGCTCCTCATCCGCTATCTAGTTTCGCGCGGATGGACGCGGTTGGCCGAGGAGATGAGCTGGTCGGACGGCGTGCGAGTCGGCCGCTACCTGGGCGCTGGCGAGGACGCGCAGCTCGAGCGC
>NZ_CADEGK010000159.1:7027-10945 GCF_902826855.1 uncultured Phenylobacterium sp. | reverse complement strand
ATATAATGGTCAGGACAGCGAAATCAGCGCCTTACTTGGGAAATGTGGGCTCAAGCCATTCGCCTGGTCCAGGCCGACGGCGAAGCCCTTGAGACCCCGCCCACGCCCAGCCAGGTCGCGCCTCTGATGCGCGCCCTGGACGCCCGCCACGCCTGCCTGCGCGACAAGCGCTCGCCGCAGGACTGCCTGCTCACCTTCGAAAAGGGCAAGGGCCAGTGGCGGCTGGTAGGGATGCGCGCCATGGGCCTGCGCATCGAACTGGCCGACGCTGGGCGCTGAGGAAGGACACCGAATGCTTCTGCACCTGTCCACATGGTCCGAGATCGAGGCTTTCCTCGGGCGCTCGAAGACGGTGGTGATTCCGATCGGCTCGAATGAGCAGCACGGTCCGACGGGCCTCCTGGGCACCGACTGGCTCTGCCCCGAGATCATCGCCCACGAAGCGCAGAAGACAGGCGACATCCTGGTGGCCCCCACCTTCAACATCGGCATGGCCCAGCACCACCTGGACTTCCCGGGCACCATCGCGCTTCGCCCGTCGACCTTCATGCTGGCCATCGGCGACTGGGTGCGGAGCCTGGCCCACCACGGCTTCGAGAAGATCTATTTCCTCAATGGGCACGGCGGCAACGTCGCCACGATCGAGGCGGCCTTCTCCGAACTCTATGCCGAGGTCAGCTATTCGGGCGGCAAGCGCGGCTTCGCGTGCAAACTGAAGAACTGGTGGGACCTGTCGGGGGTGATGGCGCTTGCCAATCGCCAGTTCCCGGTGGGCCACGGCAGCCACGCCACGCCGTCGGAGATCGCGGTGACCCAGTGGGCCTATCCGGACGCCATCAAGAGCGCGAACTACGCGCCGCAGATCGCCCCCACCGGCCCCATCCGCGAAGCCGCCGACTTCCGCGCGCGCTACGCCGACGGCCGCATGGGCTCCGACCCTGGGCTTGCGACCCCGGAAAAGGGGGGCGAACTGGTCGCCCTCGCCTCAAAGTCGCTGATCGACGACGTGGCCGCGTTCGGCAACGAAGCGGCGCCGGAGTAGCGAATTCGCGTTTCAGGGGAAGACCGTGTTCGACCAACGCCGGTAGTGGTTAAGTTCCCGGGAATGGGGAGTGATCAGCCATGTCGATGCGGAACATTCTAATCGCCGGAGCGGTCTTCGGCGCTCTTGCCACGGCAAGCTCCGGCGCGAGCGCCGCCAACCTGATCCTCAATGGCGGGTTCAACAATGGCGGCACGGTCGGTGCGCCTGGCGGCGGCTTCTCGACCCTCGGCGTCGGCTCAAGCGTCATCAACAACTGGAACATCGATGCGGGCTCGATCGACTGGATCGTGGGCTACTGGCAGGCGGCTGACGGTGATGGCTACAGCATCGACCTGAACGGCGGCAGCCCGGCCCAGATATCGCAGACCCTCAGCACCGTGGCCGGCCAGTCCTACTTCCTCAGCTTCGCGATGTCAGGGAACCCCGACAACTTCCGGGGCGAGACTCGCGTGGCGGTCATCGGCGCAGGCGGATCGACGATCGGGACCGCAAACTACAGCCTGACCGCGCCCAACAGCCTCTCCAACATGCTCTGGCAGGACCGCGGCTTCGCGTTCACCGCGGATAGCAGCAGCACCCTGATCAGCTTCACCAGCGGCAACAACACGGGGAACTGCTGCTGGGGCGCCGCCATCGACAACGTGGCGGTCAATGCGGTGCCAGAGCCCGCCACCTGGGCGATGATGATCGTGGGCTTCGGCGCTGCCGGGAGCATGATCCGCCGCCGCAGCAACGCGTTCGCCGGCTAAGCCGTAAATACCTCGCCGTCCCTCACCTCCACCGTCCAGTCGTGGAGATGATCGCCCTCGCAGGGTCCAGACACACACATCCCGTCCAGGCGGAACAGCGCGCCGTGGCCGGCGCAGAGAATGTGATGGCCATCGCGGGTCAGGTAGCGGTCGTCCATGGGCGCGAGCGGCCAGCCGGCGTGGGGGCAACTGTCGACATAGCCGCGAGCCTCCTCGCCCTGGCGGATCACGAATCCGGCGAACATCCGCGCCCCATCGCGGAAACGAAACGACTTGCCCCCCGGATCGGCGATCTCGCCGAGGGCGCAGAGCCACACGCCCGCCGGTGGGCGGGCTGGGTTGTCCGGCTCAAAGCTGGCCAAGCGTGACCTTGAAGGGCGTGATTTCGACGCGGCTCCACAGCCCCGCCTTGGTGTAGGGATCGTTCGCGCTGAAGGCTTCGGCGGCGACCCGGTCGGCGACCTCGAGGATCATCAGCGAGCCGGCCATGTCGCCCGCCTCATCCAGTAGGGGTCCGCCCAGCTTCAGGATGTCGAGCTGGGCCCGGACATAGGCCAGGTGCGCCTCGCGCGTCGCCATGCGCAAGGCGAGCGACGCCGGCCTGTCGTGGCAGTTCAGTACGAACAGCGGCACCTAATTCTCCCCCTTGAGCGGCCGCGAAAGCAGGCCGCGGATGGCGTCATCCACTCCCGCCTGGCCGGCCAGGATGGCGGCGACCGCCTCGCAGATCGGAGTCTCGACGCCAAGTTTGCGGGCCAGGTCGCGGACGGCCGGAGCCGACGCGACGCCCTCGGCCACCGACAGCTTGCCCGCCAGCGCCTCCTCCAGGGTCATGCCCTTGCCCAGCGCCAGGCCGACGGACATGTTGCGCGACTGCGGGCTGGAGCAGGTCAGCACCAGGTCGCCGAGGCCGCAGAGGCCGGCGACCGTCTCCGCTTCGCCGCCCAGCGCCACGGCCAGGCGCGTGAGTTCGGCGAAGCCGCGGGTGATCAGGGCGGCATGGGCGGAACGACCCAGGCCGCGGCCCTCGACGATGCCGCAGGCAATGGCCAGCACGTTCTTCACCGCGCCCCCGGCCTCGGCGCCGATCATGTCGGTGGCGAAGTAGGGCCGGAAGGTGGGCGTGGCGATGGCTTCGGCCAGATCCTCCGCGCAGCCGTCCGCCGGGCAGGCCAGGGTGACCGCGGTGGGCAGGCCGCGGGCCACCTCGCCGGCGAAGCTGGGGCCGGAGAGCACGGCGGGCTGGGCCTGAGGGACGGTCTCGGCCAGCACCTCGGTCATCAGCTTGAGCGAGCCCTGCTCGACGCCCTTGGAGCAAAGCAGGATCGGCAGGCCTGGGCGGGCGTGCGGGGCGAAGGCGGAGAGGGCTGAGCGGGTGTGCTGCGCCGGCGCGACGGCCAGGACGAGGTCGCTGCCGGCCAGGACCGCCAGGTCGTCGGTGGCGCGGATCATCGGGTCGAGCGGCAGGCCGGGCAGGAAGACGGCGTTCTCGTGGCGGCTGTTGATCGCCTCCACCACCTCGGGTTCGCGGGCCCAAAGGGTGACTTCCCGCCCGGCCCGGGCGCAGACCTGGGCCAGCGCCGTGCCCCAGGCGCCGCCGCCGATGACCCCCACCTTGCGGAGAGGGGTCTTGTCGAGGCGAGGAGTGCTCATGCCTTGGCGCCTTTGCGGCCGGCGGTGTGAGTGGGATTTGCGGCTGCGGCGGCTTCGTCCAGCGGCCAGCGCGGACGAGCTACGGCGTCGAAGCCGTCGGATATGCCCAGGGCCAGTCGCTCGGCGCCGGCCAGGGCGATCATGGCGGCGTTGTCGGTGCAGTAGGCCAGCGGCGGTGCGGCGAAGGCGAAGCCGCGGGCCGCCGCGGTGGCCTGCAACGCCTTGCGGACAGCCTGGTTCGCGGCCACGCCGCCGGCCACCACGAACCGCAGGCCGCGTCCTCCGTTGGCCTGGGCGTAAGCGGCCATGGCGCGATCGGACTTCTCGGCGAGCTGGCCGGCGATCGCGGCCTGCACGGCGGCCGCCAGGTCGCGGCGTTGGGCTTCGGAGGTGATCCCCTCGGCCAGGCGGGCGGCGGCGGTCTTGAGGCCGGAGAAGCTCATGTCGAGGCCAGGCCGATCCAGCAAAGGG
>NZ_CADEGK010000159.1:0-7017 GCF_902826855.1 uncultured Phenylobacterium sp. | reverse complement strand
CGCCGCCCTGCGCCAGAATCTCCAGCGCCGGGCCGCCGGGATAGGGCAGGCCCAGCGCCTTGGCGATCTTGTCGAAGGCCTCGCCCGCCGCGTCGTCGATTGTGGAGCCCAGCCGCCGGCAGGCCCCGACGCCGTCGACGCTCAGGAGCTGACAGTGTCCGCCCGAAACCAGCAGCAGCAGGAACGGATAAGCGACGTCGCCGCCCAGCCGCGCCGAGACCGCGTGGCCTTCCAGATGGTTCACCGCCACCAGCGGCAGGCCGCGGGCCAACGCCACCGCCTTGCCGAACGACAGCCCGACCATCACCCCGCCCACCAGGCCCGGTCCTGCGGTGGCCGCGACGCCGGTGAGGTCGTGATAGCCGAGCCCCGCCTCGGCGAGGGCCGCCTCGGCGATCGCCTCGATGCTTTCCACGTGGGCTCGGGCGGCGATCTCAGGCACCACGCCGCCATAGGGCGCATGCGCGGCGATCTGGCTGCCGACGATCGAGCTCAGCACCTCGCAACCGCCGTCGGCGTGGCGGCGCACGACCGCAGCGGCGGTCTCGTCGCAGCTGGTCTCGATGCCGAGGACCGTCTGGAAGGCAATGTGGCTGTTGGTCATCCGGTTGCCGGTGGCGGCGCGCTCCTGTAGCAGCCGCATACGCTTTTCGTTCCCGCAGGTAGACCGCCGCCCGTGCCCACGCAACAGCCTGCCCCCGGTCCTGTTCGCATCGGCGCCCGCGGCTCCAAGCTCAGCCTGGCCCAGGCGGGCCACATGCAGCGCCGCATCGCCGCGCTGCTCGGGGCAGACCCTGACGATGCCATCGCGGTGGACCGCGCGGCGCCCCTGGTGGTGATCACCACCACCGGCGACCGGATCCAGGACCGCCGGTTGCTGGAGATCGGCGGCAAGGGCCTCTTCACCAAGGAGATCGAGGAGGCGCTCATTGCGGGCCGCATCGACTGTGCGGTGCATTCGATGAAGGACATGCCGGCTGCGCTGCCACCGGGCCTTTGCATCGCCGCGATTCCCGAGCGCGAGGACCCACGCGACGCCTTCCTGAGCCGCGACGCCGCCACCCTGGAGGACCTGCCGCAGGGCGCGCGCCTGGGCACCGCCAGCCTGCGCCGCCAGGCGCAGTCGCTGCATCGCCGGCCGGACCTGGACGTGCAGATGCTGCGTGGCAACGTCGACACCCGGCTGGCGAAGCTGGCGGGCGGCGAGGCGGACGCGATCCTCCTGGCGTACGCGGGCCTGCGCCGCCTGGGCCTGCACGACCAGGCGAAGAGCCTGATCGATCCGCGCGAGGTCCCCCCCGCGCCCGGTCAGGGGGCGCTTGCCATCGAGACCCGTGACGCCGATCGCGACCTGCCCTGGCTGGCGGCGCTGCGCTGCGAGCCTACGACCCTGTGCGTCGCCGCCGAGCGAGGCGCGCTCATGGCCCTGGAGGGGTCGTGCAAGACCCCGATCGGCGCGCACGCCTGGCTGGAGGGCGGCTCACTGCAGCTGATCGTCGAGGCCCTGTCGCCGGACGGGACGCTCCGTTACCGCCGCGCAGGCTCGACGGAGGTTTCGCAACTGTCCGACCCGATGGCCTCCGCCCGCGACCTTGGCCTGTCGCTTGGCCAGGCGGTTAAGGACGAGGCGGGGGACTCGATCGTCCTCTGAAGAGGCGCATTCGCCTTCATTCGTGGACAACGTTGACCGCGCTCGCGCCGCCCCGCTTGCCAAGCGGACTGAAGCGGCGACAGAGTTGCGCGATGGCGGGACGGCGGCAGAGGATCTGGATCACGCGGGCGCAGCCCGGCGCGGACGCGACGGCGGAGCGGGTGCGCGCGCTGGGTCATGACCCCGTGGTCGCGCCGCTGCTGGCCGTCCAGATGCTCAGCGACGTAGTGGTCGACTTGCGCGGCGTGGGCGCACTCGCCTTCACATCCGCCAACGGCGTGAGGGCCTTTGCCGACGCCAGCGGCGAGCGAGGGCTGAAGGTGTTCGCCGTGGGCGCCGCAACGGCCCTGGCGGCGCGGCAGGCCGGGTTCAAGTCGGTGCTCTCGGCGGACGGCGACGTGGAGGCCCTGGCCGAGGGGATCGCGGTGCGCCGCGGCGAACTGCGCGGCGCAGTGCTGCACCCGGGCGCGGCCGAGCCGGCCGGCGACCTGGCAGGGGCCCTGGAGAAGCACGGCGTCAATGCCCGCCGGCTGGTGTTGTACGAAACGGCTCCGGTGGAACTGGCGGCCGCAGCGGCTGAAGCGCTGGGCAAGAGCGACGCGGTGCTGTTGCACTCACCCCGCGCCGCGCAGGTGCTGGCCAAGCTGCTGAAGGCGTATCCAGCGCCCAAGATGCGAGCGCTTGGGCTCTCCAAGGCAGTGGTCAAGCCGCTGGCGCGCGTTCCGATGGCCGGCAAGGTCTTCCCGCCCTTTCCGTTGGAGGGGGCGCTGCTCAACCTGATCGAGCGGCGGCCGTAGTGCCGACCGGCGAACCGGAGTTGCCGGACGAACTGGCCTCCCATCGCCCGCGGCCGTTGCTCGGCCCGGCCTTCTGGGCCGTGCTCGCGTGCGCGATGCTCTGCGTGCTGGCCGGCGCGGGCGTCGCGCTGCTGGGCCCGAAGGTGTGGGTGGCCAAGCCGCCCGCCGCGGCGCCGGGCGAGGTGAAATAGCCGCCTTGCCCCGCATCGTGTACCTGACGCCCGCGGCCTCGGCCACGACCGGCGGCAACAAGGTCAGCTTCCGTCACGTCGAGGCCCTGGTCGGCCTAGGGTACGATGCGGTGGTGCGCGCCGCGGGTGGCGGCTCGCCGGACTGGTTCGAGCACAAGGCGCCCGTCGAGGTTGCCAGCGGGCCGCCCGGCCCCGACGATATCCTGGTGTTCCCAGAGGACGCCGCCGAGGCGATGGCGACCTTCGCGGATGTCCCGAACCGCAAGGTGGTGTTCTGCCAGAACCCCTACATGGCCGCCGCCCAGGGAATCGGTCGCCTACCCCCGCAGACCCGCGCGCGATACCGTACCTTCATGGCGTGCAGTCCGGGCGTGGCGCTCTGGATTTCCCGCTACCTCGACCACGACCTCATCGGCACGGTGCCCGCCTTTGCCGATGAGCGGCTCTTCGTGCCGGCGCCCAAGACCCGCACCATTGCGGCGATCCCGCGCAAGCGGCGGCAGGAGGCCCTTGCCGTGCGGCACATGTTTGGCCGCCTGCATCCGGGGGCCGACGCCTGGACCTGGGACGTCATCGCCGGGCGCACCGAGGCCGAGACTGCCGCCGCCCTTGGCCGCGCTTCGGTTTTCCTGAGCCTCGCCCGGCTCGAGGGGATGAGCATGACCATCCTGGAGGCCATGGCCTGCGGGTGCCTGGTGGCCGGCTTCACCGGCATCGGACCGCGGGAGTACACGACCACGATGAACGGCCTCTGGGTCGGAGAGGACGACTGCGAGGCCGCGGCCATTGCGCTGGCGCGGGCCTGCACCATGGCCGAACAGGACGAAGCCGGCGCGCACCTCATCCGACACGCCGCCCGCGTCACGGCCGCCAAGTGGACCCATGCAAGCTTCGTGACCGCCCTGGACCTGTTCTGGCGCGAGGCCATGGGCGTCACGCCCGCGACCCGCTGACGCTTCCCAAAACCGCCAGTCGAATGTACAAGCCCGCTTCCCGGAACGGGCCGCCTTAGCTCAGCCGGTAGAGCGGCGCATTCGTAATGCGTAGGTCAGGTGTTCGAGTCACCTAGGCGGCACCATTCTTTTCAATGACTTAGAGACATTCTGGGAACAAGCTTAAGCAGGCTAGGTCACACATAGGTCACAGAACGACACGGTTCCAGGCCGTTTCACACATTTGCGTGAGGCCAGTCATCGCTGCTTTTGGCGGCGCGGAAGCCATCGCCGAAAGGCGAAATCGTCCTCCGCGAGGTGTTTCAGGGCTCACGTTAGGCGGCGCTGAAACCACCTGAAGATTTCTTCCCGTGCAGTCCTCGTCAATGGATCTGACCCTCTCGGGTCGACCGGCCTCGTCGCCATCGAAGTCCTGCTCCAAGGGGTCACGGGCAGCGTTGCGCGGTCAGACATCGCGGACGAGGGACGCCGGGCGCGAGGATTTCAGAGACTGGCATGCTACTGGTAAGCAGCAGCGCGGCGTGGGCGACGGAGAGCGGACGACGTGTCCACGCGGACTTCACCGCGCACCGTCAGGAGAGACTATGGGTCACGTCGCGCTGAAGCCTGTCCGAAGGCGCCTTCTCCTGTGTGTCGACGGTGTTGCTCTGCTGTCGTGTGCGCAAGTCGAAAACGGTTCGCCTCCCACAAGCCGACCGCAGCCGCAGCGCAGCGGATCCGTCTCCGGGTGGTCGCCGGTTCGTGGGCCTGTTCTCGTCCAACCCGACGGGGCCGGACTACGTCGTCACCCTGGCGACCAAGGCAACTGGTCCGTTGCGCGATGTCAGCCAGACCCCTCAACCGGCTCGGCGATTGGCTGCGCATCGAGCAGACAGATCGAAGCTCGCACTCAACGCGGCACGCGCACCTGCCGACGCGGACCGTCGTGGGATGGGGGACAGGGCCCGGGGTCGCGACACTGAGCATCAAGGCCCCAATGCGGAAACAAGCCGCCTGGCTCGACAGCCCCAGCCTCAACACTGGGCGGCGAGAGGTCGTGATCAGCGAGAGCTGTGAAGCGTCTCCTGGCATGACCCCTTCAAGGCCCATGTCGCTTCGTCGCCCGATTCACCGAGGCTTTCCGTCAGACCGTGCCCGGACTCGGCAAAGCTGTCGGCGGGCCGATACAAGAGGAGGTGGATTGAGGTCGAGCGCGGTCGAGTTTCCCCAAGCGCGTGCCCCTGACCGGCAAGGCGATGGGCGGGGCCTCTGCGCGCGTGAGATGGTCGCTGGTGGTGGCAGTCGCCGCCCATAGACAAGCCCTCGCCGTCCGCAGCTTGTACAGGCATACGCCGTCCGTCTGCCGTGTCTTGCCTACTGAGGTGAAGTCGAGTTCCGCCGGACGTTGCCGGGGGACCACGCCTTGCGCGCATGCCTACCCTTCGAGGTACGTGTACTCCGGCCTGGCATAGGTCCCAACGATATCAACGTTGTAGGTCGCACCGTCGGCGAGGTCGGTGAGGAAGGCGGCGTTGGATTTCGCATAAACGCCGAGGTCGGCCTTCTCCGCCTCGGCGAGCAACCAACCCACCATTGCGGCCTTAGTCCCGATGCCGTCGGCGCCATCACCGCCGTAACTTGCGAAGTAGAGGTCCCGGCCGCCCGACAGGATGGCTGCGACCTTGGCGTCGGACGGGGCGGCTCCGAAGATCTCGCCGTAGGCCTTCTTCGTTGCCCCGGCCAAGCTGAGAGCGGCGTATTCGGCCGTGAAGAGGACTTTGCCCTCACCGAACGTTCCCAAGCCAACTGCGAAGTTGATGTAGCGGTTTTCGAGATTGAACGACTGGAAGTAGGCACTGTTGAGGTTGTTCGGGTTGGGGCCACCGGGCGAGACGAGATAGTCTAGACCGGCGGCCGTGGGGATTTCTCCGGTGAAGAACTGGTAACTCAGCGTCGCCACCGACGTGGTAGCGTCTGCAGCCTGAACCAGGCGTGCGATCGCCTCATCCTGAGTGCAGTCGCCGGCGGCGAACTCCCGAGTGACGTCATCGATAACCAGCGCGGACGTGGATCGGAGGATATTGGCCGCGGCCGTGTCGAAGACGGCGCTGGTGCGGGCCTCGACAAACGTGAGCCGATAGCTACCAACCTCGTCGTCGAAGGATTTCACAGCGAGATAGAAACGCCCAGACTCCGCAGCAGCATAGACGCCGGCGCTGTTGAGCGTCGCCTCGTCGTCGTCCCATGTGGCCTCATAGGCCAACGCTCCATCGCGGACGCTAAACAGGCCGAGTAGAGGGTCGACCAGTGTGCCGGCGTTGGTATCCACGCCTTCCAAATAGAAGCGATAGGAGCGGCCGGCCAGGAGATCGACCCTGAAGAGATCCACGTCTTGGGCAAAATCGATGTTGCCCATCAGCGGTGCGCCAAGCGAAACGGCTCCTGCCGACTCTTGGGTTTGCCCAACGTCGAGCGCCAAGGCTGAGGAGAAAGTCCCGCCGATCAAGCTTGCCTCCATACTACGCGAGGTGTTGCACCCTGCTCACTCATAGGTCCGAGCGACTGAACAAGTCCTTCACGTCTGGTCGAATGGATGAGGGCGTACGTGCGACATGAGGCTGCCATTGATCAAATTCAGGCAAGGCAATAGCAAGCCGGACGGAAAAACCGCAGCGGGGATTTCGGGAGGACATTCAGAGCGGGACGCTCTGTGGGTGGGGCTGCCAACGATTTCACGCATGCCAAGCCAGCATTTGCTGATCAACCGGCGCCTGCGGGCGTTCAGGACTCTTCGGACGGCTCTGTGGCACGGAACCCGCGATAGGTCCGACGAGCACGAAGTCAGGAACGCAACCGCTTCGGCCCGGCAGTCGCGCACCCAGCCGATTGCAACCGCCGCCCGGCCCAGACCGTTTTGCGCCGCTCGGCTCCGCGCAGATCGCGGGTCATCACGACCCGCTTCGCAAGATCGCCCGAGCCGGGATCCCGCTCAGGGGCGGTCGTGGAACTCGCGGCGGGGCCGACCCTAGCCGCAGCCAGGTTCGGAGCGATCCGGCTCTTCGTGAGCCAGGTCAGCGACGACCAAGCCGCCAGTCCAAGCCCTGCCGTGCGCTTCGCCGCGCCATTTCTGCTCGCGGACGTTGGGTGTGTACTGGAGGTCGAACTCGACCAGGCGTTCGCCGCGGTAGAGCACTTCACGCCACCGTAAGACCTTACCGCCGAACGCTGATCGCCTTGCTTTTGTCTCGTGCAAATAGACCCAGCCGCCGACCAGAGCCTGCGCGGTCTCGCGGCCTAGGTTCCAGAAGCCCGAACGATAGCGGCCCCTGACAGGATCGATGGGACTCAAATTCTTCAGTAGGGCGCCCTCGCGGCGACACACCAAGTGGATCGCCTGCATGCTAGGACGTTGACCCGGGCGCCTTGCCGGGGCCCAGGTCCGTCCC
>NZ_CADEGK010000158.1 GCF_902826855.1 uncultured Phenylobacterium sp. | reverse complement strand
AAGCCAAGGCCGCCCGCCGCCGTCGCAGCCCGGCTCCGGCCAAGCCGAAGCCCGCGATCATCAGCGCCCAGGTCCCTGGCTCCGGAACCGCGGCCATCGTCTGGGCGCTGCCCAGCAGGGCGCCGGAGGCGGAGGTGAACTTCACGCCCGGGTCGTCCGGCGTGATGCCGAAGGTGGCGGTCTGCGAGAAGTCCATGGTCACGTCGGCGTCGTGACCGTTGAGGGCCACCGCCGGCGAGAAGCTGGCGAAGACGTCGTAGGTCCCGCCGGCCGAAACCAGGGTCGACCCTTGCAGCAGCTCGTCGAAGCTCATGGAGAACGAGTCCGTTGGCCGGAACGTCCAGTTGAAGGAATCCGACACGAGCGCGCCTCCGTGACTGACGAAGTTGCTCGAATTGGCGCCCGAGCCCGCGTTGAAGACGCGGAGGTTGGCGGTGACCAGGAAGAAGATCGTGCTGGTGTTCTCCGGGTCGTAGACGTCGAGATCGATCTGGCCGTCAAAGCCGAAGGAGAAGTTGACCGGGCCGTTCCCTGAGAAGGTCACCTGGTCGCCGAACACGCCAGCGGAACTGCCGAAGTCGCTGGGGGAGTCGGGTCCGTAGAAGCTGGTGTAGCTCTTCACCTGGCCGCTGGTGAGGTCGACCGAAGCGGTCACGCGACCGTCGCCGACGCTCGCCGTGGCCGACGTGGGGCCGTTGGTCTGCTGGCCGCCGTCGACCTCCGAGCCTAGCTGCGCCACGGCGTTGACGAAGTAGGCCGCCTGGGCTGACCCCGAGCCCGCAACCGCCGCCACCAACACCGCGGCTGCCGCCGCCATTGTCCCTGCCCGCATGACCCACTCCTGACCGTGCCGCCGCCACATGCGGAGGCTCCACAGGCATAGGCGCCGAGATGCGGCGCCACGGGTCACGGCGCGCCTTGTTTCTCTCCGGCCCGCGGGGGGCTAACGTGCATCGCAGGTGAGGCGCGATGTCGCCCACGGGCTAGGACGGTGCGACGATGGACCATCGGAGGCAGCTGCAGGATGAGGGGTGGTGCGTCATCCCCGACGTGCTTGACGCGGAGCGCACGCGCGAGGCGCTCGACCGGCTCTGGCGCGCGGCTCGCGAGTTCGAGCGCCGCGGCGAGTCGACCTACATGCCGGTGCTCGACCCGAACCCCAGCAACGTGCGCGTCTTCTACCTGCTCGAGCTCGACGAGATCTTCCGCGAGCTGATCCAGCATCCGGTCGCCGTGGAGATGGTGCGTGCGGTGGTCGGGCCTGAGTTCCTGATCTCCAACTTCACGGCCAACATCGCGCGACCCGGCTCGAAGTCGATGGCCCTGCACTCCGACCAGTCGCTGGTCGTGCCGGAGCCGTGGCTCACGCCCTGGGCCATGAACATCATTTGGTGCCTGACCGACGTCACGTTCGAGAACGGCGCCACGCTCTTCATCCCCGGCAGTCACAAGTGGACAACCCGGGCCGACGTGCCGCCGGACGCCCACAAGCGGCTGCGCCCCTTCGAAGCCAAGGCCGGCTCCATCGTCGTGATGGAAGGCCGCATGTGGCATACCTCCGGCGCCAACATCACCGCCGATCAGGATCGCGCCCTGTTGTTCGGCTACTACACGGTGCCGTTCCTGCGTCCGCAGGTGAACTGGAACGCCGTGCTCTCGCCGGAGACACAGGCGCAGCTCAGTCCGCAGATGCAGGCGTGGTTGGGCCTGGGCGTGACGGCCAACACCGGCATGACCGCCGACCTTCGCTATCTCGAAGACCAGTTCGCCGACCAGCAGGAGCCTGCATAGTCGGCGATAGCGGCGGCCCCAGCGCGATCCCATTGCCCGCGGCCCGCTGCGGGTCCAGTCTCGGGCCTCGACCCCTGCCGCTCCGCGCTGGCGCTATTGGGAGGTTTCGATGAACAAGCCGGTGGGCGACTTCGCCGCGGACTATGGCCGCGAGGACGAGGCGATGCGCGCCTACTGCGCCGAGGGCGAGGCGCGGGCGCGGGCGCTGGGCAACCGCGGCCCCATACGCTTCACGGCCGACGGCGACCTGCATCCTGAGATTCGCGAGGCCTACACCCGCTGCGGCTTCTACGTCTTCGAGAGGGTGCTGCAGGCCGACGAGTTGGCCGACGTCGACGCCGACTTCCACGACATCCAGTCGCGCCTGCCGGTCCATCGCGGCGCCGAGACCGACGCCGAGGGCCGTCCGGCGCTGGGCGTCGGCCACGCGGGGATGAACCTCGTCTGGGCCAGGCCCCTCAGCGACCCGGTCGGCGGCACCAAGGCCGCCCATGGCCGCTATCCGGTGAAAATGTTCGAGCCCGCCGCCGCCGCCGACGCCCCCGACGAGGTGGTCTACGTGGTGCTGGGCTCGCTGCAGTTCTCCGACGCCTGCCTGAGGACCTACGGCCATCCGCAGCTGCTGGCCGTGGCGGCCGCCATCAACGGGCCGGACTTCGTGCCGTTCAACGAGGCGCTCTGGATGAAGGCGCCCGGCCTCGGCGCCTCGGTGGCCTGGCACCAGGACGGCTGGACACACTGGGACAGCCCCGACCTCGACGAGGGCTCGCACGGCTTCAACCTGATGGGCCAACTCTACGGATGCACGGCGGCCAACGGCCTGTGGGTCGTCCCCGGCTCGCACCGGGTGGGCAAGGTCGATATCGCGGCCATGGTCGCGGCAGCGGGGACCGAGAGGTTGCCCCAGGCCGTCCCCCTGGTCTGCGCGCCGGGCGATGTCGCCATCACCAACCGCCAGGCCGTCCACGGGTCGTTCGCCAACACCACCCGCGACTGGCGCGTGACGATCAACATGGGCTTCCACCGCCGCCGCTCGGTCCTCGGCATCAAAGGCGGCGGCATCCACAACGCCGAGGCGGTCTACGACGCTGCAAGGATCGCCGAACGCGCCCGGGTGATCGGCGTGGCCATCGAGGCCCGCCGCCAGCGCTTCCCGCACGAGACTCCCTTCGTCTACGCGCCCCACGCGCAGGCCGGCCAGTCGTTCCGCTGGGACGACGACGCGCGCGGGGCTCTGAAGGACTACAACCTGCTCGACCTGGGCATCTGAGGCTCGTCAGGCGACCGGGTACACCATCGGCCGCAGCGGCTTGATCCGCACCGACAGCCCAGGCGCAACGCCAGGGGGCAAGGTGGGGCCGTGGGCCTCCAGCTCCATCACCTGCCCCTCGATGCGGCAGTCGATGCGCACGTCCGGGCCCCGCTGGGCCACGCCGGTGACCTCCGCCGCCAGACCCGCGCCGTCGGCCGGCGCGAAGGCCACTTCGTCCGGCCGGAAGAACACCTCTACGGCGCCCTGTGGCGCGTCCTTCGGGGCCTCGCTCTCCCAGTCGGCGATCCGTAGGCGACCGCCTTCCACCAAGCCCGGCATGCGGCAGGCCTGGCCCAGGAAGTCGAACACGAACGGCGTCGCCGGCTGCTCGTAGACCTCGTTCGGCTGGCCCAGCTGGATCAGCTGGCCGTCCTTCAGGATCGCCACCCGGTCGGCCAGGTCCAGCGCCTCCTCCTGGTCGTGGGTGACGAAGACGGTGGTGACGCCGGTGCGCTCGTGCAGGTCGCGCAGCCAGCGCCGGAGTTCCCGGCGCACCTGGGCGTCCAGCGCCCCGAACGGCTCGTCCAGCAGCAGCATCTTGGGCTCGATGGCCAGCGCCCGGGCCAGCGCCACCCGCTGGCGCTGGCCGCCGGAGAGCTGGCTGGGGAAGCGCTGTTCGAGCCCCTCCAGCTGCACCAACTCCAGCAGGTGGGCCACGCGGTCCTTGATCTCGGCCCGAGACGGCTTCTCCGAGCGCTTCCGGACCGTCAGGCCGAACGCGATGTTCTGGGCCACGGTCATGTGCCGGAAGAGGGCGTAGTGCTGGAACACCATGCCGACCTTCCGCTGGCGGACCGGCAGCGCCAGGAAATCCTCGCCGCCGAAGCGCACCTCGCCGGTGTCCGGCTGCTCCAGGCCCGCCAGCACCCGCAGCAGCGTGGTCTTGCCTGAGCCCGACGGCCCCAGCAACGCCAGGAACTCCTTGTCCCGCGCCTGCAGCGACACGTCCTTGAGCGCCGGGAACCGGCCGAACTGCTTGGAGATCCCGCGGATCTCCAGCGCCAGCGTGTCGTCAGTGTTTGCGGCCACCAGCGAGGCCCCCCGATACGCGCCACTCGAGGAGGGTCTTGAGGACAAGCGTGATGATCCCGAGCCCTGCGAGGATGGAGGCCGCCGCAAAGGCGCCGACGGAGTCGTAGTCATTGTAGAGCACCTCGACGTGAAGCGGCAGCGTGTTGGTCAGGCCGCGGATGTGGCCGGAGACCACGGAGACCGCGCCGAACTCACCCATCGCGCGCGCATTGCAGAGCAGGACGCCGTAGAGCAGCGCCCACTTGATGTTGGGCAGGGTCACCCGAAGAAAGGTGGTCAGGCCGCTGGCTCCCAGCGTCAGCGCCGCGGCCTCCTCGTCGGCGCCCTGCTGCTGCATCAGCGGGATCAGTTCGCGGGCGACGAACGGGAAGGTGACCAGGAGGGTCGCCAGCACCAGCCCCGGCACGGCGAAGATCACCTTGGCGTCGTGCTCCAGCAGCCACGGCCCCAGCCACCCCTGGGCCCCGAACAGCAGCACCCAGACCAGGCCCGAGACCACCGGCGAGATGGAGAACGGCAGGTCGATGAGGGTCAGCAGCACGCTCTTGCCGCGGAACTCGAACTTGCTGATCGCCCAGGCCGCCGCGACCCCGAACGCCGCGTTCAGCGGCACGGAGATGGCGGCCACCAGCAGGGTGAGTTTCACCGCCGCGATCGCGTCCGGCTCCGTCAGCGCCTGCAGGTACCGCCCCGCGCCCTCGGCGAAGGCGTCATGGAACACCACCACCAGCGGCATGAGGATCAGCCCTGCCATGGCCAGCGCCGAGCCCACGATCATCACCGGCGCGAAGCTCCTGCGTCCGGGAACGCGCCGGGGCATTCGCGCAGTGGTCGCCGCAGCGGTCATGCGCGCCCCCGTCGGGCGAGGAAGATCTGGGCGATGTTCATCACCACCAGGGCCCCGAACGAGATCGCCAGCATGGCCAGGCCGATGGTCGCCGCCCCGGCGTAGTCGTACTCCTCCAGCTTGATGACGATCAGCAGCGGCGCGATCTCGGTCTTCAGGGGCAAGTTGCCGGCGATGAAGATCACCGAGCCGTATTCCCCGACCGCGCGGGCGAACGCCAGGCTGACGCCGGACAGGATCGCCGGCCCGATCGCCGGAATCACCACGTGGAGCACCCGCTGGAAGTCGTTGGCGCCCAGGGTCTGGGCGGCCTCCTCAACGTCCTTGTCGAGGTCCTCCAGAACCGGCTGGATCGAGCGCACCACAAACGGCAGGCCGATGAACACCAGGGCGATGAAGATGCCCACCGGCGAATAGGCGGTCTTGATCCCGATCTTGGCGAACAGCGCCCCCAGCGGCCCATTCGGCGCATAGATCGCCGTCAGCGCAATGCCCGCCACCGCCGTGGGCAGGGCGAACGGCAGATCCACCAGGGCCTCCATGATCCGCCGCCCCGGGAAACGGTAGCGGGTCAGCGTCCAGGCCAGCATCAGCCCCAGCGGCGCGTTGACCAGCGCCGCGGCCAGCGAGATGCCGAAGCTCACCTTCAACGCCGCCGCCACCCGCGGATCGGTCAGCGTCCTGAGGATGCCCTCGACCCCGATCTCCCAAGGCCGCACCGCCAGCGCGGTCAGCGGCAGGAGCACGATCAGCGACAGGTAGATCAGCGTGATCCCCAGCGAGAGCTTGAAGCCCGGCAGGATCGAATGCTCGACAAGCCGCGCCCGCCGCGGCCAAGGATCGGTGACCGGGCGGACGATCGGGGCGGCGGCGAACCGGTCGGTCACGGCCTGTAGATCCGGTCGAACACGCCGCCGTCGGCGAAGTGGGTGGCCTGGGCCTTCTTCCATCCGCCGAACGCGCTGTCGACGGTCACCAGCGGGATCTGCTTGAAGTAGCGGGCGTACCTGGCGAAGGCGGCCTGGTCGCGCGGGCGGAAGTGGTGCTTGGCGATGATCTCCTGGGCGCGCGGGCTGTAGAGGAAGTTGAGATAGCCGGTGGCCAGCGTCCGCGTGCCGTGGCGGTCGACATTCTTGTCCACAAGCGCCACCGACGGCTCGGCCAGGATCGAGCTGGACGGATAGACGATGTCGTGCGGCCCGAACTCGTCGATCGTCAGGTAGGCCTCGTTCTCCCAGGTCAGCAGCACGTCGCCGATCTTGCGCTGGGCGAAGGTGGTGGTGGAGCCGCGGGCGCCGGTGTCCAGCACCGGCACGTTCTTGAACAGCTTGGCCAGATAGGCCTGCGCCGCCGCGTCCCCGCCGGTCTTCGCCGCCGCCGCATACGCCGCCAGGTAGCCCCAGCGCGCGCCGCCGGACGTCTTCGGATTGGGCGTGATCACCCCGATGCCCGGCTTGATCAGATCCGGCCAGTCGCGGATCTTCCACGGGTTGCCCTTGCGCACCAGGAACACGATCGTCGAGGTGTAGGGCGCCGAGTTGTTGGGCAGCCGGCTCTGCCAGTTGGCCGGCAGCAGCTTGGCCCGCGCGGCGATCTCGTCGATGTCGGCGGCCAGCGCCAGGGTCACCACGTCGGCCTGCAGCCCGTCGATCACCGAGCGCGCCTGCTTGCCGGAACCGCCGTGGCTCTGGTTGAGGGTCAACACCTGGTTGGTGCGGCCCTTCCAGTACTCGGCGAAGGCGGCGTTGATCTCCTTGTAGAGCTCGCGCGTCGGGTCGTAGCTGACGTTCAGCAGCGTGGTGGCCTTGGAGCCTTGCGCCAGCGCTGCGGCGGGGAGGAGTGCAGCTGCGCCGACGCCAGCGCCCGCGGACAGCAGCCCGCGACGGCTCACGGTGAGGTCGTGTGTCATTCGTGAAAGTCCCTGCGGTTGGGCTAGAAGGCGTATTGGGTGCGGAAGGACCAGATGTTGAGGTCCTGGCCGATCTGGACGCCCGCCGGCGGCGTGAGCGCCCCCGCGCCGAAGGCCGTCCCGCCGGGCGAGAGGCGGTTCACCTCCACCCGCTGGTAGTCGGCTAGGAAGCGCACGTTGTTGTTCGGATACCAGTTGAGCCCGAGCGTGAAGATCTGCTGCTCGCCGCCGCGGATCCCGCCCACCGGCAGCGCCGCGCCCAGCCCGCCGGCGCGGTCGTCGAGGTCCAGCTCGGAGTAGCGGGCCGCCAGCTCCCAGACGCCCCAGGTCTTGCCCTTCAGGCTGAACGGCTTCTCCACCCGCGGTACGTCGAAGCCGCCGTTCGCGGCGTTGTAGCGCCGCGGCTGGCCGGTGATCGTCCACGCGGCCTGGCCGTACCAGCCGTTGAAGCTCGGATCGGCCAACACGCTGTTGCGCCGTTCCACGTCGATCCAGAAGTACTCGCCCTGCAGCGTGAACTGCTTCTGCTGCCAGCCCAGCTCCACGCCGTAGCTGGCCAGGCTGTCGGCGTCGATGTTGCCGGTGTCGATCAGCCGCGTGCCGTCCACCCGCATCTCCGGCCGCTCGCGCAGCCGCACCGGCGAGGCCGCGCCCGCCGGCCCCACGTCCGGTCCGGTCGTGGCGGGATTGACCACCAGGTTCACGTTCGCGCCCACGTGCACCAGGCTGTCCTGCCCCTTCAGGGGCAACCAGGTGACCCGGCCGATGACGCCCAGTTGCTCGTCGAATGCCTGGGTCGTGACGGTCGCGCCGGTGACCGCGCCGAAGACACTCCAGCGCTCGCCGTTGGCCAGCAGCGCCGCCCCTGTGCGCCCATCGCCTCCGGCGAAGCCGCGGACCAGCTCGGTCGGGGCGGCCCGCTCAGGGAACAGCGAAGCGGTGTTCGAGGTCGCGTCCTCCAGCCCGGTGATCGGCGAGAACGCCCCCACGCGGAAGCGGAAGGGCTTCAGGCCCGCGTACTCGATGTAGGCGTTGGTGATCTTGCCGGCCTCCTCGACGCCCGAGCCGCCGAAGTCGAACAGGAGGTTGTAGTTCCAGTCGCCCCAGGCCTTGCCCTCGACCCCGAAGCGCACGCGGCGGAAATTGGTCCCGTCGCCCAGGTCGCGGGCGCGGTCGGCCTCGACGGCGTCGCCCACCGAGCCGCGGCGGAAGTCGGTGGCCAGCGGGCCGGGACCGCGCTGGTCGTACTGCGCCGCGTCCAGCTGGATGATGCCGCGGAGTGAGGCGGTGAACTGGCCGTCGCCGGTGGAGAAGGTCGGCCGCCCATTGGCCAGCGAAACGGTGTTGGCCCTCGCCTCCTCGCGCAGCGCCTGGTCGCCGCCGGTCTGGGCCGCCTTCAGGTCGAGGATCTGGGCTTCGAGCGTCTCGTTGCGCTGCTCCAGCGCATCCAGCCGCCCGACCAACGCCAGGAGCTGCTCCTGGCTGATGCCGACGGGTTGAGCGCCTGTCGCGGTCGGAATGGCCTGCGCCAGAGCCGCCGGCCCCACCCCGCACATAAGGGCCGCCAGGGTCAGGCTGCGGATGGCGGTTCCAGTATGTGCAAGCGTGCTCATGCGTCGCTCCTCGTCGATGAAGCGGAGATAAACCCATTAATCCTACTGGGTCAGTAGGATTAGACTAAGGGCGGCCTCAGTTTTTCTCCACACCATGGCCGCGCCCAAGGCGCCGTCTCGTTATGTAGTCTAATTGCATATCGCATGGAACGCCGTCTCAGGGGACCGCTCGCTTAGTTATCCTTTCTTCTATTTAGCTGACATGCTATATAGAGGCATGGATACCTTCGACGCCCTGGCCGACCCCACACGGCGGCAGATCATCGCCATGCTGGCGCGCGGCGAGCGCAGCGCGGGCGAGATCGCCGGCCGCTTTCCCATCGCCGGGCCGTCGGTCTCGCGGCATCTGAAGGTGCTCCGGGAGAGCGGGCTCGTCTCATACCGCCAGCAGGCGACGTCGCGGCTCTATCGCCTGGAGCCCGAGAGGCTGGGCGAGGCTCGTGAGTGGATGGACGCCCAGCTCGATGCCGTGAAGGCGCGCTTCGATCGTCTGGGCGCGCACCTCGATCGCATCAAGGATCAGGAGGAAGGTGATGGCTGAGGCAGACCTGGCGCGGTTCATCGACCGCTGGACCATCGAATTCGTGCGAATTTATCCGCACCCGATCGAGCGGGTATGGCGCGCGGTGACCGACCAGAATGAGGTCGGTCAGTGGTTCTTCGGTGAAACCCACCTGCGCGCAGGTCTCAAGGCGCGGATCGATCCGCGCGTGGGCGGGACCTATTCGCTCGGCGCGCCGACGATCGACTTCAAGGGCGTGATCACGGCGTTCGAGCCACCCGGCTACGTGCGCTATGGTGGCCCGCAGCCCGGTGCAGAGAGCTACCCGGACAGCTATTGGGAGTTCCGGCTGGAAACGGTCGATGGCGGCACCCGCATGGTCTTCGTCCAGCGGATCACGCCCGGATCCTGGACCAAGCACCATAACTGGCCTGCCGATCCGGCCGAACACCCGGCGGGCGCAGACAACCCCTGGCGCCCGGGCACGCTGAGCGGCTGGCATGGCGACTTCGACCATCTCGGCGAACTCATGGCCGGCCGCGGTCCGCCGCCGCACGACGAGAAGGCCCTTTCGGACCGCTACCGCCAGCACATGCTGGCCACGCAGCCGTAGGGCCACCATCTCACTTCGGTCGTCATCGCCCGGCTTGTCCGGGCGACCCATGATCGGCCTCGTTGCCGAGCGCCCGCAGCGGCGCCGCTGCGCTCCATCCGCCGCCGCGGAGATCATGGGTGGCCCGGACAAGCCGGGCCATGACGTCTTAGTTTGGCAAGTCGGGGATGGTCCGCCGAGGCGGGGCCGACCTACTCCGCCGCCAGCAGGACCTTGCCGGAGGTGAAGGAGGTCTTGAGCGCCAGCTCGGCCTTGGCCGCCTCGTATTCGGCGGCCAGCCGGTCCACCAGCTCGCTGACGGTGGGGATGTCCTTCACGGCCCCGATTCCCTGCCCACAACCCCAGATGTCGCGCCAGGCCTTGGAACTCTGGTTGCCGCCCGAGCCGAAGTTCATGGCCGACGGGTCGGACTTCGGCAGGTCGTTCGGGTCCAGGCCCGCGGCGATCACCGAGGGGGCCAGGTAGTTGCCGTGCACCCCGGTGAACAGGTTCGTGTAGACGATGTCCTCGCCGGTCGAGGCGACGATCATGTCCTTGTAGGCCTGGGCCGCGGCGGCCTCCTGCGTGGCGATGAAGGCCGAGCCGATATAGGCCAGGTCGGCGCCCATCGCCTGGGCGCCCAGGATCGCGCGGCCGGTGGCGATGGCGCCCGAGAGCGCGATCGGCCCGTCGAACCACTCGCGCAGGCTCTGCACCAGGGCGAAGGGCGACAGCCCGCCGGCGTGGCCGCCGGCCCCGGCCGCCACCGGGATCAGGCCGTCGGCGCCTTTCTCGATGGCCTTGCGGGCGAACCTGTCGGTGATGACGTCATGCAGCACGACGCCGCCGTACGAGTGCACCGCTTGGTTCACGTCCTCCCGCGCGCCCAGCGAAGTGATGATGATTGGGACCTTCCACTTCGTGGTGGCCTCCACGTCGTGCATCAGCCGGTCGCTGGTCTTGTGGACGATATGGTTCACCGCGAACGGCGCGGATGGCGTGTCCGGATGATCGCGGTCCCAGATCGACAACTCCTCGGTGATCTGGTGCAGCCACTCGTCCAGCATCGCGGCCGGCCGCGCATTCAGCGCCGGGAACGAGCCTACGATGCCGGCCTTGCACTGGGCGATGACCAGCTCCGGCACCGAGATGATGAACAGCGGGCTGGCGATCACAGGGATGCGTAGGCGGTCGCGGAGAACGGGCGGCAGGGCCATGAAGGGTCCTCGAACAGATGTTTGATTTACGTCGTACATGCAAATGATAGCATCGGCAAAGCCGCTTGTCCCCTCCCCAGGCTCGTCGAAGAAAAGTGCACGCGGCATGACTCGCTGCGACCGATTCTGACGCACCTGCTCTTTACCCTCCCGGCCAAGATGTCCGAGCCGCTGCCCATCGATCCCGATGCGATGCTCGCCCGGCTGGCCGTG